>CAMJUL010000042.1 GCA_946408995.1 uncultured Clostridia bacterium | reverse complement strand
GCATGAGCGGTGGTGTGGGAGGACGGGGGTTAGCCACCCCCTCCTACCCGATTGAGGAAAAACGGCGGCGTTCCCCACTTATCAATCTATGCTTTTCGAAAGCCGGAAGAAAAATCAGCGCACGGCAAGCACCGCAAAGCCAAGCATGGCCGCCAAAGTGGATACCGAAAGGACCGACGATACATAGACCCGTTCCCCGGGTTCATCCGCAAAGACCGGAAGCACAAAGGGCGGCGGAAGGATGAACAGGACGTTGAGCGCGGCAGACAGGTCCAGGCTTGGCCAGAGGATCCCAAGCACTCCCCCGAGGCCCAAGCGCAGAATCAGCATGATCCCCAGGCGAAATGCGACGGTTTTTCCCGTCTCCCGCCAGGGAATGTCCCGGAGCACCAGATCATATCCGACCGCCAACAGGATCAGCGCGCTGGTCGGAGCGGAAACAAACTGTACGCACGCGTCAAACACACCGTTCCAGCCTTGCGCCTTCATGCCGTCATACAGTCCAGTGGCCCCCAGCAGCACCCCGGCCAAAATGGACAGAATAATGGGCGAAAGCGCCATCTCCCGGAAAAGCGCTTTCGCCCCGGTCTTTTTACGCCCGTCCTTCCCCAAAAGGGCCTTGTACAGGGTAAAAACAAACAGGACCTGTCCCAGATCCACGCGAGCAAATTCCGCCATCCGGTCCTGTCCGTAAAGCATGCCAAAGAGCGCGTACCCCAGCATTCCCGCTTCAAAGCCTGTGGTCAAATACGGCACAAAACGGGATGGAAGCTTCAGCAGCCTTTTCCCAAGTCTGCCCATGAAGAAGGCCAGAACGCATACGGCATACAAGAGCAGGGGAATGACCACGTCCATCAGGGAATAGTGCGTGGTGGCAAAGGCGTTCAGGAGGACCGCAGGCAGCGTTATGTTGACGACCACGGTTTTCAGCGCCTCCACACCTGTCCTGGAGATCACTCCGTATCGTCTTGAAACCACACCGATGGCTAGCCATACCGCCACCGGCAGGATCGTTTGCAGAACCTCCCTCACCTGCGGTCCTTTCCCCCTTCCTTCAGGGCTTTCAAGATCTCGTTTTGAGCCGGAAGCCGCTCCCATGGGCGATATTGGGCCGAGTACGCTTTGTACAGGGCAGCAGCTACGCCCGGCGAAAGAAAAGGAATCAGCGGAAGACTGTGCCGCTGTATCGCGATCAGCATCCATTGCGCGGCCAAAGGCCATTGAGCAAGATCCTCCCGGAAGAGCAGCATCCTTACGGCCCGCTCCGCGGTCGCTTCGTCCGGCCCGGACCGGCAAAGCTTCCCGACAGACAGATTGATCTGTCTATCCAGGATGTCATGACAGGCATCGTCCTTCAGCGACCTGCCAAATCCCAGCAGTCCGTCCGTCGGCCGGCTCCTTTTCATGCTTTCATCGACCGCCCGGCGGTAGTCCGCGAAGGCGTTCTCCAGTTCCAGAAAAAATTCTTCCATTTTCCTGTTCCTATTTTAGCCGGGTACTGTCCTCCCGGTCCGAAGACTTTTCGTCTTGCTCCCGGCTGTGCTTCCACACCCTGTATGCATACACCAGCAGCGCCAGCGCACTGATGGCAAACAGGACGATAAACACCCCTCTGGCCGTCGGCGTCATGGTGGTATCCGTTTCCCCGCGTCCCTGATACAATTCATAGCAGAGATAAAGCAGATACGCCGCAGCGATCCCGATTAGCCCGGCCCTCATCTTGTTTTGATCCAATTTCCGACCCTCCAGGCACGTGTCCTTCCCTCTTCCGGAAACCGGGGACCTTCCCCGTTCCGGCCGGAAAGCCGTTTATTTTGCGCGCTTCTTGGACAGAATATCAAACACCACCGCAGCCAGAAGCACAAAGCCCTTGACCACCCGCTGGTAGTTCGCATCCAGGCTGATCAGGCTCATCCCCAGGTTGATCACACCGATCAGCGTCGCGCCTATCACCATACCCAGCACAGTCCCCGAACCGCCGCTGGCAGAGACGCCGCCGACCACGCATGCGGAAATGGCGTCCATTTCAAAGTTCTTTCCGATGTCCGCATAGGCGGACTGGGACCGGGCGATGACCGTCATGGTGGCGATGCTGGTCAGAACCGCCATGTTCAGATAAGCGATGAACATGATCCGGCGGGTGTTGATGCCAGACAGCCTGGCTGCCTCGATGTTGCCGCCCACGACATAAAAATGCCTGCCCAATGTGGTCTTGCTGGTCAGAAAACTGTATACCAGGATGATGCCCGCCACCCAAAGCAGGGTGGTGGGGATCCCGCCGTCCATGGCAAGCTTAGCCGTAACCAGAAGGATGGCCGCGCCGCCCAGGCCCCCCTTGGCCGCGACGCCGGCAAGGGTATCCGCCTCATATCCCTTGGACTGGCGGCTGCTGCGTACGCGCAGCAGAATCACGATCACTGCCGAGGCCGCAAACAGCCCAAACAGAAAGCAGGGCCAGTTGAAAACGCCCTTTTCCGTGGGAAACACCCGTCCATAAAAAAGGCTCTGAAAGTCCACGGGAAACGGTGCCAGCGAACCGGTCTTGGAGTTGGCGGACAATATGGACGTCCCCAGGCCCCGGAAAGCCAGGTATCCGGCCAGGGTCGCGATCCATGGCGGGATATGGATGTACGCGATCAGATATCCCAGCCCGCAGCCGTAGGCCACCCCGATGAGCAGCATCAGCAGGATGGATATGCCGGTGCCCAGGCCCTGGACGATCATGAACACGCCTCCAAGCGCGCCCAGCAGGCAGACAAACGCGCCGCAGCTCAGGTCAATGTTTCCGCCGGTCAGCATGCACATCAGCATGCCCGCGCCCAGGATATAGACATACGCGTTCTGGTTGATCAGTTCCGTAAAGCTTGAGGGACTGAAAATACCGCCCTGTGTGATGATCAGGAAAAACAGATACACAAGGACCAGAACAATCAGCATTGCATTTTTCTTTAATAGGGTCAGTACTTCCTTGCGTTCCATCGTCTGTTCCCCTTCCTGTGTTATCGTTTCTGCCTTTTGGACATCACATCGAACATGACGGCCACCAACAGCACGATGCCCTTGACGACCTTCTGATAGTTCGCGTCCACGCCCACAATGATCATGCCCTTGTTGATGACCCCCATCAGGAGCGCACCGATGATCATGCCCGACACCTTGCCTGTGCCGCCATAGGCCGAAGCGCCGCCAATGAAACAGGCTGCGATCGCGTCCATCTCGTATCCCTCGCCATAGACCGGATCGATCCCTTTGGCGCGTCCCGCGGTCAGTATGCCCGCGAGGCCGGCCAGCAATCCGATGTTGGCATAGGCAAACCAATAGACATTGCGCGTCTTGACGCCGGACAGCGCGGTGGCTTTTTCGTTGCCGCCCACCGCGTACAGGTGCCGGCCAATGGCCGTCTTGTTGGTGATATAGGCGTAAAGCCCCAGCACCAGGGCGATCCAGAGAAGCACCATGGGAAGGCCTCTGTAACAGCTGAGCTGAAAGCTGACCCAGATCGCAAGGATGGAGATCAAAACGAGGGTCACGATCTGCTTGGGGATGGATTGGCTGATCCCCAGCTTTTTCTGCGAGAGGATCTTATGCACTTTCAGCGCGATGAAAACAAGCGTGGCCACCGTGCCGATGCACATACAGGTGACATTGAATTTGGTCACGCTGTTGGCCCCGATCAGTCCCACAAGAAAAGCGTTGTCCTTGGTAAACTGCGCATCCAGGGCCGGAATGCCCTGCCGAAGGAAATCCGGTATGAAGCTGGTCTTGCCGGTCCCGAACAGGTCCAGAAAACCCTGGTTGGCGATGTCCACACGGTATCCGTTGAGTACCACGTTGGAAAAGCCCCTGAACGCATACATCCCCGCAAGCGTAGCGATGAATGCGGGCACCCGGACCTTCGCGATCCAGAATCCCTGGAAGGCCCCGATGGCCAGCCCGATGCCCAACATGACCAGGACCGTCAGCCACATGTTCGCGCCGGAGGCCATCATCGTACAGCCCACGGCTGCGGTAAAGCACACCACGGATCCAACGGAAAGGTCGATGTTCCCGCCGGTCAGGATGCAAAGCAGCATACCCGTGGCCAAAACAAATACATACGCGTTCTCCGCGATCAGGGAGGTCAGGTTGGAGGGAAGCAGGATCAGTCCCTCTTTTCCGGGCCACAGCCAGAAGACAAAGGTTACGACCACCAGGGCAAGGGTCATGGTGTATTTCTGAAAAAACGCGCCAACCTTGTACTTTTCAAGAAAATCGGTCAAGCGCTGCCTCCAGCCGGGAGATGCTTCCGTTTTCACGCTCATCTTCAGGCCCCCTTTCCCGATCTGAGGATCGCCGCCATAATGCTCTCCTGCGTGGCTTCCTCTGCCTTCATTTCATCTACGAACCGGCCTTCATTCATAATGTAGATCCGGTCGCTCATGCCCAGCACCTCCGGCAGCTCGGAGGAGATCAGCACCACGCTTTTCCCGGCAGCCGCCAGATCGTTGATGATGCAATAGATCTCGTATTTCGCGCCCACATCAATGCCGCGGGTCGGTTCGTCCAGCAGGAGAATCTGCGGTTCTGCAAACATCCATTTGGCCAGGAGCACCTTCTGCTGGTTCCCGCCGGACAGATTGCCTACCAATTGGTCCACTGAAGGCGTCTTGATCCTCAGCTTTTCCCGGTATTCCTTCGCCACGGCGTATTCCCGGTCGCTGTCAATGACCGTATGGCTGGAAATGGCCTTCAGGTTCGCAAGGGAGGTATTGACCCGGATGGATTGGGAAAGAACAAGCCCGTTCCCCTTTCGGTCTTCGGTAACGTACGCGATTTTGTGCCTTATGGCGTCCGACTCGCTCCTTCGCATTTTGACCGTCTTTCCGTTCAGCTTCAGCTCTCCGGAAAAATGCGTTCCATAGCTTTGACCGAAGATGCTCATGGCCAGCTCGGTACGCCCGGCGCCCATCAGCCCGTAGATCCCCACCACTTCTCCCTTGCGCACATACATTGAAACGTCGTCCACCACCTTGCGCTCCGGGTAAAGGGGGTGATGCACCGTCCAGTGGGTGATCTCCATCTGCACCTCCCCCAGCGCGGTTTTTTCCCTTTTGGGGAAGCGGTTGGTCATTTCCCGGCCTACCATGCCTTTGATGATCCGCTCCTCACTGACGGGCTCCTTGCCGTGGTTGTCGATGGTCTCGATGGTCGTTCCGTCCCGCAGGACGGTTATTTTATCCGCCACATAGGAAACCTCGTTCAGCTTGTGGGTAATGATGATCATGGTCATCCCCTGTTTTTTGAAGCTGAGCATCAGATCCAGAAGTGCGCGGGAATCTTCCTCATTCAGGGAGGATGTCGGCTCATCCAGGATCAGCAGTCTGGCCTTTTTGGCCAAGGCCTTCGCGATTTCCACCAGCTGCTGTTTACCCGTACCGATGGTCTTGACCAGGACTTTGGAGCTTTCCTTCAGCCCCACCGTTTTCAGGTACCTGTCCGCTTCCGAATAGGTCTTGTTCCAGTCAATGGAGAACCGGTGACCGCATTCGTTGCCAAGGTACATGTTTTCGCCGATGGACATTTCCGGCACCAGCGCCAGTTCCTGATGAATAATGACGATGCCAAGCCGCTCGGAATCCTTGATGTTTGAGAACCTGCATACCTTGCCGTCGTAAATAATGTCCCCGGTATAGGTCCCGTAGGGATAGATCCCGCTCAGCACGTTCATCAGGGTGGACTTTCCCGCTCCGTTCTCGCCAACCAGCGCGTGGATCTCCCCTTCCTCCACCTTCAGGTTGACATTGTCAAGCGCCTTTACGCCCGGGAAAGTTTTGGTTATGCTTTTCATTTCCAACAGTGTTTTGGACATGGCTTTCCTCCGGCTGCTGCGTCAGCGGAACGCTGACGAATGATCCCAGGTCATGGAAAGGATGCAGGCGGGCACCGCCCGCCTGCATCTGAAACAAAACTCAAGGGCACTTACTGCACATCGGACAGCTGATAATAGCCGGAGTCGATCAGCAGCTCCATATAGTTGTCGGCGCTGCCAAAGACAGGCTCGCACAGGAAAGAAGGAACGGTGATGACGTTGTTGTTGTAGGTCTCGGTGTCGTTCACTTCAACGGTCTCGCCCGCCAGGACCTGTCCCACCATCTTGACCACCTGGGCGGCCAGGGTGCGGGTATCCTTGAACACGGACATGCTCTGCTTGCCTTCGATCATTTTCTTGACGTTGGGCTTGTCGCAGTCCTGACCGGTGATGATGGGCCATTCCCCGTCATAGTTGTCTTCCAGCGCGTTGATAACGCCCATGGCCGTGGAGTCGTTGGAGCACAGCCAGGCATCAATGTTGGAGCCGTCCGCATAGAAGGAAGAGATGATGCCGCTGGCGCGGTTCTGGGCCACTTCCGTCTTCCAGGTGGGGGTCGCGACCTTCTCGAATTCCACCTGTCCGGACTTCACAACCAGCTTGCCGGACTCGATGTAGGGCTTCAGCACGTCAATGGCGCCGTTATAGAAATAGATGGCGTTGTTGTCGCCCGGGTCGCCCGCGGTGATTTCAAGGGCGAAGGGGCCTTCTGCGTTGTCCAGATCCAGGGCTTCCTTGATGTAGTTGCCCTGCACCGTGCCGACCTTGTAGTTGTCAAAGGTGGCATAATAGCTGACCGCGTCGGATTCCATCAGCAGACGGTCATAAGCAAAGACCGTCACGCCCTTTTCCTTGGCAAGGTCGAGCGCCGCGCCCAGGGAGGAGCCTTCCACAGCGGAGATCACGACGACCTTGCAGCCGTTGTTGATCATGTTGGTAATCTGGTTCAGCTGCTGCTGGACATCGTTGGAGGCGAACTGAAGGTCCACTTCATAGCCCGCTTCTTCCAGCAGCTTTTTCATGTTTTCGCCGTCCTGATTCCAGCGCTGCAGATCCTTGGTGGGCATGGACACGCCGACTTTTTCGCCGGCTGCCAGCGCGCTCAAGCTTGCACAGGCCATCAATACGCACAGGAGGATACATACGAGTTTCTTCATACCGTAACACCCCTTATTCATTTTTTTGTGAACTGACCGTCCACAAGTTGGCTTCATCATATCACGTTTGCTGACAGGTGTCAATCATCGTGTTTATCGCTTTTTGCTGTATCTTATTCATTTTTTGCTTTATGTCGTTTGTTATATGCTCTCAAGATATCACACATTGTTACAAAATCAGCCTGCCCCGCTTTGTCTCTCGCGCGATGCCGCCACCGGGTAAAACCCGCCCCGGTCTTTCAGTGCAAAGGCCGCCGCATAAAAAAAGACCCCGCCCAAAGGACAGGATCTTTCCTCTCTGATTCATTTTACGAATTCCCCGGCCATCTCCATCAGGTCCCTGGCAAGCACCACGATGGTGCCCCTGCGCTGCACGGTATATCCATTCCCGATGACTACAATGGCCAGGCCTGTGTCCGGCTGATAAAACGCATCGCAGCTGTAGCCTGATACCCTTCCCTGATGGCCAAACCACATCGGCCCGGGCAGCTCCGAAACGCGCTGCATCCCAAGGCCGTAATCCCCGGTCACATGGACACTGGAAAGGGGAATCGTGCTCTGGTCCGCTTCCATCAGGCGCACCGTTTCGGGCTGTAGAAGCACCGTCCCGTTCGGCGCAACCCCATCGTTCAGAAGCGTATTAAGCACCACCAGCAAGTCCTCCGCGCTGATATACAGCTGCCCCACGGTGGTCCCAAGATGCTCCCGGGGCTTGCTGGTATCGTCGTATTCATAGAGGCGGTTCAGCTGAGCCCGTCCGCTGATGAACACGTTTCCTGCCGGGGCAAACATATCCCCCACAACAGAGGGGTCCTTCAGCAAGCCCGGGTGATATGCGGCGTCGATCCCCAGCGGCTCAAACACATTTTCTTTCATGTAGGAATGGACCCCCTGCCCGCTGAGGGCCTCGATCAGCCCGCCAAACATGCCTCCGTTCATGTTGGAATAGGCGAACCCCTCTCCCGGGCGGACGTTTTCATCGTAATAATTGTTCCTCTTGACCGAGATCTTTTCCCATTCCGGCGTCATGTAATTCACGCCTTCCTTGAACGAAGACGTATGGGAAAGGATCTGGCGGAAGGTGATGGGGGTCTCCGGATAAAAGGGATTGTACACCGGAAAGGGCAAAAAAGGCTGGATGCTGTAATCCAGGTCAAAGGCCTGTTTCTCCCAAAGAGTCATCAGTCCGATGGCTGTCACGAATTTGGTGACCGACGCCACTCTTGTTACGGTGCCTGTGGTCCATGTGCCTCCCCGGATATCCTTCATGCCCTGGGAATAGGAGTATACCGTCTCCCCGTTCAGGGAGATCAGCACGCATCCGGAAATCACCTGCCGTTTCCTGAACGCCTCCTTGACGCGGGCCGTGAAGGAATCCTCGCCGGATGCCGGCACCGTTGACAAAAACAGTACGCAAAGCGCCATCAGCAGGGCGCCTGCTCTCCGAATGGATTTCATGGTTTCTTTTCTCCTTCGCATCTGTTCCCTGCGCCGACAGACTTCGTTTTGATCCTGCCGGCTTTTCAATGCCTCCAAATCATAACAGAACCAAAATAAAATTGCAACCGCCGGTTTTGCCTCTTTCCATGTTCCGGCTTCTATGATAGAATAGCGTTGAAAACGTTTGCAGCCTTTTTATAATCAAGGAGGTGTTTCGCATGCAATTCGGATACTTCGACGATCCCAACCGGGAATACGTCATCACCGACCCCCGCACCCCCATGCCTTGGGCCAACTACCTGGGAAGCCCCGCCTACGGCGCCATCGTCACCCAGAATGCCGGCGGCTACAGCTTCGTCAAATCCGGCGCCGCCGGACGCATCCTGCGATACATGTTCAACCAGTTTGACGAGCCCGGAAGGTATATCTACCTCCGGGACGATGAAAACGGCGATTTTTGGAGTGCTTCCTGGCGTCCGGTCGAAAAGCCTTTGGACACTTTCAAAACCGTTACCCGGCATGGCACCGCCTACACCCAGATCGAGTCGTCCTATGACGGCATCGAAACCAAGGCCCTTTATTATGTCCCCAAGGACGCCACCCATGAGGTGTGGCGGCTGAAGGTCACCAACACCACCTCCCGTCCGCGTTCCCTGTCCGTCTTCGGATACGCCGAATTCACCACCGAATCCTTCTACACCCAGGACCTGGTCAATATGCAGTATACCCAGTTTATCACCTGCACGGAGTTTCACGAGGATTTCATCCTGCAGCGCATCAACCGCTACTGCCACGTCCGTCCCGACGGAAGCAACGGAAGCGAGCGGTTCTTTGGCCTTGCCGGCGCGAAGGTGGACAGCTATACCGGCCGCAGGGAGCGTTTTCTGGGGGTCAACCGCTTTGCCCGTCCGCAGAGTGTCCTCAACGGGAAACTGGACAACAGCCTGAACTTTAACGGCAACCCCTGCGGGGCTCTTCATACCCGGCTGACCCTGCAGCCCGGGGAAACCCGGACCATGGCCTTCATCCTGTCCCAGCGGACCCAGGCGGAAGCCCGGGAGCTGATGGACCTTTATCAAAAGGACATCGAAAAGAAAACGGACCTGGAGCTGAACGAACTGAAGGCCTATTGGCACGGGAAGCTCGACCACCTGTCCATCTGCACCCCGGACAAGGACCTGAACACCATGGTCAACACCTGGAACGCCTTCCAGTGCTTTATCACCTTTGTCTGGAGCCGCGCCGCCTCCCTGATCTACTGCGGGGAGCGCAACGGGTACGGATACCGGGATACGGTACAGGACATCCAGGGCATCATCCACCTGGATCCCGAAATGGCCAAGGAGCGCATCGTCTTCATGCTCAGCGCCCAGGTCCATCACGGCGGCGGACTGCCTCTGGTGAAATTCAACCATCAGGCCGGCCACGAGAACACGCCCGAGGACGACAGCTATGTCCGGGAGACCGGTCACCCCCATTATCGTGCGGACGACGCCATGTGGCTCTTCCCCACGGTCTACAAATACATCGCCGAAACCGGGGACAAGGCCTTCCTGGACCAGGTGATCCCCTTTGCCGACCGGGACGAGGGCACGGTTCTGGAGCATCTCAAGCGGGCCATCGACTTTACCATGAACCACCTCGGCGCCCATGGGATGCCCGCCGGCCTCCACGCCGACTGGAACGACTGCCTTAAGCTTGGCGCCCAGGGAGAAAGCTCCTTTGTGGCCTTCCAGTTCTACTATGCGCTGAAGGTATTGGAAGAGCTTCTTCCCGCCACCCCGGAAAACGAAGAATACCGTGCGTTCCTGAAGAAGACCGCCGAGGACCAGAAAGAGAAGATCAACCGCTTCTTCTGGGAGGACGACCGCTGGCGCCGCGGCTTCAGCGAGGACGGGCAGATCATCGGCTCCAAGGAGAACCTGGAGGGGTCCATGTGGCTCAATCCCCAGTCCTGGGGCGTCATCAGCGGCGCGTCCACCCCTGCCCAGAGCGAGACCGCCCTGGACACCGTCGAGCGCCTCCTGAATACCCCCAACGGGGTCGAGCTCATGGCCCCCTGCTACAAGGAGCATGCCTTTGAAGGGGCCGCGATGATCCTGTTCAACCCCACCACCAAGGAAAACGGCGGCATTTTCTGCCAGTCCCAGGGATGGGCCATTCTGGCCGAGAGCCTGATGAACCACGGGAACCGGGCCTTCCGCTACTTCAAGGAAAGCTGCCCCGCCGCCTACAACGACCGTGCCGAGATCCGCGAGGTCGAGCCCTACGTGCACAGTCAGTTCATTGAGGGCCACGAGACGCCTCAGCCCGGCCGCGCCCATGTCCATTGGCTCACCGGTACCGCCTCGACCGTCATGGTCGGCTGTGTGGAAGGCATCCTCGGTCTTCGGCCCACGCCGGACGGTCTTGTTATCTCCCCCGCCATTCCCGCCGAATGGGACGGCTTTACCATGGACAAGACCTTCCGGGGCATGCGCCTGCACATCAAGGTGGACAATGCCGCCCACTCCGAAGGCGGCGTCCGGAAGGTGCTCGTGGACGGCAAAGAGATCCAGGGCACGCTGCTCAAGCCCGAACAGCTTCGGGATCAGGCCAACATCACCGTTGTCCTGTGACCCTTCCATTTCGGCAGGCACTCTTCCCGTTTGCATAAATGGGGACGGCTCCCGTTGGGGCCGTCCTTTTTTACGCGCAAAAAAAACGGTCCCCCAACGGAGACCGGTCCGACGTCCGTACGCGAGGCCCTTCACGAGCGGACGCGCCTTTCCCAAAACAAAGGGGCTTACTTGTGTTCCATCTCCTCCAGCAGGACCGCGTAATCCGTAGAGTCCATGTTGGCGATCTCTTTCCCGTCCTCGTTTTGTTCCATGGTGCGCCGCTCCATCCAGTGCTGGAGCCATACTTCGTCCGACATTTTCATCTGTCCTTTCTGCCATGCCTCATTTCCAACTGAAAGGATTATAGCACATTTCGTTCCTTTGGGCAAGGCGGATACAACAAACATACATTTCTTTTTGCCTCCTGTCAGCGTCCCTGCCCTTCGTGGGCCTTCGGTCCCCAAACGCCGGTATCCAGGTACGTCAGGATGTCCGTATCAAAGGGGTTCCCCTCCCGGTCCAGCACCTCAAGAGGTTTGTCTATCGCAAGTTCCCTGGAATAGGGGATCTGCGGCCCCACTGTTCGAAGGCCAAAGGAGGCCCCGGACCGGATCAGGGATACATAGTCGGCAATATCCGTCAGCCGCCGGTCCAGGATCACCCCGGCGGTGCGCTCCTCCACCGTGGTCACGATCCTGTGGTTGTCCGAGCCCGCGGTCATGGGCAGGCCAAGGCGTTTCCCGTATTGAAGCGCCTGGGCGTTCCATTCCGGCTCGTTCCCGGCGTTGCAAACCTCCACACCGTCCACCAGAAAAGGGGACAGATGGATGGTCTGGATGTATCCCCGCTGCCGGAAGGGATGCGCCTGAATGACGCAGCCCCCGTACCGGTGAACCTGCTCAAACTGTTCCCGCCTGGTCCAGTGTTCCATTTCCGGATGGTCCAGGAGCCACTGCTTGTCCAGACCGTAAATCAGGTATTCATCCCCGGCCATGTTCTCCTCCCAGCCGAAGAATACGTCCAAGCCCCTTTTCAGTCCCTCTTCCAGGGCATCCTCATACCCGGAACAGAACAAATGGATCCGCTCCCGCCAGGGCAGCGACCGGTCGATCCGGCAGTTGCCCCTGAAAAAATGGTCCGTCAGGATGATGCCCGTATAACCCAGATCCAGATAGCGCTGGATATAATCCCGGCCCCGCGTATCCGAGCACGCGCTGGCCTGACAGGTATGCATATGCGTTTCATAAAGATAGCCGCTCATCCGCTCCTCCTGCGCCTTCATTTTGCACGGACCATTTTACACCCCTTCCCCCGGATTTGCAACGCGACGTTTCTTTTGGGCCTTGTCCGTTGCAAATGCAGGAGGCTTCTGCTATACTCTGGGCAGACAAAGGACGCGTTTGATCCACATAGAAAGGAATGAAACGGAATGATGCTGTGCTTTCCCAACGGAAAAACCCGTGCCTTGACCCTCAGCTATGACGATGGCGTGGAACAGGACGCCCGCCTGATCCGGATCCTGGACCGGTACGGCCTTAAATGCACCTTCAATCTCAACAGCGGCCTTTGGGCGCCGGAGGGGACCCAATGGCCCAAGGGACAGATCCACCGCCGCCTCACAGCGGAAGCGGCTCTGGCCCTTTATTCCGCCGGCGGGCATGAGGTGGCCGTCCATGGGCTGACCCACGCAAATCTCTGCGCGCTCCCCCTTTCCCGGGCCGTGCATGAGCTCCTGGAGGACCGGCGGAACCTGGAAACCCTCTTTGGCAGAGTCGTCCGAGGGGCGGCCTATCCCTTCGGTGCCTATGACGACCAGGCCGTCCGCGCCTTGGAGGACTGCGGCATCGTCTATTGCCGCACCGTCCAATCCACCCATGGCTTTGCACTGCCCGCCCGCCCGCTGACGCTCCATCCAACCTGTCATCACAATGACCCCATGCTGGATGAACTCTGCAGCCGCTTTCTCGCGGACGACGAAAAGTCCGCCCCCAGGCTGTTTTATCTTTGGGGCCACGCCTACGAATTTGAGGCAATGGACAACTGGTCTGTCATCGAAGCCTTTGCCGAACGGATGGGCGGTCAGGACGGGATCTGGTACTGTACCAACCTTCAATTGGTGGATTATTTGTCGGCCTGGCATTCTCTTCGTTTCTCCGCCGACGGCAGCATGGCGGAAAACCCCACCGCGCTTCCCCTCTGGCTCCTTCACGCCGGGCAGGTCATGCGCATCGAACCGGGAGAGACCCTCCATATTTGATTTTTCCATGGATCCAAAACAGCCGCTCCTGCATGTGCCGGAGCGGCTGCTGTTTTGGTTTTGATTGGAACGTGCCTGCCGTTCAGAATTTGGGCGTTTCGTCCTTCCTGAGGTCGTTTTCGCTGGGTCCCAGCGCACCTGGCACATACCTGAAGGTGATCTCGATCTTTTTAAAGGTCCCGATGGAATCGGAATTGATGATCGTAGGGCTGCAGCCCATGGTCCCGCCGCCGCGGGTCCTTCCATTTGCCGGTACCTGGGAGACCCAACTGTTGAACAGGTTGACCCGGGTGCACAGATCGTCGTCCGACGTGGTATAGGCGCGTCCCTTCAGGGGGATGTTTTTCCCGTCACAGGTCACGGACACGATGTCGATCACATAGCCGGGGAACAGGACTTCGCCGTACCGTAGACCGATGGCGGAAAAAGCAGTGCCCGTGTTCTGGCCGTTCACCGTGCCGCTGAAATCCAGGGAGACGGTATAGGTGCCCCATCCCGTTACCTGAACATCCTCTGCGACAATACCGGTGGTGCAGGAATCCGGGTCGTAGGTATCGCCGACGCTGTAGAACAGACTCCAGTCGGCGCTGTCCCACATGATCCAGGCCACCGCCGCATCCTTTGGAATATCCGAATAGGTAAAGCTCTCCGGGGCGCTGCTTCGAAGCTGTGCCATCTCCGCCTCGGAGGCCTTCCGGATTTCCTCCTCCGTCCTTCCGGCGCGGGACGCATTGCTCCGCTCCTGCATAAAGGTCAGCAGGATATCGTCAATCCAGACGCCGGTGGTCTTGTTGTGGAAATCACCGGTTTCCCAAAGCATGGGAACAAAGTTGTACAGGTCGCAGTTATCCCAGAAATTGGCAAACCAATTCATTGCCCCGGGCTTCAGCGTTCCTGCCGAGGTGGGCATGGCGCTGCACTCGCCGATCACGACGCCATACCCTTCCTTCGTCCATTTGGACATCTTCTCGCACAGGGTATTCATTTCCTCGTAGTTGGCTATGGTCCCCCATTGACTCTCCCCCGAGGTACCGCAGAAGGACCAGGGCGTATAGTAATGGACGCTCAACAGCAGCTTGCTGTCGGCGCTGTCCGTCGGCATCTTGAACCGGGGATCGCAGGTGGCCGTAAAGTCCGTGTTATACCCGGCGATCAGCAAAAAGCGGTTGGCGTTGTTTCCTCCGGTCGCCCGGACGGTATCCACGAACAGCTGGTTGATCCGGTTTGCCTCCGCGTAGCACTGGTCCTTGGTGAGGCTGCCCTTCTTCCGCTCGATACCGGCTGCGTCCAGCTTGGCCTGCAATTCCGGACTGATCTCGCAGCCCTGCAGGGGATCGTCGTTCAGCCTGTCCCCCAGTTCTTCGTTGGCAGCTTCGAAGATCAGGTGCAGGTCCCTGTCCGCGAAATGGTTCGCGATCTGGGTCCACATGGACACGTACAGGTCGTTTGCGATCTTCCGCGTGGAAGCCTTGTCCGCCCCGAACATGCCCCACCAGGAGCCGTCCCAGTGATCGTTGATGATGACAAACATATCCTCATCCAGGGCCCAGTCCACCACCTCTGCCACCCGCTCCAGGTACCTTGGATCGATGGTGTAATCGCCGCTTTCAAAGTCGATCATGTTGGTCCAGGCCACCGGGATCCGGATGGAATCAAAGCCGGCCGCCTTGTAGTCCTCGATCATCTTCCGGGTCGTTACCGGCTGACCCCAGATGGTCTCATAATACTGCGGGTCCTTGTCCGTTCCATAAACATGCCCGTACCCTTCAAAGGTGTTCCCCAGGTTGACGCCGTTGCCCATCAGCACCGTGAACTCCGCAGCCGTCAGGCTTTCCAGGGCGTGTCCCTCCGTTTCACCCAGGGCAGGGGCACCCTGGAAAAGCATCGCCGCGCTCAGCGCGGCACAGGTCCATCTCAAGGCATTCTTCACCCGTTCATACCTCCCGCTCACGTATCTTGGTCCTCATGAAAAAGGGGGCGCGTCCCCTTGCCGGAAACGCGCCCCGGAGGGGGTGCAGATGCTTATTCCCCCAGTTGAGCAGCTTCCTGGCTCAAAGCCCATTTGGCCGCGCATTCCTGCTCGCACCATTCCACGCACTTGTCAAATCCGTAGGACTGCACAAGGCGCTTGAGCTCGTTGACATGGAAGTTGAATTCGCCGTCGTTCTTGGCGTAGATCGCGCGCCAGGAATAGGTCTTCATGGCCGTGGCCACCTGATCCCAGATCAGCTTCAGGCTGCCGTCCATCGTGGACTCGGAATAGCTGATATCCGGCATGACGGTGTACTTGCCCGCGTTCATATACTGGTCCGCGGAGGTAAAGCCCATATGATCCCGCCAATCCTGCTGGATGTCATAGGTGGTCGCGGTGATCTCGGATTCCCAGGTGATCTTGTTGAAGGTCTCGCCATGGGCCGCGTCCGGATTCTCCATGTCCATGGAAAGGGTCACGTTGTTGATCTGAACATTGCCGTCGTTATAAGTGCCGGTGAAGGTGTAGGTCTTCCCGGTCCAGGGGCTGGTCCACTGCACTCCGTCCATGGAATAGGAGGAGTCGGTGCTGGTCTTTTTGCCCAGCTCCGTAAAGTAGGTCAGACCGTTCTCGTCATAATCCCAGGTCACGCCCTGAGGACCGTACCACATGTACATGCTGCCTTCCGGGGAAGCCAGCCAGTTGAGGATCTCAAAGCACAGTTCCGGATATTCGGTGTAATTGCCGATGGACCAGACCCGGATGCCGCCGTTGGTGCCCAGGCCGTACACGATGGGGCTGGCTTCGGTGGGCACCAGGGTATACATCATCTTGCCCGCTTCCAGGTGTTCCGTAGTGTTGTAGATGCTGGAGGTGGAATAATTGAAGATGCCCCAGAAGGTGCCGCCGTTCTTGACCTTCTCCGCCATCTTGTCATAAGTCTGCGTCATGGAGTTGGGGTCCAGCAGGCCGTTCTGATAAAGTTTGTTGAAGAATTTCAGGCACTGAAGATAGGGGCCGTCCTCCTTCAGGCAGCTGACGAACTCCCCGTTGTTGGGGTTGTAATACCCAAAGCCCAGCTCATCGTAGCCATAATAGGCCGTGCCCAGGGATTTGACGTACATCACCATGTTGCCGTCCCAGTCGGGCCAGAGGGAGGTGGCATAGGTCTCGTTGCCGTTTTCGTCCTTGGGCTCCAGCTCCTTCATTTTGACAAGGACGTCATACAGGTCGTCCAGATTGTTGACCTCGGGATACCCCAGCTGCTTGTACAGGTCCCACCTCAGGTCCCAGGTGTAGAAGAAAGCCGCGTGGCTTCCCTGCTTGAAGGCCACGTTGTGGCCAAAGCCGTGGATGGTGTCATCCCCGGAGATCTGCCGGTTGGACTCCAGGGCCGCCTTGTAATTCTCCCAGATATAGGGCGCGTATATTTCGCACAGGTCGTCCTCTTCCCAGTCCAGAAGCATTTCCTTGTCAACGGCGTTCTTGTAATCCGCGCCGTTGGCGCCCCAGACCACAATGTCCCCCAGGTTGCCGGAGGCCATACGGGTCTCATAGGTGCCGTCCGAATCCGGAATGATGTTGAGGCGGACGTTGAACTTGTCCAGCAGCACGGTGGCGCCCCAGGTGGTGTCCGGCGCGATGCCCTGGTAGTTGGCCAGCTGGCTGTAGACGTTCAGGGTGATGGGCTCCGCATCCCGGTCCACCACCGTTTCGGCAAGCGCCGCCATGGGCACGGCGCTCGCGAGCATGACAGTGCTCATCAACGCAGCGAGGGTCTTTTTCATGTTTGTTCCTCCTAACTGAAATGATTCAAGGCCTTGGCCTTATTGGAACCGTTCGTCAGCCTTTGACCGCTCCCAGCATGATGCCCTTCACAAAGAACCGCTGCATGAAGGGATATACCAGAAGGATGGGGATAATGGAAACCATGGAAATGGTGTACTTGATGACCTTGGAATTCAGCAGATTGTCCGCAGCCTGCGTAGACATGCCGCCCGCACCTGTCCCCATGGCAGCCGCCAGGTTGGAGGACTGGTTCAGGTAGATGTACAGGCGGTGCTGCAGGGTCTGGAGCCTGGTGGAATTGGACATCAGCAGCAGGCTGTCCTGGAAGGAGTTCCAGTTGCCCACGGCGCCGAAGATCGAAATGGTGGCCAGGATCGGAACCGACAGGGGCAGGATGATCTTGTAAAAGACCTGCACGCTGGAAGCGCCGTCAATGTAGGCGCTCTCCTCCAGGGAGGAGGGAATGGATTCGATATAGGTTTTGACCAGGATGATGTTGTAGGGCGCCACCATGCCGGGGATGATGTAGGCCAGGAAATTTTCGGTCAAACCCAGCATCAGCATGTTCATGTACCAGGGCACAAGGCCCGCGTTGAAGTACATGGTGACTACAAGCGCCCTGTACCACAGGGACCTGCGCCACATCTTCTGCTTGGTCACAAGGTATCCGGCCCAGGCGGAGGTGATCACCATCAGGGCCGTTCCAAGGATGGTCCTTGAAACAGTCACGATGATGGAATTGCCCAACTCGTTGACATCCTTCAGCGCCACGTAGTTGTTGAAATGGATGCCCACCGGAACGAAGTTCACAAGACCGCTGGTCACCGCGCTGTTGTCGGAGATGGTGTTGATAAACAGATAGTAGAACGGGAAAATGCAAAGAAAGGTAAAAAGACCAAACAGGATATACAGAAAGAGATCGAAGATCCAGTCTCCGGTGGACCGTTTGATCCGGTTGTCATGATTCGTCTTGGAAGTGGCTGAAACGGTGCTCATCTTTCCGCCCTCCTTATATGATGCTCTCGCCGCGGATGGCCTTGGAAATGCCATTGGCCGCGAAGAGCAGCGTCACGCCCACCAGGGATTTGGTAATGCCAACCACCGTGGAAAGCGGAATCTGGCCGTTGCCGATACCGATGTTGTACACATACAGGTCCAACACCTGGATCACGTCCGCGTTCAGAGCGTTCTTGAAAACCAGGTACTGCTCCATGCCGTTGGACAGGATGCCCGCGATGGACATCAGCAGCATCACCATGTAGGTCGGCAAAAGTCCTGGAATGGTGATGTGCCAGATGCAGTGGAACCGGTTGGCGCCGTCCACCCGGGCCGCCTCATACAGCTGCTGGTCAATGCCCGCGATGCCGGCGATGTAGACGATCGCGCTCCAGCCGACCCCCTTCCAGGTGCCCCAGGCCAGCATTTTCAGCCAGGTATGGTCCGCACTGGCGAGGTAATCGGTTGACGCACCGGTCTGACCCATGACGTTCCTGAGGAAGGAATTGATAAAACCGTCCGTGGAGAAGATCGCCAGGGCGATGGCGTACACAAGCACCCAGGAAATAAAATTGGGGATGGTCGTCAGGGTCTGCACGACCCGCTGGAACTTGGTGGACCTTACCTCTGCCAGCAGCACGGCAAAGGCGATGGGCAGCCAGGAGGTGGCAATGCCAAGTCCGCTCATGGCCAGGGTGTTGGTCAGCACGCGGAGGATGTCCCGCCGTGTGGCCTCATTCTCCACCAGGATGCGGAACCAGTAGAAGCCTACATATTTATCCGGCGTCAGGGCGTCCCCGATGCTGTAATTGTAGAACGCAAAACGCCAGCCATAAATCGGCAGATAGGCAAAAACAAAAGTCAGAAGCAACACGGGAAGGAACATCAGGAAGAGGCGGTATTTTTCCTCCATTTCCATCTTCTGCTCGCTCTTCCTCGGAAGATACAGGGCAAGCAGAATCAGGGAAGTCAGAAGGATCAGGCCCGTCATAATGGCAAAAACCGTCCAGCCGTCCGGCGTCATGGGCTTGACCCGGCTGACCTTGTCCAGTTCCGTGGCAAGGGAAGAAACGTGCTGCCCGATGGTATGGATCCTGTACAGTCCAAACGCCATCAGAAGGCTGCCAGCGATCGGAAAAACCAGTCCGCGTTTTTTCATCCGGATGTTTCCGACGCTCATGCAGCCGCCCACCGCCGAAAGCAGGATCCCAACGACAACCAGGGCGCAGGCCAGCATGAGGGCCCGGATATCCCCTTCCAGGATCCACCCCTGCTTGAGGGGCCTCGCCATGGTGTTGGTAATGGTGCCAAAGGAAAGCGCCGTGGTGAAAAGAGAGGCGTTTTCATTGATCAGTTCCGAAACCCGGCCGGGGTTCAGCGGTGAAAAAAACACCATCAACCCCGAGAGAAGGATGACAAGCCGGTGGATCCAGTACGGGATCAGCCGGCCCAGCGGTTCCTTGGGCTTCACAGCCTGATATCTTTTTTGTATTCCTTCCATGTTCTTCCTCCTGTTTGCGGTCAAGGGAACACACGGCGCCCCGGAGACCGGGGCGCCGCGGCAAAAAACGGATTATTCGGTCAGACCGCTGACAGTAAAGGTAATGGTGATGACAGCACCCGCCCCGGGCATGGTATAACCGAAGGGTTCCGCGGACTGATTGTAGGTGTCGATCAGCTTCAGCATCACATACTCGCCGGAGGTATCCACTTCGGTGTATTCCTTGGTGGAGGCGTCCCCGATCTTTACCTTGACATCGGAGAAGGTGACATAGCCTTCGTTGACCAGCTTGGAGGGCACGTCGGTGGATACGAACAGCAGGTTAAAGGCATCCGTAGCTCCAAGGCCCGCTTCGCCGATGGTGAGGCTGACGCTGTATTCGCCTGCGTTGGTCAGCTTGGCGTCCACGAAAGTGCCGCCCAGGTCCAGGGCATCCTGGCCTTCCCAACCGGTCAGGCGGCTGAAGTAGCCTTCGTGGTCGGTATCATTCAGACCGTAGTTGTCGTTCCAGGCATTGCGGAAGGTGTAGTTGTCCTTGCACTGCAGGCCCAGGTATGCATTGTAATCCGCAGCCTGAAGCTCAGCGGCTTCCTCCGCGGTATAAGGCGCAGCGGCATCGTCCTTGGCGGCGGCCACACCGTAGATATAGTCAAAGGTGACTTCCACGGTCTTGACATCCTCGAAAGCAGCCTTGTCCACCACGATGGGGGACGCGTCGGTCAGGTCTCCGTCCGCGCGGCGGGCGTCGACGGGCAGCTCGGTCACCCATTCATTGTACAGGTTCTCCCGCGTGCAGATGCCGTCATCGGAGGAGGTGTACCCCTTGCCAAGCGCAATGGCTTCGCCGTTGACCTTGATTTCCTTGACGTCGATGAAATAGCCGGGGAAGGTTTGCTCACCGGTGGTGACGCCCACGGCCGCAAAGGACAGTCCCGTGGCAGCGCCGGCCTGGGTGCCAGTGAAGTCCAGGGCTACGGTGTAGGTGCCGGCCCCGTCCACGGTGGCGCACACGGCGGCAATGCCGTCAGCGGGTTCGCCGCCCCAGTACTGGCTGGTCCAGGTCCCGTCGGCGTACATCAGATAAGCCACGTCCGTCTTGGGGAGAAGGGTAAAGTCCACTTCAACAGTGGCCACGCTCTCGAAAGCCGTCTTGTCCACGATGATCCAGGAGGCGCCTTCGAGGCTGCCGTCATAGGAGCGGGCATCGGCGGGGATCTCGCTGACCCATTCGTTGTAAATGTTCATGCGGGTGGTCACGCCGTCATCGGAGGAGGTATAGCCCTTGGCGAATTCAACAGACTGTCCATTGACGCGGATCTCGTTGATTTGGATCATAGCGCCGGGGTAGGTCTTTTCGCCGCTGACGATGCCCACAGCCGCAAACGCGATGCCGCTGGCCGCCCCGCCCTCAAGCGCGGTGAAATCAAGGCCCACGGTATAATCGCCATACCCGTTGATGACCGCATTGTTCGCCACAACGGCGCTGCCGTCATCGCTGCCCCAGTACTGGGCGCTCCAGTCCGCGTTGGCATACATCAGGTAGGCGGTGTCCTGGGCATTCTCGGTCCAGGTGAAGTCCACTTCCACCTTTTCAACGTTTTCAAAAGCATCCTTGTTGACAATGATCCAGGAGGCATCGTCCGTCTTTCCATCAAAGGAACGGGCATCCGCGGGCATCTCCGACACCCACTCGTTGAAGATGTTCATGCGAGTGGTCACGCCGTCATCGGAGGAGGTATAGCCCTTGGCGAATTCAACGGCTTCCCCGTTGACGCGGATCTCGTTGATCTTCAGATACCAACCGGGATAGGCCTTCTCGCCATCGGTAATTCCCAGGGCCATAAATGCCAGGCCATGAGAGGCGCCGCCCTCCAGGGCGGTGAAGTCCAGCGCGGCGGTATAATCACCGCTGCCGGTCACGGAGGCGTTCTCCGCTTTTACGGCGCTCCCGTCGTCACTGCCCCAATACTGGGCGCTCCAGTCGCTGTTGGCGTACATGATATACCCAACCAGGCCTTCCTGAGCGGGGGCCTCGGCAGCTTCCTCTTCGGCGGCTTCCTCAGCAGGCGCTTCCTCGGCAGCTTCCTCGGCAGCTTCCTCGGCCGGCGCTTCCTCGGCAGCGGCTTCCTCGGCAGGTGCTTCCTCGGCCGGCGCTTCCTCGGCGGCGGCTTCCTCAACAGCGGCTTCCTCAGCAGGCGCTTCGGCGCTCACATCCGCATTGATATCGGAAATAGGGTCTGCCTGGGGTTCCTCAGCCGCTTCTTCTTCCGAAGCAATTTCCGGGAAAACAACCGTCGGTTTATTGTTTTCCCAGGGCCAGTCCGCGCGTACGCAGGCCGTCAGGCCCAGAAGCATGGTCAAAGCGATGATCAGGGCGAGCATTCTTTTCATGTCCATATCCTCCTCATTACCTCTTGTTTATTTCATCCGTTCCAAGAACGGGTGCAATCCTGCTGCTTTGTCCTGTCCAGGACCGTCTCTCCGGGAATCAAGCAGCCCGAGATCCCGGAGGTTTCCTCCTCGTCCAACGTTTTTCCCGCAAGCGCGTCGACGATCTTCCGGACCGCCGTCTCCGCCAGGTCCTGAGCATCCTGCCTGTAGGTCGTCAGACGGGGGGACATCACACGGCCGATCTCAATGCCGTCATATCCGGTTACGCTGATGTCCTCCGGGACCCTCAGGCCCATCCCCTCCAAGCAGCGGATCCCGGCCGCGCAGGTAAAATCATCAGGGAAGAAAATGCAGCTCGGCCGCTCCTCCATGCCGAGGATCTTTACAAGGGGCTCCCGGCAGGCCGCCGGATCCCGGTATCTGCCCGCGAAGAACAACACATTTCCGGGATCCATCCCGTGCTTTTTCAGCGCATTTTGGAATCCCTCAGCTCTTTCTTGGGTGACCGGTCCTTCCTCCCCGCGGATATACGCCAAGCGCCTGTGTCCCATGGAAAGAACATACTCCGCCAGCGTTTCCATCCCCCGGATATTGTCCGATTCAACAAGCATCCCTTCCCCGGGCAGGCCGTCCACACAAACCACCGGGATCCCGGAGGCCGCCAGGGCACGGATGCGGGGAGAGCTAAAGTCCGCCTGGACCACGATCACCCCGTCCAGCATCCGGTAACCCGCCTGGGAAATGTACGTGTCGCTCCCGTCGTCAAACCTCCGGCTGAGAAAAAACAGATCATATCCTTCCCGTTCGGCGCTCACCCGGATCCCGTCGATCAGCGATGAGAAAAACTCATGGCTCATCATATCCTCGTACAGGATCCCGATGCAGCGGGAGCGGTTGGTTTTGAGCGCCCTCGCGTTGGCGTTTGGCCGGTATCCCATACGCTGTGCTGTCTGACGGATCGTTCTGCACCTTTCCGTCCTTGGACGCTTGGCATTCAGCGCTCTGGACACCGTCGCGGGGGACACGCCGCAAAGCGCGGCAATATCCTTCAGCGTGACCATGTTCTACCTCTTTTTCCAGCTTGCAATCGTTTGCATCCGTCTTTATTATAGCCTTTGGAAAAAGGGATGTCAATATTCGGCCCGCCGGTTTTTGTCCCTCCGCGTCCGATTACGTGTGTCCCCTTTCTTTGCGTGCCGCTCCTCAGTCCTTCCACAGGCCCGACACGAACCAGACCAGCGCGCACCAGGTGTACACGGAATAATAGAAGCCCCTTTCGTCCCTGCCGCTCCGGAGCAGTTCGCGGGCCTCCTCCGGGGTCACCAGCACAAAACCGTCGAACCGTTCCGAGCCCACCGCGCCGCTCTGGGTCAAACGAAGCGGTCCTTCCTCCTCCACCACGGCGCACACCAGGGCATTGCTTTCATCCGTCATGCCCGGTGTGGAAAAGACCGCCGGGCTGACCAGGGACAGCCTGTCGCCTTCCTTTACCTCAAGGCCGGTTTCTTCCCTGATCTCCCTTTTCGCCGCCTCAAGGGCCGGCTGAGGGGCTTTCATATCTTCCGGGTCGATCAGTCCCGCCGGAACGCTCAGAAGATACTGTCCGCAGGGATACCGGTATTCATAGGAAAACAACAGCCTGGGGCCTTTTTCCGCGGAACGGAGGATCACAAAGCAGCTTACCGCGTCCGCGGTCATCTCCCTGAATTCCGTTTCGTCCTTCAAGCAGACCAGATCCTCTTTTTTTCTCCTGGTCGCGTCATAGTAATGCTTGCCGGGGGCATACTGCAGGTCAAACACCCGGATAAAGCGGGTCTCCAGAAGGGGGACCACCTGGCTTTGCTCGATTCTGAACTGTTCCATACGCGCTCCTTTCAGGGGTAGATGGTCCGCCCCATTCCATCATCCGCGCCGCTGAGACGGTGGAAGAAGGTGTTGATCACGTCCCGCCATTCCCGGGCATTGCTTATCTGACGGGAAAGCCGGTCAAGGATCAGCGGCTTCTCTTCCCCGGGGAAGGGGAGCGTTTCCAGTTCCGCGGCCATTTTTTCCGCCTCCGCGCAGCCCTCAAAGTGATCATCGTATATCCGCTGGATCAGGGTCCTTCCGTCCCGCAGCACCTTGTCATAGGCCACCCGATGGAAAAACAGCAGGTATTCCTCCGGGCAGCGCTCCAAGGTCCCGTATCTCTCCTGCAGGGCAGGGGGATACTGCAGCAAATACCCGGTCCCCGTTTTTGTCCGGTCGATTCCCACCGCGTTCCGGTCCGCCCTGTGGTAGGTTCCCCAGGATTGATATTCGTATCCGTCCGGGCTGGGGCCGTAATGGACGCCGGGGTTCACCATCCAGCAAAGGCCGAGGGGGGAAGTGTATTTTTCATACACCCTCCTGGACCCAAGCAGGGCCGAGACCAGTTTTTCCTCCTCCGCGGGCGTAAAGCCGTAGGTCAAGCGGGCCCATTCCTCCGCGCTTTCCTTTGGACGGGCCTCATTGTACCAGGCAAAGCGGCCGAAGGCGAAAAGGTTGGCCATGGCCAGGGGATCTCCGGTCAAGCAGGCGTCCCTGCCCAGATTGCTGACCGCCGCAAGAATGGTTGGTCTTTTCTCCCCCAGATCCCGGCAGACCTCCTCCCACATAGGCGCCATATAATACAGGTCGATCTGCTGTCCGGTGTATTCCTGGGCCAATTGCACCTCCATTCCCAATCGGGTTTGGGGCATGCCGAAAAGCAGCGGCGAAACCGGTTCCCTGACCTGGAAATCAAAGGGGCCATGCTTGACCTGCAGCACCACGTTGTCGTCAAACTGTCCGTCCAGCGGGGCATAGGTCTGGTAGGCCGCCGCGGGGCGGTCGGTCTGATCGTCCCGCCAATCCTGCATACAGTTGTACACGAACGCCCTCCAGACCAATTGTCCTCCGTGGGGGCGCAGCGCCCTTGCCAGCATGTTGGCCCCCTCCGCGTGGCTCCGGCCATAGGTAAAGGGCCCGGGCCGGTGCTCACTGTCCGCCTTGACCAGGTACCCTGCCAGATCCGGGATCGCCTCGTACACCCTGTCCGTCGTGCGCTGCCACCACCGGGCCGTCTCTTCGTTCAGGGGATCCGCGTCCGCCAGTCCCGCCCGTATGGGCTGGGAAAAATCCACCGAGACCATCAGACGGATCCCATAAGGTCTGAAAAGATCCGCCAGCGATCTCAGCTCCGGAAGCTTCTCCTCGATCAGCCCCTGGGCCGGCTCCCGCACGTTTACATTGTTGACGCACAAGACATTGATGCCTACCGAAGACAGAAGCCTTCCAAGCATCCTGAGGCGGGCGGGGTCAAAGGAGACCGTTCCTTTCTCAAACCAAAGGGAAGGGCCGGAATAGCCCCGCTCGATGGTCCCGTCCATGTTGTCCCAGCATTGAAGCATTCTCAGGGCGCACCTGGGGCTGCGCCTTTCCGCGCTGCTCCTTCTTTTGCACAGGCAGTCCAGGATCCGCTGCCAGACGCCGTACAGGATCCCGGTCTTCCCGCCCTGGATCAGGACCTTTCCGTCCTCCTCCAGGATGCGGTAGCTGTCCCCCCAATCTTCGCATACTTCCAGCAGCGGTTCCCCGTCCCGGAAGAAGGCTTTGGCCTCCGCCCGGGCCGTTTCCGCGGGGGTCGTCCCGGATCCTTCCTCATTCATTGGCGCCCCTCTGAGCCAGCCGGGAAAAGCTTTCCAATCAGCCATGACGCACCTCGCTGCAATAATAGTCGTAGTCGTATCCCGGGTCCTCTTCCGGGCGGATCTTCTTCAGGCGGAAGCGGACCACCCGGTCCCCCTCCAGCTCCAGCTTCGTTTCAAGGGTCCCGTTTTCCGGTAAGACCGGCCGTGTTTCCACCCTGGGGTGCGCACAATCGCGCAGGAGGGCTTCCGTCTCCCCGTCCGGGCAGGCCGGTTCGCCAAGATCATGCCATATCTTCAGCGGGTTGCCCGCATCCTCCGCCACGGTTTCGCACACCAGCACGGCCTTGTCCCCGTCCATGGGCAGGCGCAGGGTCAGCTCCGTGTCCCCTTTGTCCGCCAGGTTCCAGGCTATGCCCTCGTAGGACCCGTCCTTGAGCATCGTCACCACCGCGTGTTCCCCCCGGTACACGCATCTGCCCTTCAGACCGGCAAAATACGAAAAAGTCCAGAACGTGGGTTTGGGAATGCATCCCGCCGCCATCAGGCCAAATCCCCCGTGGAACGGCCGGGTCGGAACGCCCCCTTCCTCAAACACGTCCCCGAAGGTCCAATAGCTGTAACCTTCCGCCACGTCCCCCAGCCTGGACAGCAGCCCGGCGCAGACTGCCGCGTTGTAGACCGTATCATGGATGGGGCAGAAGGGATTATAGCTGGTATTGAATTCCGTAATGTACATGGGAAGACCCTTGAATTCCGGGAAGGAATCGATGATTGCTCGGCTCTCCTCCATCTCCGCAAGAAGGACCTCCAGTTCGCGCATGGGATGATACAGATACCTGCCCCGGTGTTCGGGCGTCTCTCCCATGTAGGCGTGCCGGGTCACAAAATCGCATTTCAGCCCCTTCTCCCTGCAGAAGGATAGAAAATCCCGGATCCAATCCTGGCTCCCCTGGCCTCCGCAAATGGCGGGTCCCCCCACCCGCGCCTCGGGCAGCACCTCCTTGACGGCCCTGAAGGTCGCCTCGAACAGCTCCAGGTATTTCGCCTTGTCGGCATTCTCCCAGAAAACTGTCAGATTGGGCTCGTTCCAGACCTCCACCGGCCAGGAGGAGACCTCCTCCTTCCCATACCGATCCGAAAGATGCCTCAAGGTGGCCTGTACCAGGTCCGTCCAGTCCTTCATGTCTGCAGGCGGGGTCACATGGCCTTTCCAGTAGAATACGGTCTGCGTACCGGACGCCATGGCCCCCGGCATGAACCCGAGTTCAAGAAAAGGCTTCAGTCCGACCTTCCGGTAGGAATCCATGACCCGGTCCAGATAGGTAAACCCGTACTGCACCCGCGTCACGCCGTCCGGATCTTTCCGTTTCTGATAGATGCCCATGTCATCCGAGAAAAGGCCGTGGCCCCGGATATGCTCAAAGGCGCATTTTTCCTGAACCGCCCGAAGCTGTTCCAGATACTCCTCCTGCAGCGCCAGGCCCATCCTGCCTGTGCCGATACAGTACCGCGTATGGTTCCTGAAGGGCACTTCCTGCCCCGGTTGAATAACCGCCAACTCCTTATTCATCTCCGGCTCCCCTTTCCGCCTGGTATTTATCCCAGTCAAACACAAAGATCTGCTCCTTGGGTAAAAGCGCCCTGCGCGTCTTTTTCCCGACCCGGTCCCCCTCAGGACAGGAGGAAGCGCCCTCAAGCGCCGTGTCCGTCAGGCCGTCAAAGAAGGTCCGGACCCGCCCGGCGTCCTCCAGCGCGAAGGAATGCCCGCAAAGGGCGTAATCGAAATCCAGTTCCAGAAAACGGCGCATCCCGTCCCTGAGGCCGCGGGCCCCCAGCGCCTCCGGAAAAAACAGCCAGGTACAGGGGTTCCAGTTGTCCCCCGTCAGGAGCAGTTTCCGCTCCGGCACATAGACCAGAAGACTTCCGGGCGTATGCCCCGGGCAGGGCAGAACCCGGGCGGTCATTCCCCCCAGATCCAGGTCCATCTCCCCGATGGATTCCGGCGCCGGCACGGGAAATCCCAGATAACGCTTTTCCTGTTCCGGCCCAAGCAGAAATCCCTTTTGCGCGGCCTGCGCGAGCACCCTTTCCCGCCACGCACGGCCGGTATAGGTCCGGTATACCTCCCTGTCCTCTTTGGAAAGCAGCACGCTGTCAAAATCCAGGGCTCCCAGTGCATGGTCATGATGCCCGTGGGTCAGGAGCACCCGGAGCGGCCCTTTCGCCAGGGTTTCCGCCGCCCGCCGCGCGTTTCCCAGCCCGTATCCCGTATCCACGAGCAGCGCTTCCCGGCTGCCGCGAAGCAGCGTCATGCATACGCCCATGGGATCCCGCATAAGGAATACCCCCGGCAGCACCTCCCGATGCTCAAACGGCGCGTTTTCAAAAATCATCGGTCTTCCTCCCGTTCCAAACGGAACCCGTAGAAGTCAAAGCGGCATCCCGGCAGGAATACGAAGGACATTTCGCCCCGTCCCGCCGGCAGGGTCACAGGGAATCGCCTCCAGCCCCTCAGATGGTCCCGCCCCTCAAAGGGCAGCATGGCCACTTGCTCCGTTCCGTCCGGGCCGCGAAGGCGCAGGGCCACCGGATTGGACTCCAGGGGGGTGGCGCCCTCCAGGTTCAAAAAGGCCCTGCCCCCTCCTCCAAAGTCCATCGCCTCAAAGGCGACCGTCACGTTGTTGCCGATATCCAGGACCGCGTCCCCGTCCTTGCGGAAATGGTCCCCATAGATCCGGTCGGCCTCCCCTGCGCAGACGGGTCTTTCGCTTCTTGACTGACGGGTGAAGCAAAATCCCTTCAGGTGGATCTTTTCCTCCATGGAGAAGCAGAGGGTGTGGATGCCCTTCAGGCGCACAGGAAGCCTCCAGGTCTCCTCCTGGTACACATTCCAGACGCTCTTTTTTTGATACCGGAGCGCCGTGATCTGCTTCCCTCCCGCCCCGGGCGCCCCGTCCCAGAGGGCGATGCGGTATTCCCTGTCGTCCAGCGCGAACACAGGCAGGGTCACCTCATCGGAGCCGTCCCTGCCAAAGTCCACGTTGGAAAAGCCGGCCATGCTCCATCCGTCCCTGCTGAAGGAGATTCCCTGCTCGTTCCCGGGTGTGATCTCCCCCTCCCGAAGGTCCGCCAGACCCGCGGAGACAAAGGCATAGGGATCCAGCGGCGCTTTCCCAAGTCCCTGCGCCTCCAGGTCCATCACGGACAGGACCCTCGGATGCGTCTCCCCCCAGGTGGCCCGAAGCATGATCCTGCCGTCCCCGAGGGCCCGGACAAGGACCCGTCCGTCCTCCTGGCAGACAGCAGCGTAAGGGATGGGGATCCCGGCCGGATTGGACGTACGGAAAGACACCTCTCCCCGGCTTCCCTCGGGACAGAGCCGGTATTCAAACACCGCCGTGTCATGGTCCCCGGTCAGGGGGCCCGCGTCCAGACGGGTAAGCTCGATCTTCCTCGGCTCCCGTTTTTCCACCGCCGGTGCAGAGCGCAGCGGGAACGGAATCCGCACCCGGCCCTCCTCCGGCCCGGAGGCGGGCCGCACCGGGATGCGGACTGTGACTCCCTCAAGTCCGGGTGCCGTCAAAGCTGCCTCCAGGGTGCCCGGGGCGTTCAGGGCGCCGAGGATCACCAGCAGCCTGCCGGAAAACAGCCTCCGGGACAGGACCTGATAACCGTCCGTGTCGGTGCTGTCCCCGTTGTCCATGCCCAGGACGCACCCGGGACCGGACAGGGCGACCGTCACCCGGTCCGACGCGTTTTCCACGGTCCTCCCCTTTGCGTCCACCGCGCGGACCGTCAGGAAAGCCATGTCCTCGCCGTCGGCCTGCAGGCTCTCCTCCTCCCACTCCGCAATGAGGCGGACGCTGTCCCCAAAGGATTCCCTTCGGTCCTCGAGGGTCTCTCCGTCCCCGTTTCTTCCCACCGCCAGAAGGATCCCCGGCTCATAGGGGACCTCAAAGACGCAGCTGTACCCGCGTCCCCGTTGTTTTCTGCCCAGGGAGCGTCCGTTCAGGAACAGCTCCACTTCCTCCATGTTGGTCCACACCGGCACATCTACCGTCTGTCCCGGATTCCAGTCCCAGTAGACGCCGATGTGAAGCACCTTTTCCCCGGACCAGGCCGCCCGGTACATATAATAGGTGTCCTTGGGGAAGCAGGCGGTGTCTGCCTGCCCGAAATAGCAGCAGCGGGTATGATAAGGGGTAGGCTCCCCGATGTAGTCCACCCCGCTCCAGATGAACTGGCCCAGGGTATAGGGGCGCTCCTCTTCCTCCCGCAGCATTTTCTCGGCGTCCTGGGTCCCCCAGCTTGTTTTGGAATTGCCCAGCGCAGAGCACTGAAAATCCTCGTCCGACAGAAGGTCCTCGCCCTTTGGAAAATGATAGATCCCTCTGCTCTGCAGATGGGAGGCCGTCTCGCTGCCGTAGATCACCCAGTCCGGATGGGCAAGGTGATGGGGGGCGTAGTATTTCTCCCCATAGTTGTAGCCCGGCGTCCCGTTGATCATGGCGCACCGCTGGGCGCCCTCCCAGGGCATATAGTTGCTGCCGAAGGTCACCCTGCCGTTCCCCAGGGGATCGTGCGAGAGGACCTCCTCCCCAAGGGCCCTTGTCCAATGGGCCCCCCGTTCCGAAACGTGCATGTCCTGGATCTCGTTGCCGATGGACCACATCAAAAGGCTCGGATGGTTCCGGTCCCGGCACACCCATTCCGCGGTATTCTGCGCGTAATCCTTTTCAAAGAACCGCGCGTGATCGAAGGCCGTCTTGGGCCGCTCCCACATATCGTACAGCTCGCTGACCACCAGAAGCCCCATTTCGTCGCACAGGTCCATCAGCTGCCTCGCGGGCGGGTTGTGGGCGGTGCGCACCGCGTTGGCCCCCATCCGCTTCATCAGCGTCAGCTGCCGGCGGAGGGCTTTTTCGTGGAAGGCCGCCCCGAGAGCCCCAAGGTCATGATGCAGGCAGACCCCCCGGAGCTTGACCCGCTCCCCGTTGAGAAAGAGGCCCTGATCCGGGGTGAATTCCGTCTCCCTGAAACCTACGCGGCACTGCTCCCTCCCATCCCTGTACGTTACTGTCAGCAGGCACCATTCCGGGTCCCGGAGCGACCAGACCGGGGCAGATTCCACCAACGTTTCCCAGACGGCCAAACCGTCCCGTACGCTGCTTTCCCCCTTTGCCAGAGGCTGATCGTCCCTCCCGGTCAGCAAAAAGGCGACCTTCTCCCCTTCCGGGGCCTGAAGGGTCTCCGCCTCCGCGTGAACCTGCCATTTCCCTTCGCTCAGGCGCCGAGCGTGGAAATACACTCCGTCCTTCTTCAGCCTCGCCCGGTTCCGGATCACCAGCGTCACGTCCCTGAAGATCCCCGCGCCGGAATACCAGCGGCTGCAGGGCGCCCTGTGGCGTACCTGAACGAGGACGGGATTCTCCCCGGCGCGGACGCGCCCGGTCAGGTCTGCGCAAAAAGAGGTATAGCCATAAGGATGGTCCATCAGCTTTTCGCCGTTCACGTAAACCGTGGCGTCCTGGTACACCCCGTCAAACCAGATTTCCACCGCCATCCCGGCTTCCTCCGGGGTCAGGAAAAGCGTCTTCAGGTACCATCCGTCCGCATCCCTGTACAGCCGGTCCGCATCCGCGATCAGAAAATCATGCGGAAGGGAGACAAGCGTCCATTTCTGCCTGCAAACCTCCTCCGGAGACAGGCCGGCCCCGGTCTCCGCAAAGAGCCAGGCATCGTTCCAGCACTTTTTCACAGCCTGTACACCTCCCGGGTATTCTGCAGGGTGATCCCGGCCATTTCCTCCAGGGACTTTTCCCTCAGAAGGGCCATTTTCTCAAGCACATGGTAAACGTAGGCGGGTTCGTTCCGTTTGCCCCGGAAGGGCACCGGCGCCATGTAGGGGCTGTCCGTCTCCACAAGCAGCCTGTCCAGGGGAACGAGCGCGCAGGCCCTTTCCAGGTTCGGCGCTTTTTTAAAGGTCAGGGGCCCCGCAAAGGAAATATGGAAGCCAAGGCGCACGTATTCCAGGGCCGTCTCCGCCGAGCCGGAAAAGCAGTGTACGACCCCCGTCGGACGCTTATTCATCCCCCTGAGGATCTCCAGCATGTCCCCATGGGCGTCCCGGATGTGGAAGACCACCGGCAGGTCCCTTTCAAGGGCAAGCTGCATTTGATCCCTCAGAACCTTTTTTTGGGTCTCCCGGTAATCCCCGTCATAATAATAATCCAGGCCGATCTCCCCAAGGGCGCACACCTCAGGCTCCCGCAGCAGTTCCCCCAGCGCCGCAAGCGCCTCTTCCCCCGCCCTTTGGGCTTCGTGGGGATGCACCCCGCAGGCCGCGTGGATCATGGGATGGAGCCTGCTCAGTTCCAGTACCCTTTGGGAGCTTTCAAGGTCGCTGCCGCAGTCCACGCAGCCCACGACCCCCGCCTGAAGCATCCGTTCGATCGCCCCGTCCCGGTCCTCATCAAATCGCTCGTCCTCCAGGTGGCAATGGGCGTCCATAAATTGAAGCATCGGTCTTGTTTCCTTTCTCTCCGGCCCGGGCCTGCGGGGGAGCCGTCCTCTCCCCGTTTTCAGCAAAAAACGGAGCATTGTGAAAGAACACGTCTTTTTTCCTGCTCCGTTCAACCATTCAGCCCCGGCTGAATGCCCTGTATTATTTCCCGTACCCTTGGGGATTGTGTTTCTGCCAGTTCCAGGAATCCCTGCACATGGCCTCCAGATTCCGCTTGGCGTGCCAGTGCAGAAGCCTCTCGGCCTTGGTGACGTCCGAATAGCAGATGGCGACGTCGCCCGGCCTCCTGGCCGTAATCTGATACGGCAATTTGAGTCCGTTCACCCGTTCAAAGGTATGCACGATGTCCAGTACGCTGTACCCTTCCCCCGTGCCCAGGTTGATGATCTCCACGCCCGCGTGGCCCATGGCGTATTCCAGAGCGGCCACATGGCCTTCGGCCAGGTCGCACACATGGATATAATCCCGGACCCCCGTGCCGTCCGGGGTGGGATAATCGCTGCCGAACACGTTCAGATGATCCAGTTTCCCGGAAGCCACCTGGCAGATAAAGGGCATCAGGTTGTTGGGAATCCCCGCTGGATCCTCGCCGATCCTGCCGCTCTCATGGGCGCCGATGGGATTGAAATACCTGAGCAGGACCACCTTCAGCTTCTCATCCGCGTGGGCGCAGTCCGTCAGGACCTGCTCGTTCATCCATTTGGTCCAGCCATAAGGGCTGGTGCAGCCGGTCGGGAAATCCTCCCGCAGAGGCATCTCCTGGTTGGTCCCATACACGGTCGCGGAGGAGGAAAACACCAGGGCATGGCAGCCATACATCCTCATGACCCTCAGAAGGGTAAAGGTGGAGTCCAGATTGTTCTGATAATAATCCAGCGGCTTTTGCACCGATTCCCCTACCGCCTTGAGGCCCGCGAAATGGACCACGGCGTCAATGTGACCGTACTGTTCAAATACCTTCCGAAGGTCCTTTTCGTCGGTGCAGTCGCCCACCACCAGCGGCGCCTTTTTCCCCGTGATTTCTTCCACCCGTTTCAGCGCTTCCGGCGACGAGTTGTACAGATTGTCCAGGGCGACAATTTCATGCCCCGCTTCCAAAAGAGCTACCGCTGTATGAGAGCCGATGAACCCGGCCCCGCCCGTCAGCAAAACCTTCATTCCGTTTCCCCCTGTTCCGGTACGGGCACCGCCCGTCACCGCCGTTTAGTACCTTGCATATTATAAGAAAAGCGCCTGTCAATGTCAATCCAAACGGAATGCTTTCTCTTTTCCCGTTACGCTTTGCCCGCCCGGAAGATTTACATTTCCAGCCGGCCAACTCCCTTGAAAGCCTCGCCGCTCTGCCGTACAATAGCGGCAACGGCCGCAAAAGATCCCTTCCCGCCGCGAAGAAAGGAGTTCCCATGAAAAAGACCTTTTCTCTTCTGTGCCTGTTCTGCCTGCTCCTGTGGGGGGGCGCCGCCCATGCGCAAGACGCTTCCTGCCTGACCGTCCGGGGTTCCGCCGAGGTGCGTTTGGAGGCGGAGTACGCCCTTCTCTCCATTGGCGTTGAGACCGAGCATGCCGACGTGGCCCTGGCGCAAAAGGAAAACGCCCAGCGGATGGAGCGGGTGCTGGAAGCCCTCAAAGACGCGGGCTGCCTGGAGCAAGACCTGGAAACGGGCCAGTTCAACATCTATTCCTCCTACAGGTACGATTCCTTGCCGGACGGTACCCAGACCGCTTCCCCCGTTTACCACGTCAGCAACACCCTGAATGTAACGGTACGGAACCTTGAAACCGCCGGCAGCCTGATCGACCGGGCCATCGAAGCCGGTGCCAACCAGATGAACGGCCTGACCTTCCACTCCGGAAAAACCGACAGCGCCTACACCCAGGCCCTGACGCTGGCCTGCCAGGACGCCCGGGCCAAGGCGGACACCCTCTGCGCGGCGCTGGGCCTTGAGATTTCCGGGATCCAGTCGGTCACGATGCCCCAGGCCGGCGCGGTTTCCCCCCGGAGCTACGCCCTTGCTGCAGACGCGAAGGGCATGGTGGAAGAAGCCTCCACCGTTCTTCTTGGCGGTGGCATCTCGGTTTCCGCCACAGTGGAAATCGTCTTTTCTGTCCGCTGACGGCCTGAAGCGTTTCTGCCTCTCCAATCAAGGGGCTGTTGCACAACCCCAGCAACAAATAAAGGAGCTATCGACCACTGAGGAGGTGGAAGAAAGCTCCATTTTGTTGTAGAAT
>CAMJUL010000041.1 GCA_946408995.1 uncultured Clostridia bacterium | reverse complement strand
CCTCAGTGGTCGATAGCTCCATTTTTTGTTGCTGGGGTTGTGCAACAGCCCCTTTCCATCCCGGCCGCGCCGGTCAAAGGTTCTGCGCTTTTTCCTCTTTTTCGATCAGATAGGCGTTGAGCTGATCCACCAGCTCGTCCACGTTGGCGCCGTGGACCGCGCAGGCGTCCTCCAGGGTCTCCATCAGGGAGTAGGGACAGCCAAAGCAGTGCATGCCAAAGCTTGTCAGGATCTCCTTGGCGCCGCGGCCCGCCTCAAGCACATCCCCGATGGTCGTTTCGCGCGTGATCTCGATGTCCATGTTTTTTTCCTCCGCAGCGTTCTTCCCGGGGCTGTCCCGGAGGAACGCTTTTTTTGTCGAAGGGCCTTACAGCATGCGGATCAGCAGGTTGTTCTGCCCGTCCATTTCCAGTTTCAGAAGGCCGTCCTTCTCCAGCTGCTTGAGCACGTCGGAAAACCGCTTGAAGCCGATGCTTTTTTCGGAATAATCCGGGTACTCGGACTGGATATCCGCCTTGAGGATGGAAGGATTCACCCGGGCGAAACCGTCGTCCTTGTAATGCCTGAGCTGCTCGGAGAAGATCTTCTTCCAGTTCTCGTTCGTCATCTGGGGCGCGTCCCCGTTGGTGGTCTGGTCTGTGGAAAGGGAGACCAGGACGTTGTTGTTCTCGTTGACGATCTTCAGGGTGCCGTATTTTTCGCTCAGCTTGTTGAGCAGCTTTCCGAACCCGGCGCTCCCGTAGGTCTTTTCGTTGAAATCGGGCCTCAAGCGCAGCAGGACGCCCTTGAGCTCGCTGGCGTACATCTCGTCCGCGTCCTGTTCGGCCAGGATGCTCTCCAGCAGCTTGTTGAGCCCTGCCTCGTCCAGGGGATCGTCCTTGTCCCCCTTGCCCTTGCGGGGCCGGGCGGACCGGGTGGCGGAGTTTACGCTTTCCAGGAACTGGAATTCGTTGCAGGCATTGATGAAAATGGAAGAGGCCACCTCGCTTCGGGACATGCCCAGGACGAATTTGCCCATGGACTTGAGGCGGCCCACCAGCGGGGTATAATCGCTGTCGCCAGACACGATGCAGAAGGAATCGATCAGCGGATTGGTATATGCCACCTCCAGGGCGTCGATGACCAGGAGGATGTCGGCGTTGTTTTTCTGGCTGATGCCATACCTGAGGGACGGCACCACCGTAAAGGTGTTGGACAAAAGGATCTCCTTCAGGTCGCTGAAACGGTCCGTATAGCCGTACACCTTCCCCAGGAGGATGTCCCCCCGGATCTTCACCTTTTCAAGGATGTTCAAAAGGGTGGAGGCCTTGGCGCCGCAGTTCTCAAGGTCCACAAACAAGGCAAATCTGGATGAGCTTGTCAAAGGCGTTTTCCTTTCTGCCGGACGCGCTCCCCCTTCCCGGGAAGGGCCGCCCGGCGGCCGGCGCGCCTGAGGGAGGCGCGCAGATACATACGGGACACGAAAAGACGGAGCCGCTGCCGGCGCATCGGCTCCGTTTCATCCGTCTCCGGGCCGGGGATCAGTTGGTCAGGGCCACGGTGTTGCGGAAATTGGTATACACCTTGGTATAGCTGGAGTTGAACCAGCCGGGACAGTTAAGGGTCACGGTGAGGCGCCGGTTGCCAAGCATCAGCGCCATATGGACCCGGCCGCGTACGATGGTCCCGTCATACAGAACGCCGCGGTAGCTGGAATAAAAGCCGTCGGCGCTCACCAGGGTCCTCTCCTCCAGGGGGGTGGGGCTCCAGGTGGTATAATTGTACTGACCGATGGCGGCAAGCTCGTTCTCCAGGTCCGTCTTCAATTCGTTCAGACTGTAGCTGGAGGCGACCGTCGTCACCGAGACCGTCAGCGACGCGTTGACGTTGTCATAGGTGTTCGGATCGGTGAACACGATGGTCCCGGACCCGTTGTCACTGACCGTCCAGTCATAGGGGATCTCAAACTTGAGCCCGATGGAGGAGGCGTCATACTCCACGTAATTGAAGGTCAGCTCCGGACGCGGCGTGGCCGTGGGCATGTCGATGGGATCCAGGGGGATCGGCGTGGCTCCGGCGTAAATCGAGCGCCCCATTTCGTCATAGGACCCCCCGTCGTATTCCTCGCCGCCCTCCTCGCTGGCCGGGTCATAGCCCTCCGGCAGACCGGCCATGAAATCCTGCGTCGGGTTCGGCGCCGACGTCACCTCCAAAGGCGAGTTTTGCGTCGGCACTGCGGTGATCAGGCCGGCAGTGCCGGGATCCTGAGCACAGGCGCACAAAAGCAGCATCACCCCAAGCAAGGATAACGCAAAAAGGATTCTGCGTCTGATGGAACGATCAAACATGGCTGCAAGCCCCCCATCGGCTCCCGAATCAATCAGCGTGGGCCCGTCGGAATCCCGCCGGCCCCTCCGTCCCGTAAAAATCCTTACCGAAAAAAGACAGAACTTCGCTGTTAATCTTATTGTAACAATTATGAAAAGATTCGTCAAGCATTTTTAAAAAAATCAAATCTTTCTGTTACAACTTGATGTCATCGGGACCCCGGGATGCCGTCACTGTCCTCCGCCGAAGGCGGCGCGGAGCCTTTCAAGGGCTTCCATGGAAGCAGGCCCGTCCGGATCCTGCCCGGCAGTCTTCAAAGCAGGTCCCTTTCCGTCCGCGGTCACGGACGCCCCCGAATCGTCCCCGGGATAGCGGGGATGATACAATCTGCGGTCCAGGGACCAGATCTTTTCCGAAAACACCCCTACCGGGGTCCGCTCCCGGGCATTGAACATGGCGTTCATCTTGGCGTCCAGGTCGTCGATCATGTGAAGGGCCTCCGCCTCCGGGAACATGGGCGGCTTCGGGCTGCCGAATTCCGCCTGGCCATGGTGGGAGATCATCATGTGGCAGAGCAGCAGGACGCTTTCCCCCTCGATTCCTTCCTCCCTGGCACACTCACGGATCATGGCGACCCCTTCCACCAGGTGGCCAAGCAAAAGGCCGTTGTCGCTGTAATCCCCCACTGCTCCGCTTTCGTCGGCGGTCATTTCCCGGATCTTTCCAAGGTCGTGGACGATCACGCCCGCGTTCAGAAGATCCCGGTTCAAGTCCGGATAGACCTCCTCCAGGGCCTTGGCGGCCCGGAGCATGGTCACCGTATGGTGCAGAAGGCCGCTCCTCTCCGCGTGATGCACCCGTTGGGCCGCGGGATACCATTTCAGCTTTTCCCCCGCCCGGCGGAGCATGGCCAATGTCAGGGCGCGGATCTCCTGCCACCGCATTCCCTCGGCCGTCTCAAGGATCTCCCGGTACATGCTCCCGGCATCCTCCGGGGCGGTGCGCACCAAAAGGCTCATATCCGCCTGCCCCTCGGGCACGGGGACCATGCGTTCCACACGCAATTGCAGGCGTCCGTTGTACTCCTGCACCAGGGCCGAAACGCTGACCGGCGTGCCGGCGGCCGGCGGAAGGGCGTTCTGATCCCACATCTTTCCGTTCATTTCCCCCGTCCGGTCTCCCAAAGTCACGTCCAGGTACTTTTTCCCGTTCCCGTTGCTGATCTTCTGGTCGGCCGATTTGACCAGAAGCACGCCTTCAAACCGCATGTCCTTCACAAGACTCGCTACCGTGTTCTGCATGTTCCTTCCTTTCCTCAGGGGCACAATCATCAATCGCTGACCAGGCCTCCGCCGGCCAGATTCTCAAAGAGCGTGCATTCGGCGTTCCAGGCCATCCGGATCGTCCCCAGCGGGCCGTTCCTCTGCTTGGCGACGATGACATCCGCCACGTTTTTTTCCTCCACCGTATCGTCATAATAGGAATCCCGGTGCAGGAACATGACCACGTCCGCGTCCTGCTCAATGGAGCCCGAATCGCGAAGGTCCGAAAGCATGGGCTTTTTGACGGCGCGCTGGGTGTTGGCGCGGCTCAGCTGCGCACAGGCAATCAGCGGCACCTTCAGTTCCAGCGCGATGGCCTTCAGGCCCCGGCTGATCTCGCTGACCTCCAGCTGACGGCTCTCCACCCGGCCGTCCGCGCTCATCAATTGCAGGTAGTCGATCACGATCAGGTCCAGGCCGTTTTCCATCATCATCTGCCTGCACCTGGACCTGAGCTGGGTAGGGCTAATGCCCGCCGTGTCGTCAATAAAAACGCCGGACCGGCTCAGCGGGCCCAGGGAACGGGCCAGGCGCACGTATTCCTCGTCCCTGAGGCGGCCCTGACGCACATTCTGCATGTTCACCCGGGCGTCCCCGCACAGCATGCGCAGGGCGATCTGTTCCCGCGGCATTTCCAGGGAAAAGATGGCCACCTTCTTCTGGTTCAACGCCGCGTGGGTGGCGATGTTGACGGCAAAGGAGGTCTTGCCCATGGAGGGCCTGGCGCCGATCAGGATCAGTTCGCCCCCGTGCAGGCCCGTCAGAAGGTTGTCCAGGTCGTAATAGCCCGTAGCCACGCCGGTCACGCCGCCCTTGGAGCGGGCGTATTCCGACACCAGGGCATAGGTCCTCTGCAGCACCGTGGAAATGCTCTCCAGGCTTTCCGCTCCGGTCCTGCGCATGACGATGTCAAAGATGGATTTTTCGCTTTTGTTCAGGACGGTCTGAAGATCATCCTCCTGGTCCACCGCCATTTTGCTGATCTCATTGCCCGCCGCGGCCAGCTGGCGCAGGGTGCTTTTTTCAAGCACCAGGCGCACGTAATGCCGCACGTTGGACAGGACCGGCACCATGCCGCCCAGATCGATCAGATAGTCCGTGCCGCCGACCCCCACCAGGGTGCCGCGCCTGAGAAGCTCGGCCTCCAGGGTCACCAGGTCCACCGCCATGCCGTTTTTCATCACCGTCAGGGCAGCGGAAAAAATCTCCCTGTGGGCAGGCAGAAAGAAATCCGACGCCTTCAGGGATTCTGCGGCAATGTTCAGGGCCTTTTCGTCCTGCATCATGGCGCCCAGGACGGACCTTTCCGCGTCCAGGCTCTGGGGCAGCTGGGGCCCAAGGACACTTTCACTCATGGTTCTATCCCTTCAATGTCCGCCTCATTTTTCGCTTGGCTGCACCCGGATGGTCATTTTCGCCGTGACCTCCGGGTAAAGCCGGACCGTTACCGGGTACTCCCCGACCGTACGGATGGCCTCCTCCAGCTCGATCTTGCGTTTGTCCACGTCCACCTGGTACTGATTCTTCAGCGACTGGGCAACCTCGGCGCTGGTCACGCTTCCGTACAGCCTGCCCTGGCTGCCGCAGCGGGTCTGCACCAGGATCACCTTGCCACGCAGGGCGCCGGCGCGTTTTTCCGCCTCGGCGCGGCGTTCCATCTCCCTTTGCCGCTCCGCCGCCCGCTTGCGTTCCACTTCCTTGGAGGCGCCGGGCGTCGCCTCGACCGCCAGTTTCCGCGGGAAGAGGAAGTTGCGGGCATACCCGTCCGATACGTTGACGATCTCGTCTTTTTTGCCGATGCTCTTGACATCCGCCAGCATAATGACCTTCATTCCGTTCACCTTCCGGCCGCGGGTCTCCCCGGAGCCGCCTTTCGTTCGATTTGTCAGGGAGGGCCGCACAGCCGCTCCCCGGCGCTTTCAGATCTCCTTCTGCCCCTCCCGGGGTCTCAGGTGCCTTGGATCCAGCAGCTGGTCAAACACCCCCACGATGTACAGGGCCCGGGGGGCGATGGCGCAAACCAGCAGCGGCACGGCGATGCGCCAGCCCTTGCGGCTGCCGCGGGCCACCTGCAGGTAATTGATCAGCGCCACGCCCTGCACCGAGTACACCGCCGCGAACACCTCAAAAAAGATGCGTCCCAGCAGCCGCACCGGTCCCGAGGAAACAGCCTGCAAAAGGTATCCCGCCGCGAGGATCCCGACCTTCCAGCCCCAGCCCCTTGGCAAGTGCCAGGTGTGAAGCGGCGGAGCCGGCTCCAGGGGGATCGGCGGGTTGGTCTCCTCACGGTCCCCAAGGCGCGCGCGCCTTCTCTGGAAGGCGGAGGCCGCCCTTTCCGGCAGGAAGGACGCCAGGGTGCCCAGATACAGGCTCATGCCCACCACCAGAGACGTGGCCATCTGGTCCAGGGTCTGGATGACCATGGCCGACAGCGTGCCCAGCAGGTCCAGCCTGGCCGCTTCGGTCAGCCGGGTGCCGTTTATCACCCCCGTCCCCTCAAAGGAAGCGGACAGGGGAAGCAGCCCGGAGGTATTGAACACATACAAAAGCAGGTCCCCCTGCTCCGGATGGGCAAGGAACCAGTCCGTCATGGCACCGGCGGCCCTTTGGAAAGCCTGCCGCTCATGGATCAGCTGGACCCAGACATACAGCGCGGTCTGGGAGAGGATCAGCACCCCCACGGCCGAAAACAGCACGGTCAAAAACCGGGACTTCACCGCGCACAGCACGTGGAACAGGATCAGCATCGGGGCCAGGTACACCAGCCCGACCGCAAGGCCGGGCAGACCGAACAGCATCAGGAGCCCCCCCGCGCTGATCCCAAGGCAGACCCAGGCGGGCAGCCATCCAGAGAGCAAAAGCGCCATGGGCAGCATAAAGGGCCCCGCCAGGTACAGGATCATCAGCCCCGTGGGCATGGTCAAGGGGTCCAGGCACAGCCCCGAGCACACCGCAAAGCCCAGCACCATCACCAGCGCAGAGACCGGGGTGCGGATCATGGGCAGTTTGCGCATGGCATTTCTCCTTCCCGTCCGTCAGGACGATGCTTTCTCTCCATTTTAAAAGAGTTCCGCCTGTTTGTCAAACACTCCGGATCTTCGCCCCCTCCAAGGCCCAACAGCGCGAAGGACGGCGGAAACCCGCCGTCCTTTCGCGCCGTGCTCAGCCCTCCACAGGGCTTTTCAAAGGCCTCTCAGAGGCCCGGTAGACCGGCTCCCCGCTGATCACTGTCCGCCCGAAGGGCTTTTTCAATCCGGCGCAGCGCGCCTCCATCAGATGGACCGCCTCATCGATCATCCCCCCGGTATCCACCCGGAAGGTGCTCAGTTCCGGTCCGGCCTCAAGGCCCGAATAGAAATCGTCGTACCCGGTGATGGACACATCCTCCGGGACCCGGTACCCCTTCTCCGTCAGCAGGCGGATCAGTTTCTGGGCCACCAGGTCGCAGTTGCAGACGAAGGCGGTGGGCATCTCGCACGGCAGCTCCAGCTCCCGGAGGATCCCTTCATCGTCCCGGTCCTTCAGGATCCAGTCCTCCCGAATGGGCAGATCATGGCTGAGCATGGCCCGGTAATAGCCCAGGTACCGGTCCATGATGCTGCTGGTGGCCCGGTAATTGCCCACAAAGCCGATGCGGGTATGGCCGTTCTTGATCAGGTGGCTGGTCAGGCGGTATTCCCCGTAGGCGTTGTCCCCCACGATGGCATCCGCGCTGCCCTGCTCGTCGTAAAAATCCAGGAAGATCACCGGGATCCCTTCCCGGGCCATCTTCCGGTAATAGGCCTTGTCGGGCTCTCCCAGCAGGATCAGCCCGTCCGCTTTCCGGCTCTCCATCAGTTTCGGCAGGGCCAGCGCTTTTTCCGTTTCCCTGCTCAGCAGTTCCAGCAGGCCGAAATGTCCTCTGTCGGCCAGTTTTTTGACCAGCATCCGGTACATGGCGGAATAGAAGGATTCTCTTTCGAAGAAATGCTCCGGTACAAGGATGCCGATATCCAGTTTCTTCCCCTGGGAAGGGTAGGCATATCCCATCTCATCCGCTACAGAACGGATCTTTTCACGGACCTCGTCGCTGACGCCCGGCTTCCCGGACATGGCTTTGGAGACCGTGACCGCACTGACACCCACCGCTTTGCCGATCTCGCGCATCGTTGGCTTGCTCATGGCGCCTTTCCTCCTTTTCCTCCCGCCGTCCCGGAGGCGGCGCTCCCATCAGCCCTTGACCGATCCGGAGGCCAGGCCGGCATATACCTGCTTCTGGAAGAACAGGAACAGGATCAGCGGAGGCAGAAGGGTCAGCAGCACCCCCGCGCAGATGATGTTGAACTGGGACTTGTAGGGGCCGGAGAAAGAGTACAGCGCCGTGGAGACCGTGTAGAACTTCCCGGAATTCAGGTACAGGTTGGCGTTGTAATACTCATTGTACACCCCCACGCCTTTGAGCACCGCCACCGTGACGATGGCCGGCCGGGTCAGCGGTAGCAGGATCCTGAAGAAGACGCCGAAATATGTACAGCCCTCCAGGACGGCCGATTCATCCAACGCGGTGTCCAGGTTCTCAAAGAACTGCAGGAAAATATAGATGGAGATCACATCCGTGCCGGACATCAGGATGATGTATCCGTGCAGGGTGTTGACCAGCTTCATGTCCGTCATGATCTGATAGGTGGTCACCTGCATGGCGATCCCCGGGATCAGGGTGGCGATCAGGAACAGGTTCCGGATCAGCCCGTTTCCGGGAAAACGGAAGCGGTTGAGCACATATCCCAGCATGGACCCCATCATCACGGAGACGGACACCACGATGATCACCACCAGCCCGGAGGTGGCAAAGGCCCTGAGCAGGCTCTGGCTGGGCTGGTTGCCCTCCCACACCTGCCGGTAATTCTCCAGGTTCAGAAAGCTGCGGGGCAAGGCCATGGCGTTGGTGGTGCCATATTCCTCCGCCGTCTTGAAGGAGACCGTAAAGGCCGACACCACCGGCAGCAGCGCGATAAAGCAGGCCAGGATCACCGCCAGGTAGGACAGGGCCCGCAGCACGGTCTTTTTGACCACCGCCGTCTGGTTCTGACGGAGGCTGTCGGACGTATTCCGGATCGTAGTCATGCTTTCCCCTCCTTACCACAGGGCCTTGGCCTTGTTGGCCTTCCCGTTGAAGGTGTTCTCGGAATCCTTCATCACATAACGGAAGAACAGCCGCTGGGCCACCGTAAAGATCAGGATCAGGAACATCAGCACCATGGCCATGGCGCAGGCCATGCCCACCTTGTTGTTCACATGCGCCATCTGGTGGATCTTGATGAAGAAGGTCGCCGTGCCGTTGGCCCCCATGCTGCCCACCACGTAGGCCGGTTCGAAGGCGGAAAGGGAGCCGGTGATGGACAGGATCAGGTTCAGCATGAACACCGTCTTGATCCCGGGCAGGATGATGGCCTTGAACTGCTGCCATTTGTTGGCGCCGTCGATGGTGGCCGCTTCATACAGGGTGGGATCGATGGAGGCGATGGCGCCGATGAACAGCACCATGTTCTGCCCGCAGTACTTCCAGACGGAAGTGAATACCAGCGACCAGTTGTTGACGCTCTGGTCCCTCAGCCAGTAGGGGAGCGCTTCCAAGGGGATGCCGATGCTCTGCAGCACCGTGTCCAATACGAATCCGCGGGTATAGAAAAACTTGAAGATGTATCCGATGGCGATGCCGTTCACCAGGAAGGGAAAAAACAGGATCCCCTTGAACAGCCCGTTCCCCCGCATCCCGGAGGAAAGAAGGGTGGCAAAGAACAGCGCAAGGGACAATTGCACCACGGCGCCGGCCATATAATACAGGCTCAGCAGCATGGCGCCCACGTATTCATCCTTGGAGAAGATCTTCGCATAGTTCTTCAGCCCGACGAACCCCCTGTTTTTGGTATAGCTCATATCGAAAAAGCTGAAGCGGATCATCTTGATGAACGGATAGTAGGTAAACAGGAACAGCAAAAGCAGCGGGACCACGGAAAACGTCACGATCAGAAGGATCTTCTGCCAGTCCCGTTTCTTTTTGCGCTGGCGCAGGCTGGGAGCTGCGGCGCTGCTCACGTGGGGACACCTCCTTATCTGAAAGGGGCTGCCGGAACCTCCGGCAGCCCCCGGGATCAGTCTCCTAAGGGATCTGTTCCGTCTGGATACGCCTGACTCAACGGACCTCTACGCCCTTGTCCTCCTGGGCCGCGGTCCAGGCTTCGTTCCATTCGGTCATGATCTCATCGAAATCCTTGGTGCCGTTGAAGGCATGCTCCACGATCTGCTGGATCTTGGTGTTGCCGCCGGCGTTGATGGCCAGTTCGCTTTCCGCGTTCAGTTCGTTCAGCAGGCTCTCCTCCCCGGGCAGGGCAGGCGCATCCGCCACGAATTCGATGCCCGCGAAAGCCGCGTACAGATCCGGATATTCGCCGTTCTTGTCGATGGGCACGCCGCCCTCGCTGTAGGCGAAGCCGCTCTGCTCGGTCAGGTACTTGACGTAGTACATGGAAGCCAGCTTCTCCTCATAGGTCGCCTGCACGTTGATGCCGAAGCAGTAGTCTGCGCCGGCGGAAGCATACTGCTTGCCGTTCACGGTGATGGGGAAGGACATGTAACCGATATCATCCCCATGCTCGCCCGCGTCCCGCATCTGGGTGAACGCCCAGGAGCCCAGGACCATGCAGCCGATCTGGCCGTTGTTGATCATCGGCTTGCAGCCTTCCCAGTCGGTGGTGGTAAAGTCATCTTCGATCAGGCCTTCCTTCACCGCGTCAAACAGGATCTTGTAGACCGCATAGGGACCGGTGCCGTCGCCGTTGTCCGTGAAGGGATTGGCCTTGTGGGGGAGCACCTGCGCCATATACGCGGCATCCCCGGTGGCGGAACCACCGATATAGGCGTCCCAGGCGCCCATGGTCCAGCCCGCGGCGTAGTTGGTATACAGCGGGATGGCGTCGGTGTTCTCCTTGATGGCCTTCAGGGCAGCGATGAATTCATCGGGAGTCTTGGGCAGCTCGGTCACGCCGGCCTTCTCAAACACAGCCTTGTTGTACACGATGCCCTGGGCATTGCCCGTGGAGGGGATGCCATAGACGGTGCCGTCATAGGCCCAGGCGTCCACGAAATTGTACTTTTCGCTCAGCGCTTCCACTGTGCCGTAGGGAACGAAATAGGTGGAAAGCTCATCCTTGTCCACCGTGGGAATGCCCATGATGGTCCAGTCATTGGTGCCCACGCGCAGCAGCGCGTTTTCGGCATAGTCGGTCACCAGGTCGTATTCCACTTTCACATTGGGATAGGTCTTCTGGAATTCCGCCACATATCCGTTGAGCTTTTCCGGGATGTCCGTGCGGTGATAAGCAAAGCGGATGGTCGCGGTCAGGTCGCTGTTTTCTCCGTACACCAGCTGGTCAAAGGTCGGCAGGGTCTGCTCCGCAGTCGCGAAGGATGCCATGCCCGCCAAAAGGCAGATGCTCATCAGGATGGCCAGAAACTTCTTCATGTTTTCTCCTCCTTAACGTATTAAGCTAACAAACCACTGTTTGTTAGCTTAATTATAACTCTCGGCTCCTGTCCTGTCAACCTGTTTTGGGATGAAATTTCCCTTTTTTTCTATTTTTATCAAAGCGCGGCACCCTTCCCGGGTGCCGCGCTTTGATTTGTTCTTCCTTTGCCTGCAAAAGACCCTTTGGGCCGCCTTATTCTTCGTCCAGCCATTTCCCGTAATCCGCCTTCCCGCCCTCCCGGACGGCCGGGGACTTCTCCAGGGCCTCAAACCGGTCGATCATGTGGTCGCAAGCGGTCAGAAGGGCGGTTTCGCTCTCCACGCCGCAAAGCAGTGCGCACGCCGCGCCGAGGAACAGCACCCTTTGGACCTGCCTTTCCTTTTCTTCCGGCGTCTCCGCCTTCCCGAGGGCCTCCAGGGCCTCCCCGGCCCTATGGACGGCTGCGGCCAGATCCCCGATGTCCGCCCCGCCTTTCACGGCGCGGGATACGATCTTTTCCGCGCGCATCAGGGGCGGCAGACTCCTTGGCAGATCCCGCATCGCCTCGGACACGGTGGAAAAGCCCCGTTCCTCCCGCTTGATCTTTTCCCAGTTCCTGGAGACCTCCTCGCCGTCCCGGCATACGTCCTGCCCAAAGATGTGCCGGTGCCGGCGGATCATTTTGTTGACGATGGCGGTGGGGATGTCCCCGGGGTCGAAGGTGGCGTACTGTTTGGCGATATTGGCCTGGAAGACCACCTGCAAAAGCACGTCTCCCAGTTCCTCCGCGGTATGGGCCCAGTCCTCGTCGTCAATGGCGGCGGCCGTCTCATAGGCCTCCTCCACCAGGTAGGGCCGAAGAGAAGCGTGGGTCTGGGCCCGGTCCCAGGGGCAGCCCCCTTCCCCCCGGAGCAGGTCCATGACCTGCTCCAGATCGGCAAAATCATGCCGTTCCTTTTCTGTCAGGGACCTTTGGGGAAGTACGGCCGCGCACAGGTGCCCGTAGCAGGCGTCCTTCTGCCGGTCCAGGTCTGCCAGCGTCATCCTCAGGAAGGGACGCTCTCCCTCCCCGTGGCTGTTCTGCGGGAAGAAGAGGACCGGCGAAGCGTCCCCGTACACATCCGACAGGGCGGCCTTGACCTCCCCGGCCGCCAGACGGGAATCGATTTCCGTTACGCACAGGGTGCCCTGGCTGGAGGAGGTGTGCACCTCGGAGGCGGCGCAGATCCGGATCTCCCCCTCCGGAATCACCGCCGCCACCGCCTTCTGCCCCAGGGAAACGCCCGGGATCACCCGGGACGTCTTCTCCCGGATCAGGCGGACCGTTCCGTCCTGTGACGGATCGAACACCGCAAAGCAGACCGGGCCCTTTTCGGCCGCAGCCAATATTCTTTCGGCGCTCAGGCGGTGCAGCTCCTCAAAATCCCCGCTCAATTCATACAGGTCGTCCAGCGTGGAAAAGGCGATCCCCTCCCTGCGCAGGTATTCCGCGGCCCCGCACTTTTCGGTCCGCAGGATCAGCGTTTCCGCCTTCTTCATCGCCTTTACAGCCCCCAGGGTCAGATCCTCCTCCAGCCCCGTACCCAGGGCCGCCACCGTAATGGGATACATGGATGGTTCCTCCTTGAGGCGCGGGCTTTCCCCGCGCCGTTTCCTCGCTTGTTTCCGACGGGCGGGGTGTCCCGTCCCGCACCCCATCTTAGCGGAAGACCGTCCGGTCGTCAAGCGCCCTTCCGCGCGAAAAGCCCCGCCCTTTCACGCAAAAAAAGCTGCCGCGCATCCGCTGCGCAGCAACGTTCTCAGCGCTCCTCCGGTTCGCCGGGCCGGACGTTGTACCGGGGACCCAGGTCGGCAAAGCGCCGGGTGATCCATTTGCAGATCCCGTCCAGGCCCGGATAGATCATCCGCTCTGAAATGTTGATGTAATCCAGCTTGTCCCGGATCTCCAGCTTGACCATGGCCGGGATGATGATGCGCCTCAGGCAGCTTTCCGCCCAGGGCACCGTATCCACCCCTGTCTCCACATCGCTGCAGACCGAAAACAGGGCGTATTGATTGGCGATGCGGTCCACCACGCTGGCCGGTTCAAAAAACAGCACATAGGGACAGCCCCGCACCTCCTGCTGCTTGAGGTTCTCCAGGGTGGAGGCGGCCAGTTCCATCATTTCCATGGTGAACACGTTGGTTTTTTCCCTGAGCAGCCTTTCCCTGAAGACCGGGGGCAGGTTCCGGTTCATCTCCTCCACGTTCGCGCAGTAAATGACCCCGTCCCGGTCGTACTGGGTCTGGTCCTCGGTGGCAAAATGGGCCGCCACCAGGGGGGAATAGGTCCAGTCCAGCAGGCGGGTAGGCAGGCCGAACTGCTGTCCGATGACCAGCAGCTGCCAGACAGTCGCGTCCGGCGGCAGGTCTGCGCAGCCGTATTTCCTCAGGCTCCTGAGCAGCTGCTTTTCCAGCGTCAGGTCATGGGCGCAGGCCCGGTTCAGAGAGGGGGTCAGCCCCCAGTCCGCCCGGCTCATGCCCCGGTAAACATAATTGGCCCGGTAGCGCATCACCCTGTCGTCCCAGACCCCTTCAAAAATGGTCCTCTGCAGTTCCTCCCAATTGCGGATCACCACATCCCGCATGGCGCTCCTCCTCCATCAGCGGTTTTCCATGTCCGTCCCTTTAGAACAGGGCCGTCCCGGCCCGGCCCGTCAGCTGTACCGTAAACGCCAGCGTCACCAGCAGGCTGACCCCGGCGCCGGAAAGGGTCAACGCCAGGGCGGCGCGCCTCAGGCCCTTGCCGCCGGGGGGCGTTTTCCCCAGGCGGGTGAGACGGGCATAGCCGACCGCCCCCAGGACCAGGCCCGGAAAACACATTCCCGCCATCCACAACAGCGACAGCACTCCGCAGCCCAGCGACAGTCCGCCCAGCAGCGCGCACTGTCCAAGGCCGGACAACTCGTTCCCCGTTTGCTTCATTCCACCTTGCTCCCTTGAAACCATCGTCTTTCAGGTATATAATGGTAGCCTGAAAACGCTTTCAAATCCTTCCCGCCGGGGGCAATCCCCCTCCGGGAACCCCCGAAAGGATATCCAGAATCCATGTTGTACGAAAAAAGCTGCGGCGCGGCGGTTTTCCTTCAGGAGAACGGACGCCGGCTGTACCTGGTCGAGATCATGCGGCAGGGCCACATCAGCCTGTGCAAGGGCCATGTGGAGGGCGCCGAAACCGAAACCGAGACCGCCCGGAGGGAGATCCTGGAGGAAACCGGCCTTCAGGTTTCCTTCCTGGAGGGCTTCCGGGAGACCATCCGTTACAGTCCCTATCCCGGATGCGTAAAGGACGTGGTCTTTTTCGTGGCGGAGACCGCCAGCCGGGAGACCGTCGCGCAGCTTTCCGAGGTCTCCTCCATCCGTTTCCTCCCCCTGGAGGAGGCCCTGAGCCTGCTCACCTATGAGGACGACCGGCGGATCCTCCGGGCCGCGGACCAATTTCTTTCGGACCGGGCCGCCCTGTAAGGACCCAACGCAAAGGAGCGCGCTGTTTGATTGGCGCGCTCCTGCGTTTTTATTTCAGCGGCCGGATCAGGATCAGGGGGGTCAATTCCCCGCCCTGTCCGGAAGGATTGTCCTTCAGGGCGTCCTGGATCTGGTCGTCGGTCAGCGGGAAGTCGGCGCATTTGCCAAGCTGGTTCTGGTCGATGTCGTTGGCGTCCATCAGCACCACAGGCACCCCGGTGGCCTTTTCAAGGGCGTCGCACAGTTCCGCGGCGTTTTCGTTGTTGATCAGGGCCAGGTCCTTGTAGCGGTCGAAGGAAGACCGGTAATAGAACCCGTCGATGCCGGCCACGCCTTTGCCCACGATCTTGTAGAACACCCCTTTGACCCCGAACAGCTTGGTCACCGCGGAGGCCACCGAGGCGAAGACCACCTTGGGCGCCCCCACCATATCAATGGCCAGCTGCAGCTTGTAGGGGTCGTGCATGCCGATGCCGGCCGTGGTCTCGCTGGCGTGGGGGGACAAAAGCCTTGCCCAGAACCCGGGCTTCACCTGATCCTTGGTGCGCACGTTTCCGGTGCACATGGCCATCACCTTCGCGCCGAAGGCCAGCACGTCCCCCGGCTGGTAAAGGGGCAGCACATACCTGCGCACCACGGCGGCCTGGTCCTCCCCCACCTCGATAAAATGGGTCTGGATGGCAAAGCGGTCGTACCGCCTTCCGTCCCTGCCCGTCAGGGTCCCCCGATCAAAATAGGTGATCCCGTCCTTTTCCCTGCGCTGTTCTTCCCTGTTTTTGTCAGCGGCTCCCATGGCGCTTCCTCCGGTTTCAGCTTATTAAATGAAGAAATCCCGCAGGGCAAAAGGCCATGCGGGAATGTGCGCTGTCCTGCGCGTGTCAGGCGTTGGCAGCCTTGTTGATGGCTTTCGCCAGGCGGGCCTTCCTGCGGTTGGCCGCGTTCTTGTGCATAACGCCCTTGGTCACTGCTTTATCGAGAGCGGAGGTGGTGGCGCTCAGTTGCGCGGCGGCAGGCTCCACACCCTCGGCCAGCGCAGCGTTAAACTTTTTCAGGCTGGTCTTGACGCCGGTTTTCACCATACGATTCCGCAGATTTTTGGTTTTGTTCACCTTCACGCGCTTTTTGGCGGACTGGATATTAGGCAATTCCTTCACCTCCCATTCATGGACTGCTTTTGACAAGCATTAGTGATTCTACCACAGCGCCCGTAAAAAAGCAAGAGCTTTTTTGGTTTTCACCGGCCGCTTCAAAAAAGTTCCATCCCCGCTTCCTTTCGCGGGGATGGAACACCGTCCCCAACAGCCCTTGGACGCCTCACTTGTCCCCGCCGATGTATCCATCCCCCGCCAGGTCCAGATCCGTCATGCCGGTCAGGGCCACGGTGTCCGCGGGGAGAAAGCCCCGCACGGTCTCCCCGTACAGGTTCGTCTCCACATAGGCCCAGGCGCTGCGGTTATAAAAATTGGTCAGGAAGGTCACCTGGTCCCCGGCGTTCAGGGAGAGCAGGGCGGTGGTGACCCGCGCGGGGTCGTCGGTCAGGGTCGCCGGGTACTGCACCGTCGCCCTCACATAGGAAAAGCCCAGTTCCGGAAGGTCCGGCGCCTTGCCGGACAGCTCAGACCGGCTCACATAGCCAACGCGGACCCCGCCCTGGTTGGTCTCATACATGACCAGCATCCAGCCCCTCTCGTATCCGGCCGCCCAGAGGCGTCCGTTGGTGGACACGCTGGCCCGTCCGTTGGCCCCGCGCCAGGCGGAATAAGAAGGGGCGGAGTAAACCGCCAGGGTCTGGTTCGCCTTCAGGCCCACCCCGGTAAAGCCGCTCAGGGTGTCCACATAGCCCCCCTGATAATTGTCCCAGACGCTCTTTCCACCCCGGTTGTAATTGCCGGTGTCCCGCATGGTCTGGCGGATCTGCTTGACCAGGTTCACGTTCTTCCATTCCAGATTGCTCAAGTAGGGGTAGCAGGCCCGGTCGTTTCTGCTGTCCGCGTTGGGGCTGTACCAGGACTGCCTGCGGAAATACTGGTCATAGCTGCCGCCGGGGGTGAACACATACCCGTGGCGGGCGAAGATTTCGTTGAAGATGTACCCGAGCGCCTCATAATTCCAGCCCCACAGTTCCCCCTCGGTCAGCAGGCGTTGGGAAGAATCCGCGATCAGGTAGGCGTTTTCCCCCGCCGCCCCTCCCCCCAGGGCCAGCAGCATCACAAGCGCCGCGATCAGGCAAAGCGTCCGCTTCATGTTTTCCCCTCCGTTCAGCGTTCAAAGGTAAAGGTGATCCTGAACCGGGCTTCCCTGCCCGCCCGGGGCCCCTCGTTCTCGGTCACGAGGATCTTGAATTCTTCGGTAAAGCCCTCCGTCAGGTCCTGCTCCGTCACGGTATGCTCCACGCTGCCGGAGGCGGAGTCCGGCCTGGCGTCGCTGTCGGTCACCGTGGCCGCCAGGGTCAGGGTCTGGCCGGGACGGACGTACACCTGCGTCTCCCCGTAGAACTTCTCGCTGTCCACCATGAAGGAGCGGTTCCACCTCTCGCCCCCGGTGTGGTCGTACATCATCATTTCCGCGGCGCGGACGGTCATCAGCACGCTTCCGTCCTCCTTTACCGCCGGCTTTTCCGGCGCAGCGGAGGGAGCCTGGGCCGGGACCGCAGTCTTTTCCACATAGGGGGCTGCCTTCCCCTGGGGGGTCACAAACCGGAAGGTCACCGCAAACCGGGCTTCCTTCCCGCTCAGGACCCCTTCGTTTTCCGTCACCCGGACCCGGAACACCTCGGTAAAGCCTTCCGTCAGGTCCGCTTCCGTCACGGTATGGGTGATGCTTTCCGTCTCCGTATCCGGGCGGCTGTCGCTGTCCGTCACGGTGGCTGAGAGGGTCAATTCGTCCCCCGCCCGGACCCGGAGGGTCGTTTCCCCGTAGAATTTGACGCCATTCACCGCAAAGGAGCGGTTCCAGCTTTGGCCGTTCGTATGGTCATAATCCATCCGCTCGGAGGCCTGGACCGTCATCAGGACGCTCCCGTCCGCCGCGGGGACCGGCGTTCCCGCAGGCTGTGCCCCCGGGGCCTGGGAAGCGGCCGGCTGCGGAACCCCGGCAGCCGGGGCGGCTTGGGCCGCCGGCCGGGTATAGCGCACGCCGATCTGCGCGCCCGGGATGCCATTTAAATAGGAATAATCCCCGATCCCCGCCTCGATGCGGTACGCGCCGGTCTGCCAGACCAGGGCGTTCTCCCCGTTGGGGGCGCCCTGCCCGTGAAGGTTAGAAAGCCGCTGCCCGAACAGGCCGAGGCTCTGGGTCAGCTTGTCCCCGTCCAGGGCAAAGCCTTCGGGCAGCAGGTAGGTCACCGATTCCAGGACGCCGTTTTCAAAGGCGCACCAGGCGTCCATGCTGAACCCGCAGAAAGCCAGATTCCGGACCACCAGGACCCGCCCTGCCGCCGGAGTCCCCACCTCGTCGGTCTTCCCAAAGCCCTGCACCTTCCGGACCGTTTCCTCCCGGCTCATTCCCCAGGTGAGACCGGCATCCGTATACAGGGGCTGGGCCAGGCCCGCAGTGACCGTCAGCAGCCCCACTGTCAGCAGCAGCGCCAGGATCCGAAGCCATTTCTTCATAAAATCGTCTCTCTTTCTTCTTATTTTTGTAACATTATAGCAAAGTTTCAGGGTCTTTGCAATCCCGTTCTCTTCCTGCGCGGTCTTTCCCTTTACAGCCTGCGCCCGGCAGGGTACAATATCCCCATAAGCCGTTTCCGGCCCCCATTTTCCCGCAGGAGGAACGCCATGCAGCGTTTTTTTGCCCTCCGGGATCCCTTGGATCCCCTTGCCGCCCGCCTGGACAGCGAGGAATGGCATCACGCCAGGGATGTCCTTCGCCTGAGAGTCGGGGAGGAGGTCGCCCTGAACCTGGAAGGACGCCTGTACCTGTCCCATTTCAATGAAGAGAACCGTTTTATCCTCGTTTCCCCGCTGCCGGACACCGAGCCGGACCTGAAGGTGACCCTTTTCCAGGGGCTGCCCAAAGGGGACAAGATGGAATGGATCGTCCAGAAATGCACCGAAATGGGGGTCAATGCCATCGTGCCGGTGAACATGACCCGGTGCGTGGCCCGGTGGGATCAGGGAAGCGTTCCCCGGAAAACCGAACGCCTGAACCGGGTCGCCCGGGAGGCGGCCAAGCAGTCCGGCCGGGGCCTGTCCCCGGAGGTGGAGGCGCCCATCTCCTTTGACGCCCTTGTCAGGCGCCTGTCCGGGTTCGACAGCGCCCTGATCCCCTGGGAGAACGCGTCAGGCTTCGGGCCCGCCGCCTTCTGGCGGGGCCTCGCGTCCCGTCCCGTCTCCCTGGCCCTGGTCATCGGTCCCGAGGGCGGCCTGACGGAGGAGGAGGTAGACGCCCTGTGCCTCGCCGGAGGAAAGGCCCTGACGCTGGGACGCCGGATCCTTCGGACCGAGACCGCCGGCCTTTGCGCGTTGACCGCCCTGATGGCCCTGAGCGGCAACATGGACGGCTGACGCCCCTTCCGGACCGCGCCGCGCCTGGAGAAAACCGTTGCCTTTCCGGGCCTTTTATGGTATAATGGAGGTGGGTCATTTTTCGCCCGCCCGGGCGGAAAAAGGCCAATGGAAGGAGGCAGCGGACTTTGTCATCGCCATTTGGCTTCCCTTCCCCCGGGAAGGAGGAAGACGCCTCTTTTCCCGGTTTTCTGAAGCTCCTTGAGCGTCTCAGTCCGGAGCGGACCTTGGCCCTGGGCCGTCTGGCGCGGGTGCTGTGCGAGGTGGCGGACACCCAGCCCGTGGGCAGACGCGCCCTGGCATCCCGTCTTGGCCTGACCGAACGGGAAATCCGCTCCCTGGCGGAAGAGCTTCGCGCCCAGGGCTTCCTGGAGTTTGACGGGACCGGGATGAAGATCACCCCGGATGCCGCGGCCTGGATCCCCGAGGCCCGCCGCCTGACCCGGAGGCTGTTTGCCCCTGCCTCCATGGAGGAGCGGCTCTCCCGGCTTCTGAACCTGACAAGGTGCGTCGTCATCAGCGGGGACGCCCAGGAGGACGGGCGCATCCTCAGCGAGGTGTGCCGCGCCGCCGGGCAGACCCTGGTGGAGACCCTCACGGATTCCTCCACCCTGGCCGTAGGCGGCGGAAGCACCATGGCCGAGGTGGCCCGGAACCTGCCTGCCGCCAGCTTTCCGCATCTGATGGTGGTGCCCCTGCGGGGCGGCATCGGATCCGTCATGGAAGGGCAGGCCAGCGTCATCGCCGCCGAGATCGCCGAGCGTCTGGGCGGGCAGTACCGCCTGATCCACCTGCCGGACAACCTGGACGGCGACACCCTGCGGGAAATGCTCAAGATGGACGAGGTCCGACGGACCGTGGACCTGATCCGCCGGGCGGACGTGGCCATCCACGGCATCGGTCGGGCGGACGAAATGGCCTCCAAGCGCGGCCTGGACGCCGAAACCTGCCGGAAACTGCTTTCCGGCGGGGCCGAGGGCGAGGCCTTCGGCGCGTTCTTCGACCTGCAGGGCCGTCTGATCCACCGGCTCTCCACCCCCGGCGGAGATCTGGCCGAGGGCGGGGAGCGCCGTATGATCGCCTGCGCCGCCGGCAGTTCCAAGGCCCGGGCCATCATCGCCGCCCTGCGCGCCAACCGCTACCACGCCCTGGTCACCGACGGAGCGGCCGCCGGCGAGATCCTCTCCCTTCTGGAGGGCGGGGCCTGAATCCCTCTTCCCTACGTTCCTACGGCCCGAAAGGGCCCGGAAATACATTCCCAATGCTTCCCGGCACAACATAATTTTGAGTAAGGAGAATGCGTCATGAACTACAACAAGATGACCATCGAAGATGTACAGGTCCAGGGAAAACGGGTCCTGGTGCGCGTGGATTTCAACGTCCCCATGGACGCCAACAAGAAGATCACCGATGAAAACCGCATCATCGGCGCGCTGCCCACCATCCAGTATCTGGTCAAGAACGGCGCCAAGGTGATCCTCTGCAGCCACATGGGCCGTCCCAAGGGACAGTTCAATGACAAATACTCCCTGGCGCCTGTCGCCGTCCGTCTGGGCGAGCTCCTTGGTCAGGAAGTGAAAATGTGCAAGGACGTGATCGGCGAGGATGCCGACAGGGTAACCGCCTCCCTCCAGAACGGCGAAGTCTGCCTGCTTGAGAACCTGCGCTTCCACAAGGAAGAAGAAGCCAACGATCCCGATTTTGCAAAGAAACTGGCCTCCTACGCCGACCTGTTCGTCAATGACGCCTTCGGCACCGCTCACCGTGCCCACGCCTCCACCGAGGGCGTGACCCATTACCTGCCCAGCGTTGCCGGCTACCTGATCGAAAAAGAACTGCGGGTCATGGGCGGCGCCCTGGCGGATCCCGCCCGTCCCTTCCTGGCCATCCTGGGCGGCGCGAAGGTCTCCGACAAGATCAACGTCATCAACAACCTGCTCACCAAGGTCAACGTGCTGATCATCGGCGGCGGCATGGCCTACACCTTCCAGAAGGCCATGGGCGGCCGCATCGGCAACTCCCTGTGCGAAGACGACAAGCTGGACCTGGCCAAGGACATCCTGGCCCGCGCCGCCTACAAGGGCGTCCGCATCGTCCTGCCCGTGGACAACGAGGCCGGTGACAGGTTCGCCAACGACGCCCTCCATATCACCGTCCACTCCCAGGAGATCCCCGACGGCTTTGAGGGCCTGGACATCGGCCCGGTCACCCGCGAGATCTTCGTCAACGAGATCCGCCGCGCCAAGACCATCGTCTGGAACGGCCCCATGGGCGTGTTCGAGTTCCCCACCTTCGCGGTCGGCACCCGCTGCATCGCTGAAGCCGTGGCCAACAACGGCGGCACCACCATCATCGGCGGCGGCGACAGCGCTGCGGCCATCACCCAGATGGGCTTTGCCGATAAGGTGACCCACGTTTCCACCGGCGGCGGCGCCAGCCTGGAATTCCTCGAAGGCAAGGAGCTGCCCGGCATCGCGGCCCTGAACGACAAGGTCTGATTCCAACGCGTTCCGTCCTGCCGGGGGCTTCCCCGGCAGGCTTCTTTACGCCTTCCGTTTTGAGGAAAGGCAAAAAATCACCAAAGGAGGAACCCTCCCATGCGCACCCCGATCATTGCCGGAAACTGGAAAATGAACAAGACCCCCTCCGAAGCCAAAGCCCTGGTGGAGGAGCTCAAACCCCTGGTGAAGGACGCCGCCGCCACCGTGGTGGTCTGCGTCCCCGCCGTCGATCTTGCGCCCGTCTGCGAGGCGGTGAAGGGCACCAACATCCACGTGGGCGCCCAGAACGTCCACTTCAAGGAGAGCGGCGCCTACACGGGCGAAATCAGCGCGGCCATGCTCAAGGAATGCGGCGCGGAATACGTCATCATCGGCCACAGCGAGCGCCGCACCTACTTCGGCGAAACCGACGAAACGGTCAACCTGCGGGTCAAAGCCGCCGTGGCCGCCGGCCTCACCCCCATCATCTGCGTGGGCGAGCGCAGGGAGCAGCGCGAAGCCGGCTACACCGATCCCCTGGTCAGCTATCAGACCCTGATCGCCCTCACCGGCCTGACCGATGAAGAGGTCAAGAACGCCGTCATCGCCTACGAGCCCGTCTGGGCCATCGGTACCGGCCTCACCGCCACCGACGAGCAGGCCAACGAGACCATCGGCGTTATCCGCAAGGCCATCTGCGGCCGCTACGGCAAGGACGTGGCCGACGCCGTCCGCATCCAGTACGGCGGCAGCATGAACCCCAAGAACGTCAAGGGCCTCATGGCCCAGCCCGAGATCGACGGCGGCCTCATCGGCGGCGCCAGCCTCAAGGCCCCGGACTTCAGCCTGGTGGTCAATTACGACAAATAACCCCGTTCCCCGGCATGACGCGGCCCTCCCGAAAGGGAGGGCCGTTTCTGTTTTCCGTTTTCTGTTTTCTATTCCTGCCCGTACGCTTACCGGTCCTTATCCGGTCCATCCGGCCCTCCGTCCCGCTTTTCCCCGCCGGGCAGCGGCTTTTCGTCCTTTTGCGCAGGCGGCACGGGCAGCATCATCGTCAGGGTAAAAATGTCCTCCCTCGGCTGGATCGAAATCGTTCCCCCGTATTTTTCGGCGATGAACCGCATGCTTTTGATCCCATATCCGTGGAAATCCTTGTCGGGCTTTGTGGTGACCGGCAATTCCCCTTCAAAGCGCAGATCCTCATTGAAATAATTGGAGACCGTGATGATCACGATGTTCCCCTTGGAGGCCACGTTCAGGCTGATGACCCGCTTGTCCGGATCCGAAATCCTTTGAACGCTTTCGATGGCGTTGTCCAGGGCGTTTCCAAAGAGGGCATAAATGTCCTCGGGCAGCATAAAGTCCAGCTTGCTCCCGTCGGCGATGCAGGTAAAGCGGATGCCGTACTTTTCCCAGGAAAAGCTGCGCTCATACAGCAGCACGTCCAGGGTCTCGTTGTTGGTCTTCAGGGTGTTGTCGTAGAAATTCACCGCGTTTTCCAGCCGGGAAAGGCTGCTGAGCTGCTCAGAGCGGCTCAGGTTCCGGAGGGATGCGATCTGGTATTTCAGGTCATGGGTCTTGCGGTTGATCATCTCGATGGTCTGTCTGGAAAGCTGGTGCTTTTCCTGTTCTCCCTGCAGGATCTGAAGGATGACCTCCTTTTCCCTCTCCAGGCGGCTCTTGGTGAACTTGCCAAAGTGCACCACCAAAAGAAGGACACAGCTGATCAGGTCAAACAGGTATTCCCCGTAGGTGAAGGGCTCGTTGGCCCTGGACCATACGCTCAGGCCGTACACCAGGAAGGCTGAAAAAAACGTAAACGGGATCAGGTAGCTGTTCTGGATCGCGTTAAGCCCGTTTCCGCCTGGAATCCGGCGGGCAAACAGCAGGTCCATGGCCAGATACAGCGCCAGCATGACCGCCACATGCAGGGCCATCAGCCCCAGGTCCGGCAGGGCGGGCAGAAGGTGATCCAGGATGCTGTTCAGGTCGTGCAGGCTGTGCTGGATGACGATGACCGGGATGTAATAGAACAGGAATTCCGTCCGGCTTTCAAACCGGAAGGCAAACCAGAACACAATCCCGAAGGCAATGGCCAGCAGGTAATAGCTCTGCCCCCAGATGCCCGGCAGCGCGGGCGGGGTTTCCGCGCTGCCGTAAAAAAGCCGCTGGAGCAAAAACGGAATCCCGCAGAACCCCGTCAGCAACAGCAGCGAAAACAGACGGTTGAACCGGGGCTTCAGCTGCCTGCGGAACAGAAGGACCGCCAGGGCCAGCTGAACGTGAAACCCGTTGAGGATCGTAAGGACCGCTTCAAGCATCTTCACGCTATCCCTCCGCTGAGGTATTCGGCGATTTTAGTCATGACCTCCGCTTTTTTCCGCCTGCTGATGGGAACCTTTTCGTTGCCCACCAGCAGGTCGTTTTTATGGATCTCCATCACATGGCGCAGGTTGATCAGGTAGCTGTTGTCGCAGCGGATAAAATGCTGGTCCTGCAATTGCGCCTCCAGGACGCTCAGCTGCCCCCGGGTTTCAAAGCAGCCCTCCTCCGTATGGAAAAACAGCTTCCGGCCCTGGACTTCGATAAAAAAGATCTGGGACAGGAGCAGCTTCTTTTTCCCGTCCTCAAGGTCGATAAAGGTGCTGCTGTCCTGATGCTCCCGCACGTAATGCAGGGCTTTGGTGAACTTCATTTCAAAATCGTAATAGGTCAGCGGCTTGACCACGTAGTCCAGCGCGTTCACCTCATACCCGAGGATGGCGTACTGCTTCAGGTTGGTGACAAAGATGAGCGCCACGTTCGGGTCCATCGCCCGCAGCTTCCGGGCCGCGGCCATCCCGTCCAGGTGGGGCATGCGGATGTCCATAAAAACGATGTCAAAGGAGAAGGAATAATCGCTGATAAAGTCCAGCCCGTCCTTAAAACGGGTGCATACGATTTTTTCCCCCGTTTGGGCGCTGAAATGGTCGATATGCCTCATCAGTTCATGAACGTTGGCGTCTTCGTCCTCCACCAAAGCGACCCGGACCATATTCCTCACCTCCCCGTTACGGATAAGCCCATTATAACAAAAGAATCCGATTTGACAACCGCTGTTTTCCTTCCGGACGGCCCCTCCCCTCCTGGGAAGGCGCCTTGCGCGAACACATTCCGGCAGAAAGCAGAAAAAAAGCGACCATTTATGCCATGATTCGGACCACTTATGCGGGAAAGGACCTGCGGCCGGCCGGATCATGGTAGGATATCCTCAGCAAAAAGGAACAATCCTCGAATCAGGAGGTGGCACATCATGGGGAAGCGGATCTGGGCCGGCTTATCCTCGATTTTCTGCTTTTTTCTGTGCTTTGCGATCATCGGGAATTCCACCGCGATGAACTATGCCACAACGATCAACGGATACCTGGGCATTTCCACCCATATGCTGGTGCAGGATGATTCGGTTGGAGAAGGAAGCACCATTCAGTTTCCCAGCGCCTTTGGCGAATTGAGCGCGGACAATCTCAAGCAGCTCATGGAAGCGACCTATGCGCAGTGCGTCGCGGAGGGCAATGAAGGCATGGTGCTCCTGCGCAACGAGAACCGGGCCCTTCCCCTTTCCCCGGAGGAAAGAAGTGTCACCCTGTTCGGCCACGCGGTGATGCAGCCGCTGTACCGGAACAATTCCGCGGGTTCCTCCGCCTACAGCAGCAAGGAGGGCATCGACCTGTTCGGCGCCATGAAGGAAGCGGGCTTCCGGGTGAACGAGGCCCTGCTGAAGGCCTACCGCAAAAGCAAGACCTCCCGCGCCGGCGGCGGCGTCAACGCCCAGACGGGCGAACCGCTGCCCTGGTCCCTGGGCGAGGAAAAGATCGGTTTTTACACCGACGACCTCAGGGCCACCTGGGAAAACGACTATAACGACGCGGCCATCGTCCTTTTTGCCCGGGAAGGCGGCGAGGGCATCGAATTAACCATGAAGGACACCGAGGGCATCAGCCAGCTGGCCCTGCACCAGGATGAAAAAGACCTTCTGCGCATGATCCGGGACAGCGGGAAATTCAAAAAGACCATCGTGCTCCTCAACAGCGGCAACCCCATGGAGCTGGGCTGGCTGGAGGAATACGGGGTGGACGCCTGCCTGTGGATCGGCTGTCCGGGGCAGAAGGGCTTCATCAGCGTGGCCAATCTGCTGACCGGGGCGGCCAACCCCTCCGGGCGGCTGCCGGACACCTACGCGGCCAATTCCCTGTCCGCCCCGGCGTCGGTCAACAACAGCGGGAACAACCAGACCTGGAGCAACCTGGAGGAGGTTCTGAAGCAATCCACGGATACGCCCGGCGAGGCTTCCTATTACGCGGTCCAAGCGGAAGGGATCTACGTGGGCTACAAATACTACGAGACCCGGTACGAGGACGCGGTGCTTGGGCGCTTCAACGCGGACAGCGCTGCCGGCTCCACGAACGGCGGAAAATGGAATTACACCGCCGAGGTGACCTACCCGTTCGGCTACGGGCTGTCCTACACCACCTTTGAGCAAACCCTGGACAAGGTGGAGGTGAGCGATTCCGCCGTGACCGTGACCGTCACCGTCGCAAACACCGGGGACACCGCCGGCAAGAGCGTGGTCCAGGTCTATGCCCAGACCCCCTACGGAGCGTATGAGCAAAAGAACCGGGTGGAAAAATCCGCCGTTCAGCTGCTCGATTTCGACAAGACAAAGCTTCTTGAGCCGGGCGAAAAGCAGACGCTGACGATTGTCTGCGACAAGTACCTTCTGGCCAGCTACGATTATACGAATCTCAAAGGGTATTACCTGAGCGAAGGGGACCACTATGTGGCCATCGGCGAAAGCGCCCATGACGCCCTCAACAACATCCTGGCCCTGAAGGGGGCGTCCGGGATGGTGGACACCGCGGGGGCGCCCACCCAGGGCAGCGGGGACAAGGCCTTCGTCTGGCAGGAAAAGCAGGACGCGGACCGCTACAAAGCCTCCGCAGCCACCGGCGCCCCGGTCACCAACCGCTTTGACGACTGCGACCTCAATTACTGGATTCCCGGCGCGGTCACTTACCTTTCCCGCAGCGACTGGGAGGGCACCTATCCGGTCAGCCCCACCCGGGTGGAATGCACCGATGCCATGATCCGGGCCCTCAACGGGTATCTCTACCGGAAGGCGGAAAACGCCCCGGGCCTCGCTTCCTTTACCCAGGGGGCCAACACCGGCATGCAGCTGGCAGGGCTTTACGGCGTGGCCTACGGCGAGGAGGCCATCTGGGAGGAATTCCTCAACCAGCTGACCATCGATGAACTGGCCGCGCTCCTGCCGGACATGGACGGGAACGCCGCCATCGACACCATCGGCAAGCCGGAGGTAAAGGTGGGCGACGGGCCGGACGGCATCGGCGGGCTTTACAACACCTACGACAAGAGCAGGTACAAGACCAAGTCCGAGGCCACCTGCTACACCTGCGAGACCACCCTGGCGGCCACCTTCAACAAGGAGCTGATCGCCAGCCGGGGCGCGCTGATGGCGGAGGAAGCCATTTATCTGGGGCTGATGGAGATCTGGAGCCCGGGCGGCAACCTGCACCGCACCCCCTTTGGCGGACGCAACTTTGAATACTATTCCGAGGACGCCGTCATGAACTACCTCTGCTCCATCCCCGAGGTGCGGGCCATGGAAGAAAAGGGCGTGGTGGCCGGCATCAAGCACTGCGCCGGCAACGACCAGGAGAACAACCGCATCGGCATCGCCCTGTTCTTCAATGAGCAGGCCTTCCGGGAAGGCGCGCTGCGCGGATTCGAAGGCGCCCTGGCGGTGGCGAAGGGGTCCTCTGTCATGCAGGGCTTCAACCGCCTGGGGCTGACCGGTTGCTCCGCCAGCCCTGCCCTGAACACCGCGGTCATCCGGAACGAATGGGGCATGCAGGGCATCATCATCACCGACGCCACCTCCTCGGTAACCACAGGCTACCGCGCCAGCTATGTGGACCAGCTGATGGCGGGCACAGATTCCTTCTGCATCGACTTTTCCGGCGTCAGCGCACAGGTGGTCCGGGACCGGATCCGGGATACGGACGACGGCGCGCTGCTGGGCGCCCTGCGCCGGGCGGCAAAGAACAACCTGTACTGCACCGTCAACAGCCCGGCCATGAACGGCTACAGCGTCAACACGAAGATCGTTTCCATCACCCCCTGGTGGCAGCCGGTGCTGCGGTATGTGATCATCGGCTTCGCGGCGCTGACGGCCCTGAGCCTGATCGGCCTGGCCGCGGCGGAAATCAAGGAACACGGCAAAAAGCGGAAGGAGGCGGATCTGCATGTCGGCAGCAAACAATAAGGCCCTGGGTACCTGGTTCTCCCTGGCAGCGGGGGCTTTGGGCCTGGCGGCGCTGGTCCTGTACCTGGTCTGGGCGCCGGGGCACAATGCCCTTGATCCCGTGATCCCCTGGACCCTGGCCGCGGGGATCCTGCTGGAAGGCATCCTGTATTTCCGGGACATCAGCTTTCTGGGTGTCGCCGCGACAGCCTGCTTTTCCACCGCGTTCTTCATCCTGCTGTCCCGCTCCGTGGGCACCTTTGTGGACGCCATGCAGGGGATCGTCATGTTCGGCGATGCCAGCCAGTTGGGGATCATCCTGACCCTGTGCGCCCTGATGTTCCTGAGCATTCTCCTGTCAATCCTGTCCTGCTTTGTCAAGCGGAGAAAGTGATGAATAAGGTTCTTACACAAGGAGGTGACCGCTAAAGCGAAACACGCCGCACGAAAGCAGCCCGCCGTGCGCGGATCCAAAGGGCTGAAACGCACTTGACCAGACAAGGACCAACGAATAAAATGAATGGAGAGAAAACCATGAGTATGAAGAAATGCATCGCGCTTATGCTGACGCTTGTCATGCTGCTCCCGCTCTGCTTCTCCGTTTCCTTTGCCGACGGCGCCAAATGGACCGAGGAAGAGACCTCTGACGGTTGGATCAGGGTAACCAACGAGGGCGGAAAAACCCTGGGCTATTCCGCCTCCTCCGGTCTGAAGCTGATCGAGGATGACGGCTACGCCTTCAAGGACATGAACGGCAACGGCGCCCTGGACCCCTATGAGGACTGGCGTCTGGACTACGACACCCGCTCCCGGGACCTGGCCGAACAGATGAAGGGCCTGGACCAGGCGAAAATGTTCATGCTCCTCTCCCTGACCGGGCCTGAAACGGCAAAAAATCTCGGCGCTGCGCTGAAGGCCGAAATGGAAAACGGCATCCGCACCTTCTCCGCCCGTGCCGGCTCCATCGAGGACAGTGTCACCATGGTCAATACGATGCAGGCCTATGCGGAAGCCCTGCCCTTCGCCATCCCCGTGGATCTTCGCGGTGACCGGGGCAACAGCCTGGCTTCCCAATGGCCTCAGCACCTGGGCCTGGCTGCTTCCTTTGACCCGGACCTGGTGGCGGAATACAACCGCCTCTATTCCTCTGAATTGCGCGACCTGGGCCTGACCACCCTGCATCATCCCCAGATGGACCTTGCGACCGAGCCCCGCTGGTCCCGCTTCACCGGCACCTTTGGCGAGCATGCCAAAATGGACTCCGACATGGGCACCGCCGCCACCAACGCCCTGCAGTCCACCTATGACGCGGAAGGCAACGACCTGGGCTGGGGCGAGGACAGCTGCAATGCCCTGATCAAGCACTATCCCGGTGACGGGCAGGCCGAGGGCGGCCGTGAGGCGCATTCCTTTGTCGGCAAGTACAACGTTTATCCAGGCGATATGTTTGATCTGGCCGAGGGCGTGTATTCAGAAGCCTTGACCAATCTGCCCGGTTTGACCGGGGTTTCCGCCGGCGTCATGACGGACTTCTCCATCCATCTGGACGCGGACGGCGATCCGATCGGCGGCGGTGACCGCGTTGCTTCCGCCTACAGCACCTATAATCAGATCACCCTTCTGCGGGATAAGTACAGCTGGGATGGCATCGTCTGCACTGACTACAGCATCCTTCAGTTCATGCCCTGGGGCATGGAGGATGCCACCATGGTCGAACGTGTCGTCAAGACGCTGGAAGCGGGAACGGACCGCATAGAGAACTACAACGTCAAGGAAGACATTCTTGCCGGCTGGGAAGCCTATGTTGAAAAGCATGGACAGGAAGAGGCGGATCAGCGCCTGTATGAATCCGTCCGCCGTCTTGCCCGTTCCTTCCTGCAGATCGGCCTGTTCGAGAATCCCTATCTGAATCTTGAAGCGGCCAAGGCCAACGTGGCCAGCCCGGACAAGGTGGAAGCCGGCTACAACGCCATGCTCCGCTCCGTCATTCTGCTCAAGAATGCGGACAACATCATCCACGAAGCTGCCGATGAAAAAGCGACCGTGTACATTCCCTACAAATATGTCGCCGCCACAGCCCGCGCAGCCGCCACCTATGCCCCCTGCATCAATCTGGATGCGGCCGCAGAATACTTCAACGTCGTGACGGATACCCTGGACACGGACGGAAACGTGGTCCGCGCTTCTGCGGAGGCGCTTGCCGGTGTGGATTATGCCCTTGTTCAGATCTCGAGCCCCGCAAACATGACCCTGACCACGACCGGTTTCATGGGAAGGCCCGGCTATGACGAAGCCAACGGCCAGTGGATCCCCTTGTCCCTGCAGTACCGGCCCTACACCGCGGATTCCTTCGCCGTCCGCACCGAATCCATCGGCGGGGATTATGTGGAAGCAGACAGTACCGGCCTGTATCAGGACGACTATTACGGACAGAAGGCCATGAAGGTGAAAGAAAACCGCTCCTACTTCGGCAACACCGCGGTGATCTCCAACGAGAGCGACCTGGATCTGGTGCTGGATACCGCAAAGCTGGTGGACAAGGTGATCGTGATCGCAAACGCCAGCAACCCCTTCGTAGTGGCGGAATTTGAAGGCGAGATCGATGCGCTGGTGATGCACTTTGGCGTCAACATCAAGGCCGTGCTGGACATCGTCTCCGGCAAGGTGGAGCCCTCCGCCCTGCTGCCCATGCAGATGCCCGCCGACATGGAGACCGTGGAGGAGCAGCTGGAAGATGTGCCCTTCGACATGGAATGCTATGAGGATTCCGAGGGCAACACCTATGACTTCGGCTTCGGCCTCAACTGGTCCGGCGTCATTCAGGACGAACGCACCGAGCGCTACACCACCGACAACTGGGAATAATTCCTTCCTCCCGGGGCTCCCGTCCAGGGAGCCCCGATCCCATGAGCGCAGGAAATCCGGCTTCTTTCTCTCAGCAAAAGAGCCGTTTCCCTGCCTGAAGGTCCTCGCGTGCCGGGCGGCAGTCTTCTGACCGGCTGCCGCCCGTCTTTCAAACACCCGGAAGGAGCAATGGTATGAAAACGATCCCTTTCAACGAGGATTGGGCCGTCCGCCGGGCGGATCTGCCCGAAAGCCGGCCCGTGCAGGTAATACTCCCGCACGATGCCATGCTCTCCGCCCCCAGGACCCCATCCGGCCCGGGAGGGACGAACAACGGCTGGTTTGAAGCGTACGATTATGAGTACCTCAAGGAATTCTTCGCGCCGGCGGAATGGGCACAGCAGCGGGTCCTCCTCGAATTTGAAGGGATCTATCACCGGGCGGAAGTCTATGTGAACGGAAACCGGATCTATGCCCACCCCAACGGGTATTTCCCCTCCAGGCTGGCGCTGGACTGCCACCTGAAATACGGGGAGAAAAACACCCTCCGCGTCATCGCCCGAAACGCGCAGCAGCCCAATTCCCGCTGGTACTCCGGCACCGGCATTTTCCGTCCCGTCTGGCTGCATCTTTTGCCGGCCGAGCATCTCCTGCCCGAAAGCATCCGCATCCAAACCCTGGACTGGCAGACCCGGACCGTCCGCGTATCCTTTGAGACCAGCGTCCCTGGGGATGTGACCGTTGAAATTCTGGGGCACCGCCAGACCGGAAGAAAGCAGCTGGATTTCCGCCTTCCGGAAGCAGAGCCCTGGAGCCCTGATCAGCCGAATCTGTACACGGCAAGGCTGACCTTCGGGGAGGACGTACAGGAAGTGCGCTTTGGCATCCGGGGCGTGGAGGTGGATGCCAAAAACGGCTTCCGCCTCAACGGCAAGCGCACCCTGCTGCTGGGGGCCTGCATCCACCATGACAACGGCCTCCTTGGCGCAGCGGGACACCCCTTTGCCGACAGGCGGAAAATCGCCCTGCTGAAAAAGGCGGGCTACAACGCTATCCGGTCCGCCCACAACCCCGTCAGCAGGGCCATACTGGACGCCTGCGATGAATTGGGCATGCTGGTGGTGGACGAATACGCGGACATGTGGTACATGCACAAGACCCGCTATGACTACGCGGACCTCTTTGAAAAGAACTGGAAAACCGACCTGCCCCTGCTTGTGGAAAAGGACCGGAACCACCCCAGTGTGGTGATGTATTCCATCGGAAACGAGGTCTGCGAAACGGCCCGGCCCAAAGGGATTGCCCTGGCCGGGGAGATGTGCAGCCTTCTGCACGCCCTGGATGACCGGCCCGTCACCTGCGGGATCAACATTTTCTTCAATTTTCTCAGTTCGCTCGGGTTCGGCGTCTATTCGGACAGGAAAGCGAAAAAAGCCGCCGAAAACGGCGGCAGGGGCCGCCGGAAGGCGATGGGAAGCGAATTCATCAACAACGTAGCCGGGCTCCTGGGCGCGGGCTTTATGAAATTCGGCGCCACCCTGCACGGCAGCGATGCAACAACCCGGGACGCGTTTGCCCATCTGGATGTGGCAGGCTACAATTACGGCATCGGACGTTACAAAAAGGACCTGAAAAAGTATCCGGACCGGGTCATTCTGGGCAGCGAGACCTTCGTATCCGACGCGGCCGCCTTCTATGACCTGGCTGTGGCACATCCCGCTTTGATCGGGGATTTCGTCTGGGCGGGCATGGACTATCTGGGGGAAGTGGGCCTTGGCGCCTGGGAATACAAGTCCTATGCGCCGACCTTTGATCACGGTCCCGGCTGGATCACCTCCGGAAGCGGCACCCTGGACCTGATCGGGACCGAAACCTGCCAGATGGCCTACACCCGGGCCGTCTTCGGCCTCTCCCCCGTCCGGATCGGCGTTGTACCGGTGCCCTTCGCCAGGGAAAAGCATTCGCCCGCCGTCTGGCGCTTTACCAACGCCGTGGAAAGCTGGAGCTGGAACGGCTGTGACGGCCGGGAGACCGACGTGGAGGTCTATGCCCGGGGAGCCGAGACGGAACTCCTTCTTAACGGCAAATCCCTCTTCCGAAAGAAGATCCCCAAAGACCTGCGGACCCGTTTCCGCGTCCCCTACGCAGCCGGCGTGCTGACCGCCGTCGTCTATGACGGCGAAGGCCGGGAAACGGCCCGTACCTCCCTTCAGACCGCCGGAGAAGAGACCCGGCTGACCCTGCTCCCGGAAACGCAGCGGGTCCCAAAAGACGGCCTGCTCTACGTCCGGCTGCGGTATACGGACCAAAACGGCATCGTTAAGCCCCTTGAGAGCGGGCCGATCCGGGTGAGCGTTTCGGGCGGCACCCTGTTGGCCCTGGGGCATGCCTGCCCCTATAATGAAGCCGGATACCTCTCCGACACCACGGATACCTATTACGGGGAAGCGATGGCCATCGTGAAGCCCGGCAGCGCCCATGGCGTCACCGTCCGCGCCTCCAGCCCCTGCGGGGAGGCAGAAGTGACCCTCCCGGCAGACCAGAAATGAGCGTCCACAGTCCAATCAATCAAAGAGGCCGTGAAGAAAAGGATCGAAACGGATCCAGCACTTCACGGTCCCTTTTTTGCGTTGCAGCGCACAAAGAAAAACGCGCTCCCCCCGCCGCGGGTGCGGGGATGAGCGCGCTGCGATCTCCCTTCAGCCGGGAGGATCCCCTGTGAATCCTCCCGGCCGCGCCGAGCTTACTGACGGTCAGCCCGCCGTCCAGAAACCGGATCACTCCTCCGTCACGCGTTCGAAGACGATCTCCTTTTCCCCGGGGGTGAGCGCGTTGTGCCAGCTCAGCAGCACGCTCCCGTCGTTGGATGGGATGACGGACAGGCTGCCGGTCATGCCGGTGGCCGTGGGCTCGCCCACTTCCGGCATCTCGTCGCTGTCGGTGATGGGCAGGTCATAGGCCGCGCCGTCGTCATACACCAGGCCATTCATCTCCGCGTCGTAGAAGGCAGTGAACCGGATCAGGCAGGCGCCGTGGGTCATCGGGGAGACGATCTCCACGTTCCAGCCCTTCTTCTCGTTGCGGCGGATGGACATCAGGGTAAACCGGGTGTCCCGTTCGCACCATTCGCCGCTGAGGACGCTGTCCATCTCGTTGTTGGAAACCGGGAGCACATGATAGCCGCCGGTGACCTCGGCGATCCTGCCGTCCCTGACCTCCAGATCAAAGCCATACACCGTGTCACAGGCGATGCCGTCATAGTGCCGCAGGGCGACGGTGGCCTTTCCGTCCGCGACGGGATCATAGCGGACCGTGAGGACGCCGTCCTTCAGTTCCGCAAGGCTCAGCTTCACCACGCTGCCGTCCTGCGTTCCGTCACTGGCCGCCCATTGGCCGCGGGAACCCGCGGGCACGGGCATCTCAAGCACATAGCTGCCGTCCTCGAGTCTGCCGTTGACCGTCACGGGATCCGTCAGCGGGACGGGATCCCAATAGGGGTCCTGGTAGGCGGTCACGGCCAGGCCGTTGGCCTTCACATATTCTTTGATCAGGCGGGTCCGGGTCTCCACCACCGCTTCGGAGGCGCCATCGCCGGCCTCGAAGTATTGATCCAAAAGCGCCTTGTCTTCCCCGCAGAACCGGCGGATGTCCGCGGCGTAGTCTTCGCCGTCCCCGGCGATCTCCATGCCTGTCACCCTCCAGGCGCCGCCTTCCTTCTCAAGGGTCATGATGCCGGGGGCCTCGCCGCCGGAGGTGCAGCGCAGCAGGCCGTCCTCCTCCACATAGGCGAACATCCAGAAGGCACCGTACACCCGCAGTTGGGTGTCATCCACCGTCTCGGTTTTTAATATCACCGGCGCGGGGACGGCCACGGAGCCTTCCTCCCAGGTATAGTTTCCGGCCTGCTCGCTGCCGGTCAGGTAATTGGCCACGGCGCCCTCCACGGGATCGCTGCCGGTGTAGGTATAGGCCGGAAGGCTGTCCGCCGCCGCCCAACCGGCAATGCCGAGCCCAAGCGCCGCAGCCAGGGCCAAAATGGTTTTCTTCATGCTTGTATAACCTCCTCTTTCGGGTTTGTTGATTCGGGACGGCGCGGTTTGATCACCGTCCCAATCCTTTATACGCGCCTAAAACCAAAAAAGAACCCTCCGGCGCAACGATTTGACCGATTACTCATTTGAAAAAGTAAAAGCAAGTTGAGATTTGCCATAACACATGCAAACGG
>CAMJUL010000040.1 GCA_946408995.1 uncultured Clostridia bacterium | reverse complement strand
CTTCGGCGGGAGCCGCTTCCACGGTCTCTTCGACCTTGACTTCGGCGGGAGCCGCTTCCACGGTCTCTTCGACCTTGACTTCGGGAGTGACTTCAACGGTTTCTTCGGTCACGGCTTCCACAACGTCCTCAACGATGATCCCGTCTTCTTCCGGAACTTCCTCTTCGGAAACGGGGGCGGAAAGCATCATCTTCATAAAGCCCACATGTGCGGTGCTCTTCAGGGTGGTCACCGGGGTGACGTTGCCCTTGGCATCCACAGCCTGGAGCTGCAGGACGTATTCACCGGCTTCCTTGGGGATGAAGTTGAAGCTGGCCACGTCATAGTTGGCGCTGGTGGAGACCCGCTTGGCGCCGTCCTTGTACACCGTGAAGTATACCCTGGCGGCCGTTCCGCCGACCACGTTCACCGACACTTTCAGGACGCCGTTCACAAGCACGGTGGCCGGGGCGGAGGCTTTCACATGGAATCCAGCGGGTTCGGGAGTAGCGGTCGGGGCCGGCGTAAAGGTGGGAGCGGGCGTCTCGACGGGTTCGACGGTGACCGCGGAGGTGGAGCCGACGGGTGTGGTGTTGCCGTCCGCGTCCACGGCCTGGATCTGGGCGTAGAAGCTGCCGGCCTCAGAGGGCGTGAAGTTCAGGTAGCCGGCCGTTCCGCCCAGCTTCTGGTAAGCGGCCTTGGCGCCGGTTTCGGAATTGTAAACCGATACGTACACCGCGGTGGCCGTTCCGCCGGTCACATTCCAGGAGAAGGTGACGGGTTTTCCGACCGGGACGGAGGAGGGGCTGGTAGAGGTGTTGGTGATGGAGAAGGTCGTGGGCAGGGTGCTGGCAGCGGGCGTCACGTCCACAGCTTCGGGCATGCTGGCCGTTACCCAGCCGCCGCGGCCGAAGTTGGAGGTGTTGCCCAGGCTGTCCACAGCCTGCACGATGGCGTAGTAGTTGCCGGGACGATCCACGAAGGTGCTGAACTCACGCTTGGTGGTGGTGGAACCCTGGGCAACGGTGCGGATGTTTCCGTCGTAGTTGCAGTACAGGGTGTAATAGCTCTTGACGTCCTCGTTCATGCTGGAGACCTTCCAGGACCAGGTGATCCAGCCGGGAGAGGTGATCTTGGAAGCGCTGGCGGTGGGGATGCTCACGGTCAGCTCGGTGGGATCGATGACCAGCTCTTTCACTTCCACCTTGGCGCTGGTGCGCACGGGGGACAGGGCGCCGGTATCGTCACGGATCTGGACCTGAACATAGAAGGTGCCGGGGTTGTTGGGCTTGTGCACGAAGCTGTTTCCGTGGGTGGCGCTGGTCAGCACACGGTTGCCGGCTTCGTTGTAGACGGAGTAGTAGGCCGTGTAATCGCCGGTGCAGTTGAGCACGTTGAAGGTCCAGGTGATGGTGTCGCCTTCAATGTACACCGAAGCATCGGAGGTGGGGACGGACACATCCAGAGAGGGGTTCTCGGGGACCTTGACGGTCACGGTGCCGCCTTCGATCATCTTGCTCAGGCCCAGGGAATCCCGTGCCTGGATCTGCACATGGTACTTGCCGGTTTCGGTGGGGGTATAAGAGATGGTGTAGTCGTCGTTGAGCTGGCCGGTGGTGACCGCCACGCCGTCCTTGTAGATGGTGTAGTAGATGGTCACGGGGCCGTAGGCGTTCTTGGCGCTGAAGGTCCATACGATGGGATTCCCCAGCTCCACGGGATTGGGGCTGGCCTTGAGCTTCTCAAGGGACATGGAAGAGGTGGCGGCCTCGGTTACCGTGACAACCCCGCCGGAGGCGGTGGCGTTGGGACGGCCGGATTCATCCATGACTTCCACAGCCACGTAATAATCGCCGACTTCCTTCAGGTTGGCCGTAAAGGAGGTGGAATTGGTCTTGCCGGCAGCCACGGGGGCGGATACGCCGGACTTGTAAACGCTGTACCAGACGGTCAGCTTGCCCTTGGCGTCCGGGACGTTGAAGATCCAGCGGGCGGTGCCTCCCTGCGTCAGGGGGGATTCGTGGGCCTGCAGGTTGGTGATGGTCAGGGATCCGTTCAGGCTGAAATCGACGGTGCCGCCGGACAGCTTGGCCACAGCGCCGGTTACCAGGTCCGTGGATTCCAGGAGGACGGTGTACACACCGAATTCGGTGATCTTGTAGGAGAAGGTGTGCCCGCCGCAGAGGTAGGTGTACACTTCCGCGCCGTCCTTGAGGATGTGGTAACGGGTCCGCACGCCGCCCTTGTTGTTGTGGTAATCAAAGGTCCAGGTGACCGTGGCGGCGGAGGAAAGCTTGTTGACGGAGGGGGTCAGGTTGCTCAGGGTCAGGGTTTCGGTGTCCTTGACCACGATGGGCTTGGCCTTGTCGTAGAAGTCCGTGGCGTCGGCAGCGTCCTTGACCGAGACTTCGATGGTGTAGGTGCCCGCTTCGGTCACATAGCAGTAGACCGGGGTGCTGGTGGAGGAGGCGGACAGGGTCGCGGTGGAGGTGTAATAGATGCTGCCATCCTTATAAATGGTATAGTTCAGCACCTTGGCGCCGATGCCGCCGGAAACGTAGATGTTCCAGCGCAGGGTGGAATTCATGTTGACCGTGGTGGCAGGCGGGATAACGCTTTCGATGGTCAGCGCCTTGGGGGCGGTGACGGAAACGGTGGGGGAGTCCACGGCGTTGCTGATGTTGCCGGCCGCGTCACGCACCTCGCAGTTGAAGGTGTAGATCCCGTGGAACTGGGGGGTGTAGGTGATGCTGGCCTCGGAGGAGGTCAGGCTGTCCACCTTGGTGCCCTTGTTGAACACGGTCCAGAAGTAGCTGTAGGCGCCGTAGCCGCCGGTGACCTTGGCGGTCACGGTCAGGGAGTTGCCCAGGGGCACCACGGTCTTGGATACGTTGACCGCGGAGACCACGGGAGCGTTGGAGTAAGCGGTGACGGGAACGCTGGTCACCCAGGCGGAGGTGCCGACGCTGTCGGAAGCCCGGGCGATCACATAATAGTCGCCGGGGGCGGTCAGGGCCGCGGTGTACCGGCTGGAGGCACGGGTGGAGGTGGCGATCAGGTCGTTGGTATCCTTGTACAGGGAATACTCGTACCAGACCGTGCCGGTGTTGCCGATGGCGCCTTCGCCGCCGTCGGCGTTATAAACCGTGAAGGTGACGGAGGACCCGGTCTTGACCAGGGTCGTGGAGGGGGACACCGACGCGATCTTCGGACCGGTGCCGACCGCCGTGACGGTGGGGGCCAGGTAGGCGGAGGAGATCACCGTCTTGGCATTCTGTTTGCGGGCGATGACCGTCAGGTAATAGGTGCCGATCTCCGTGGGGCTGTAGGAATAATAGTCCCCGCCCCAGGTCTGCACGTCCACGATGGGTCCGGAGGTGGAATTCCTGCGGAGCGTGAACATGAACTCGGCGACTTCAGAGGTGGCAAGCCCCGTGACGGTGGCGCCGTACCAGGAAACGAGCGATCCCACGGTGGTCGTGGTGGCGCTGACGTTCATTCCGATAATTTTGATGTTAGCCGCGCCCGCGCTCAGCGGCATGGCCAGCAGGATGACCAGCAGCAGATACGCGATCAGCTTTTTTGCATTCTTCATGCGAAACATAGTTTTGCTCCTTCCTTTGAAGAAAATGAGGTCAATGAAATTATACCATAAACGGAAAGAAGGGGTGTTTCGCAATGATAACAAATATCCTTTGTTCTCCTTAATGTTTGTAACGATTTTGCTTTTAAAAGAAACGAAAATTAATAAACCCGTTTCCTCAAAACATATAATAGAAGGAAAAATGTAAAAAGAATGTTGCGAATTGATAAAGCGAAAGGGTCGGCCCTCCATCGCCCCGTTTCCGGCCTTCCGGAGGGGGAAAAACAGGCAAACAGACGCCGTTTTGCCCCGCGCGTTGACGCCGGGCCGCCTTTCTGGTACAGTCGGAGCAGGCCGGGGAAACGCCGGCGGGAGGAAAGGACATGGGCATGAACAGAAAGATCCTGTTTTTTGATCTGGACGGCACCCTCTGGGACCGGGCGGAAAACATACCGTCTTCCACCCGGGAGGCCCTTGCCCGCGCAAGGCGGCAGGGACACCTTTTGTTTGTCAATACCGGGCGGACCCGTGTTTTTGCCCTCCGGGAGGCCCTGAGGACCCTCGAAGTGGACGGCCTTGTGACCGGCTGCGGCACCCGCCTGGAATGGCGGGGCATGGAGCGCGCCTCCATGGGCTGGGGGGCCGGGGAATCGTGCCTTCTGTACGACCGCATGCTCCCGGGAAGGGAGGCCCTGGATACGGTGGAGCGGCTTGAGAAGCACGGCTTCCGGCTGCTTCTGGAGGGGCCGGAGTACATGTACGCAGACATGGACAAATTCCGGGACGATCCCTACATGCGCTCGGTCCGCAGGCGTTCCGGGGAGACGCTGCGGGATCTGGAGACCTGGCGGGGCCGGTGGGAGATCAGCAAAATGACCTGCGACATGGCCCGAAGCGCGGACCGGGAGGCGGTCCTTGAGGAAATGCGGAAAAGCTGGAACGTGTTCGTCCACCATCCGGACGTCTGCGAGCTGGTCCCTCCCGGCCATGACAAGGGCACGGGCATCGCAAGGCTGTGCGCGCTGCTGGACTGGGATATCCGGGATACCGTTGCCTTCGGGGACGGGGAGAACGATACGGACATGCTCCGGACCGCCGGGGTGGGCGTTGCCATGGGGAACGGCGCGCCGGGGGCCCTCCGGGCGGCGGATTATGTGACCGCCCCCTTGGAGGAGGATGGGATCCGCCGGGCGATGGAGCATCTTGGACTGCTGGGATAAAAAACAGCAATAAATTTGCATGGTACCTTGACAAATTCTCCGGGACGGTTTACAATAATCGCAAGGTACCTGGCAATTTTAACGGCGCCTGTCCCCGGAAGGGCATGGGCATGCCAACGCCGGGCCGAAGGAACTTTTGCCGGCGCGGTCCATGCGGCTCCCTTTCCGCGCCGGGCGGACGGAGCCATACAGGGAGGAAACCGAATGTTTTTTGAAGACGGATATGACGGAGAATTTGAAACGGAAAAGGTTCATGGCGGCGCAGAGCCCCTTGGGGAGGCGCCGGAAGACCGGATGGAGGACGAGGCCCCGGGGAAAGACGCCCCTCTGCGGGGGATCACCGGCCCCAGGCCGGAGCCGGAGGAGGGGCGCAGGTTCCCGGGACGCGGGCCCTGCTTCCCGGAGGGGCCGCGCGGCCGCTTTCCGGGTCCTTTCGGAGGCTGGGAGCCCCGGGAGGGACATCCGCCGATGCATCCCTTTGGGCCGGAGGGGTATCCGCCCCGGGGCTGCGGGCCCGTCAGGCCCCGCAGACAGCCGGCCTTCCGCCCCGGCTTCGTGCCGGAGGAGGAACGCCGGGAGCGGTATGAGGGACTGAACGTGGGGGAGAAGATCACCTTTCAGATCCAGTCCCTCAGCCACCTGCTCCACCGCATGCCGGAGAGCAGGGACGGCCAGCGCCGGGTCATGGAGATCCTGATGGAAAAGGGGTGCCTTTCCCAAAGGGAGCTGATGGAACTGTGCGATATCCGTTCCGGTTCCCTGAGCGAATTGATTTCGAAGATGGAGATGAACGGCTATATCGCACGCAGGCCCAATCCCAGGGACCGCAGGACCCTGGATGTCTCCCTGACGGAGGCGGGCCTTTTAGCCGCCCAGACGCTTCAAAGCCGCAGACAGGACCTGTACGAGGGCATTTCCCTGGAGGACCAGGCGGCCCTGCTCCGGGCCCTGGAGGGGCTGAACCGGCATTTTAGGGAGCGCCTGAACAAGGCGGTGCCCCTGGAGGACAAGACCCGGGTCTGATCTGCGATATGCGTTTCGGCCGCGGACAATACAGGACGCAAGGAGGAGGCTCCCGGAGGGGGCTTCCTTTTTTCGGGGAGGAAAACGGATTGAAAAACCGTCCGGAACATGTCATAATGGCGTTGACGTTTTACGGGACGGGAGGGACGGTATGGCAGGGATCTGGATCAGGCTGATGAAAAGGAACAGGATTGAAAGGGACCTCATCGAGAACTGTCGCCGGGAGGAATGGCGGGAGGCGCTGGCGGAAGGCTGCAGGAAGCTGGACGTGTCCAGGCCCCTGCTCCTGCCCAGGCACGAAAGGGACTGGGAGGAATTCGGCCAGACCCGGTTTCTCAGGGAGCATTTTATGGAGGACACCTCCTTTGACCGGATGGAGGTGGAATGGATCGATCCGAACAAGAAAAAACCCCGGGGAGGCTGCAATGAGAAATACCTGTAAACGGGCGCTGCTGCTGCTTTTCGCCTTCCTGTGCCTGCCGCCCCTGAGTCCGGCGGCCGCCCAGGAGGACCGGGAGGTGGTGATCAGCGAGATCATGGCCGCCAACGACGTATGGAAAAACGGGCACCATGACGACTGGGTGGAACTGCACAACACGTCCGGGAAAACGGTGGACCTGTCCGGATGGCACCTGAGCGACAGTGTAAAAAAGAGCGCCAAGTTCACCTTCCCGGAGGGAACAAAACTGAAAAAGGACGCGGTCCTTATGGTCTGGTGTACGGACCGGGAGGAACCCGCGGGGTCCGGCGCGGTGTTTTACGCCCCCTTCAAGCTGTCCCAGACGGGGGAACAGGTGGTGCTGACGCGGCCGGACGGCGCCGTCGCGGACCAGGTGGCCTTCGGACGCCAGTGGGCGGGGATCTCCTACGGCGTGGACAAGGACGGGAACATCGGGTATCTGGCTTCGGCCAGCCCGGGCAAAAAGAACACCGCGGCCGCCTTCCCGTCGCGCACGGAGCCCCCGGTCTTCCTTCAGGCGGGCGGATTTTACGCTGAGCCTGTGACGGTGCGCGCTTCCGGCCGGGAGGGGGACACCCTCCGGTATACCCTGGACGGGGAGATCCCCACCGCCAAGTCCCCGGTGCTGCCCGGAGAGGGCATCCTGGTAAAGAAAACGACCGCCGTTCGCGTCCGCGCCTTTCGGGAAGGGGAATTACCCTCGGATACGGTGACGGCCAATTTCCTGGTCAACGACCCGTCCCCCTGCCCGGTGGTGTGCCTGACGGGGGAGGACAGGGTGCTCTTTGACGCAAAGACCGGGGCCCTGGTCAAGGGAAAAGGCTCCACGCCCAATTATGAAAAAGAATGGGAGTACCCCATCCATATCGCCTATTACGACGAAAACGGACAGTGCCTGATCGACCAGATGGGGTCCTTTACCGCCGCGGGGCATTCCGCCAGGCAGAACAGTCAGCGTTCCATCGCCCTGTACGCCCGGGGGATCTTCGGAGAGGACCTGTTTGAGTTCAATCCCTTCCCCCACAGGACGTATACGTCCTACAAAAGCCTGCTTTTGCGGAACAATTCGGACGCCTTTTCCACCCGGCTCCGGGACCCGGTGATTTCCTCCCTGGCGGAGGGACTGGACCTGCTCTATCAGGACGCCCTGCCGGTGCAGGTGTATATCAACGGCCGCTACTGGGGGCATTACAATCTTCGGGAAAAGATCAACAAGTATTTCATCGCCCAGTACGAGGGCGTAACGGACGAAGAGGACATCGACCGCATCGATATCCTGGCCCGGACCGGCTCGGACGCGTACGTACAGAACGGCTCCAATTCGGATTGGCTGGCCCTTTGCCAATTCTGCCGGGAGAAGGATCTGCGGGCAGAGGAAAACCTTCAGTACGTCCTGGAGCGGCTGGATGTGGACAGCCTGTTTACCCACGCCGCCTTCGAGATGATCATCGGCAACAACGACATCACCAACGTCCGTGTTTACCGGATCCCCGGGGGAAAGTGGCGGTACCTGCTCTTTGACGTGGAGGCGGGCTTCCTCAGCCTCAAGGAGGGCCCCATCAGCAACTATATCAAGCCTGTGACCGCAAAGATCCAGGCTTTCCGGCACGAGCCCCTCAACGCCCTCCTTCAGGTGCCCGAATACCGGGACGCGTTCCTGAAGCGGTTCGCCTCCCTGCTGAGGGAGCATTTTTCCTGGCCCTGGGTGGAGGCCCATTTCGCCCCCTGGGAGGAGGCGGTGAGCACCCTGCTGGACAGGCAGTACGAAAGGTGGCCCTACCTGACCCGCAAGGACTGGCAGGCCAACGTCAGCGCCGTCAAGTATTACGCCAGGAAGAGGCCCCTCCGGGTCATCGACCTCCTTGCGGAGCGGATGAAACTGACGGCGGAGGAAAAGGAAACCTATTTCGGGGAGGTGCGTTCCTTCCTGGAGGAGGCCGCGGCGGCGGAATAGTCCGCCCCTTCCGCCCCGTCCCTTAAAGAATACGCGCCGTCTTCCCGCCGGGAAGGCGGCGCTTTAAAATCCCGCAAATCCCCGGCCGAACTCTTGCCAATCGACGCTTTTATGATAGAATATGGTTGGGTGCGTGTGCACGGCCACGGGTTTGTGGCGGAAGGAAGCAAGCGGGAACGCACCGGATAAGAGGATCAGAATGAAAGTCGGCTTGATCTCGCTCGGCTGCGCGAAAAACCAGGTGGACAGCGAGCATATGCTTTACATGCTCCGGAAGGCGGGGCACCAGATCGTCCGGGACGAAAAGCAGGCGCAGGTTTTGATCGTCAACACCTGCGGCTTTATTGACAGCGCCAAGGAGGAATCCATCGAGGCCATTCTCAACGCGGCGCGTATGAAAGAAGAGGGGGTCTGCAGCAAGGTCCTTGTGACCGGATGCCTTGCCCAGCGGTACGGGAAGACCCTGATGGAGGAGATCCCCGAGATCGACGGCCTCATCGGGGTGGAGCAGTACGCCGGGTTTCCCCAGTTTTTTGAGGAGACCCTTGCGGGAAAGCGCCCCATGGAGACCGGCAGGAATCCGCGGCCCTTTGAATGCGGCCGTGTGCTGACCACCCCCGCCTCCACTGCCTATGTGCGCATCGGGGAGGGGTGCAACAACCGCTGCAGCTTCTGCGCCATCCCGCTGATCCGCGGCGGGTACAGGAGCAGGAGCGCCGGGGCCATTCTGGAGGAAATGAAGGGCCTTGCGGCCTCCGGGGCACAGGAGCAGATCCTCATCGCCCAGGACACCTCCTGCTGGGGACGGGACCTGGGTGAAAAGGAGGGCCTGGCGGGCCTGCTGAAAAAGACGGGCGCGATCGGGGGGATCCGCTGGCTGCGGGTCTTGTACCTGTACGCGGCGGACGTGAACAAGGCGCTGATCGACGCCATGGCGGAGATCCCGAACTTTTGCCGGTACATCGACATTCCCCTTCAGCACGCTTCGCCGCGCCTTTTGAAAAGCATGCGGCGGCGGGGGGACATCCGGGCCATCGAGGACACCCTGGCCTATGCCCGCGAACGGGGCTTTGCCCTGCGGACCACCTTCATCGTCGGTTATCCGGGCGAAACGGAGGAGGATTTCGGGGAACTGATGGATTTTACAAAACGCGTCGCCTTTGACCGGATGGGCGCCTTTGTCTACTCTCCGGAGGAGGACACCGCCGCGGCGGAGCTTCCGGGACGGGTGGACGAGGCCGAGGCCGGGGAAAGGCTGGACCGTCTGATGCGCCTCCAGCAGGAAATCTCCCTGGAGCGCAACCGCCTCAGGATCGGCACACGGGAAAAGGTGCTGGTCTGTGAAAAGCATGGAACGCTGCTGCGCTGCCGCAGCGCCTGGGAGGCGCCGGACGCGGACGGATGGATCCTGGTGCGCGGGGAAGGACAGGTGGGCCAGTGGCTGGACGTGAAGCTGACCGGGGCGGAGATCTACGATATGCAGGGGGAAAAAGCATGAACCTTCCCAACCGTCTGACGCTTGTGAGGATTTTTCTGATCCCGGTGATGGCGGCGCTGCAGATGCTGGATCTCTACCCCTGGGCCCTGGCGGTTTTTCTGGCTGCGGCGCTGACGGATTTTCTGGACGGGTACCTGGCGAGGAAAAACGACCAGGTGACGGTCTTTGGCAAATTCGCGGATCCGGTGGCGGACAAGCTGCTGGTGCTCTGCGCGCTGATCGTGCTTTGCGCCCAGGGCCGCATCCACGCCGGGCTTGTGTGTATCGTCGCGGCCAGGGAGCTGGCGGTGGACGGACTGCGCCTGGTGGCTGCGGGCCGCGGCCGGGTGGTGAGCGCCTCCTGGGCCGGGAAGATCAAGACCAACCTTCAGCTTTTGTGTGTGGCGCTGACCATGCTCGGGGCCTTCGTACCGGTGCCCCGGGCGCTGCTGACGGCGTCGGCCTGGCTGATGGCGGCCGCCACGGGGATCAGCGGGGTCCAGTATTTTATTGCGCTCAGGGACGTGTTCACAGCGTCCTCTGGGGACGAAAAGCCCTGAAGACAATCAACTGAAGATGCGCCCCGGAGGGGGCGCGGGCAAAATACAAGGAGGAACTATGGCAAAGAAAGCTTCCAAACCGGAGATCGTGACCCTGGACGAGAAAGAAGAAAAAGCAAAAGCCCTGGAACAGACCCTGAACGCCCTGGAGAAGGAATTCGGCAAGGGCACGGTCATGAAGCTGGGGGAGAAGAGCACCATGAAGGTGGATACGGTGCCCACGGGCTGCCTGGACCTGGACATGGCGCTGGGGGTCGGCGGGATTCCCCGGGGCAGGATCGTCGAGATCTACGGCCCGGAATCCTCGGGTAAAACCACCGTCGCGCTGCAGATCGTGGCCCAGGTGCAGAAAAAGGGCGGCCTCGCGGCGTTCATCGACGCCGAGCACGCCCTGGACCCCACCTATGCCGCGGCCCTGGGGGTCAACGTGGACGAATTGTACGTCAGCCAGCCCAATTCCGGTGAGGACGCCCTGGAGATCGCCGAATCCCTGGTGCGTTCCGGCGCGGTGGACATCGTGGTCATCGACTCCGTGGCCGCGCTGGTCCCCCGGGCGGAGATCGACGGGGAAATGGGCGACAGCTTCGTGGGCCTGCAGGCCCGCATGATGAGCCAGGCCATGCGCAAACTGACGGGCGTTGTGGCAAAGACCAATTCCATCGCCCTGTTTATCAACCAGATCCGGGAGAAGGTGGGCGTCATTTACGGCAACCCCGAAACCACCACCGGCGGGCGGGCGCTGAAATTCTACGCCTCCGTGCGTCTGGAGATCCGTCGGGGCGAGCCCATCAAAAACGGCTCTGCCATCATTGGCAACCGCACCAAGATCAAGGTGGTCAAGAACAAAGTGGCGCCGCCCTTCCGCTCCTGCGAGTGCGACCTGCTCTACGGCAAGGGCATCAGCCGGGAGGGAAGCCTTCTGGATCTGGCGGTGGAGAACGACATCATCAACAAGTCCGGCGCCTGGTTCAGCTATCAGGACCAGCGGATCGGGCAGGGCCGGGACAACACCCGGATCTTTCTGGAGCAGAATCCCGACGTGGCCGACGAGATCGAACGCCAGATCCGCGAAAAGCTTTTGCGGAACCTGCCGGAGATGACGGTCGCCGACGACGGCGAGGACGAGATGGAACCGACCGACGATGAACAGGAGTGAGCACGGCCACCCCGGTACGGACTGCGGGCTGTGCCGGGTGGAAATGGAGCATCTTTCCGTCCGGGCGGAAAACGACCTGATCCTGACGGACGTCAACGCGCACATCCACTGCGGGGAGGTCACGGCCCTGATCGGGCCCAACGGCGCCGGGAAGACCACGCTGATCCGGGCCCTGCTGGGCCAGGTTCCCCATGGGGGAAAGGTGGTCCACGTGGATGCCCAGGGACGCCCCATGGGAGGCGTCCGGGTGGGATATGTGCCCCAGCATCTGGATTTTGACCGCCAGATGCCCACCAGCGTGTGCGACCTGATCGCCGCGGCCGTCTCCAGGCGGCCGGTCTGGCTGGGCGTGACACGGAAGACCCGGGAAACGGTGCTGAACGCCCTCAAAACCGTCCATGCCGGCCAGCTGATCGACCGCCGGCTGGGCGCCCTGAGCGGGGGGGAAATGCAAAGGGTCCTGCTGGCCCTGGCCCTGACCCCGGTGCCCCAGCTGCTGATCCTGGACGAGCCGGTCTCCGGCGTGGACCAGAACGGGCTTAAAATGTTCCTGGACACGGTGTCCGGCGTCAAGCGCCAGTATCACATGGCGGTGCTGCTGGTCAGCCACGACTGGGACCTGGTCAGCCGTTTCGCGGACCGGGCGATCCTGCTGGACCGGACGGTGCTGGAGGCGGGAAGGCCGGAGGAGGTGTTCGCCTCCGAGGCCTTTGAAAGGGCTTTTCCCCTCAGACGGGGATAGGGCCCGGTCCGGAGCGCGATGGAGGGCGCTTTTAGACATGTTTCAGTTTGCCTTTATGCGTTACGCGCTTGTGGCGCTGCTCCTTTTGACGCCGCTTCTGGCCCTGCTGGGCACCATGGCGGTCAACCAGAAGATGGCGTTTTTTTCGGATGCCCTGGGCCACTCCGCCCTGGCGGGGGTGGGACTCGGGGTGCTGCTGGGCATCGGGAACGAGCTGGTCAGCCTGCTGGTGTTCGGCATCTTCTGGGCGCTGCTCATCAGCCGCATCAATCAGACCGCCCGCACCAGCGCGGACACCATCATCAGCGTTTTCTCGTCCACGGGCATCGCCGTGGGCCTGCTGATCCTGAGCCGCGCGGGCAATTTTTCCAGGTACAGCGCCCTCCTTGTGGGGGACGTCCTGTCCATCCGCGTGGAGGACCTTTGGTTTCTCGGGGCGGCGCTCGTCATTGGGCTGATCCTGTGGGGGTGGATGTACAACCGCCTGCTGCTGACGGCCCTCTCCGCGCCCCTGGCCGGGAGCAGGGGGATCCCGACCCGTCTGACGGAGAACCTGTTCGTCTGCCTGGTGGCGGTGGCGGTGATGCTGTCCATCCGCTGGGTAGGGGTCCTTTTGATCAACGCGCTGCTGATCCTGCCGGCGGCCGCGGGACGCAACCTGAGCGGGAACGCCAGGCAGCATGCCCTCTGGTCCGTGGGGATCGGACTGGTTTCCGGGGTGGGGGGACTGTGCCTGGCCTATGTGATGGATACGGGCGTCGGCGCCGCGGTGGTGCTGTGCGCCGCAGTTTGCTATTTTCTGAGCCTGATCCCGGCCAAGATCGGGAAAAGGCCCTCTGAATAAGGCAAAGGGGACTTCCTGTATGGAAAAACGCCGCTGGATCGCCGCCGTCACGCCTTGGATGGACGCGGATCTGAAAGAGCTCCTCTCGGGCAGGGCGCAGGAAATGGGCTTTGAGATCCGCTGGTTCGAGACCGAGGAGGAAGCCCTGGAGACCGCGGCGGAATGCGAGGTCCTCTACGGGATGGCGCCCAAATGCCTCGCGGCCGCAAAACGGCTCAGGTGGTTCTGCATCCCCTTTGCGGGGGTGGACCGCTTTACGGCGCCGGGGCTGGTGCCGGAAGGGGTCCTGGTCACAAATTCCGCGGGGGCTTACGGCCCGGCCATCGCCGAGCACGTGGTGATGGTTTCCCTGATGCTCCTCAGGCGGGAGGACCGTGTCTTCCGCCGGATGGAAAAGCGTTTCTGGCAGAAGGAAAAAAGCATGGACAGCCTGGAGGGACGCAGCATCGTTGTTGCGGGCACGGGGGACCTTGGAAGGACCTGTGCCGGACGGCTCCGGGCCTTCGGCCCCAGGGCCGTGATCGGCATTTCCCGTTCAGGACGCGGCGCGGGGCAGGCCTTTGACCGGGTGTACCCCGTGTCGGAGGCGGAAAAGGCCCTGCCGGAGGCGGAGCTTCTGGTGATGACCCTGCCCGGCACCGCAGAAACGGAAAATTTTCTCTCGGAGGAACGGATGGCGCTTCTGCCCCGGGGGGCTTACGTGGTCAACGTGGGCCGGGGCCGCAGCCTGGACGAAAAGGCCCTGGCGGCCCGCCTGAGGGACGGGCGCCTCGCTGGGGCGGCGCTGGATGTGATGCGCCATGAGCCCCTGGAGGCGGACGACCCGCTGTGGGAGGTGCCAAACCTCCTTTTGACCCCGCACTGCGCCGGGGATATGACCGTGCGGGGCACCCGCGAAAGGTGCGCGCACTTTTTCCTGGAGGATCTGGACAATTACGCCCATCAGCGCAACCTCAGGCACCTTGTCAGTCTGGAGAGGGGCTACTGAGGGGCTTTCGACAAATGGACCCTACGATTTTGAAGGAGGCATGACCCTTTTTATGGACGCTGGAGGCCGATGCGGCCTGAAAACGATTGCTCTGACGGCAGGATGTTTTGCTTTTTTGTTTTCCCGCGCCGCTGCGGAGGTCCCCGTGGCCCCGGGGACGCGGGCGGACGGGCCCCTGTGGCTTGGTGCGTTTTTGCTGATGGTCGTCGCGAACCTGATCGCGGTGGCCGAAACCTCGCTGGCTTCCTGCTCCAAGGTCAAAATGAGAATGGAGCAGGAAAAGGGGAACAAACGGGCGGGCATGGTTCTTGAGGCCCTGGACCAGTTTGACCGGACGATCTCGGCGATTCTGATCGTGACCAACGTGGCGCATCTGGGCGCGGCGGCGCTGGTCACCATGGCGGTCACCCGCCGCTGGGGGCTGTCCGCGGTGACGGTGTCGACCCTGCTGACGACCCTGGCCCTGTTTTTCTTTGCCGAGATGCTGCCCAAGTCCTTCGCGAAAAAATACGCGGACTCCCTGGCGCTCAAGTGCGTGATCCCGCTCCGGTGGATCTCCGCGGTCCTTCGCCCGCTGACGGCGATCCTTTCCAAGATCGGGGATCTGGCGCTGCGCCTGTCCCCGGACGGCGGGGAGGAGGACGTTTCCGTGACGGAGGAGGAGATCCACGACATCATCGACGATATGACCGAGGAGGGCAGCCTGGACGAGGAGCAGGGGGACCTGATCTCCAGCGCCCTGGAGTTCAACGATCTGACGGTGGAAAGCGTCCTGACCCCCCGTGTGGACGTGAAAGGGGTGGACATCGACGCGGACACCCAGGAGATCCTGGAGCAGATCCGCAGCCAGAACCATTCCCGCCTGCCGGTTTATGAGGGCAGCATCGACAACATCGTGGGGATCCTGCGCATCCGCAGGTTCCTTCGGGCCTGGCTCAAGATCCGGGAGGAGGAGGGCGAGGAGGGGCTTCGCGCCATGAACGTGCGGAAGCTTCTGGACGAACCGCTGTATGTGACGGAAAACACCAAGGTGGACACGCTTTTGCATACCATGAGCCGGGAAAAACAGTCCATCGCCATCGTAACGGATCATTACGGCGGCACGGTGGGCATCGTGACCGTGGAGGACATCCTGGAGTCCCTGGTGGGGGAGATCTGGGACGAGGAAGACGAGGTGGAGGACGCCATCATCGATCTGAAGAACGGCTCCTTCCTGGTGGACGCGGAGGAGACCGTTGCCGACGCCTTCTGGGAGATCGGCTTTGAGGAACCCAAGAGCGACGAATCCCTGATGAACAAGCGGGTCGGCGAATGGGTCTACGAGCATTTTTCCACGGTCCCCAAGGTCCGGGAGCATTTTGAGTACGAGGGGCTGAAGGTGTATGTGGCCCGCATGGAGCACAACCGCATCCGCAAGGTGATGATGAAGCTGCCCCGGACGGCGGAAGCGGATACGAAAAAGGAAAACGCCTCCGACGGGAAGGGAGGCGGGGAAGAATGACCGTGTTTCTTCTGATCGCCGGAATCCTGGCGTGTATTTCACTTTCCGGCTTTTTCTCGGGGACGGAGATGGCCTTCTCCTCCTGCAGCAGGCTGCGGCTTGAAAGCGCCGCGGCGGACGGGGACCGCAGGGCGGTCGTGGCGCTGAGCATCATCAACCGCTTTGACGACGCGCTGTCGGCCATCCTGATCGGCAACAACCTGGTGAACGTCGCCTCCTCTTCCATGTCCACGGCCCTGGTGATCCTGCTGAGCGGCAGCGACGACGGGGCGTGGATCGCGACGCTGGTGATCACCGTGCTGGTCATCGTCTTTGGGGAGACCATTCCCAAGATCACCGCCAAGAAAAACGCCAATCGCTTCGCCCTCCGCTACGCGCGTCCGACCCGGGCGCTGATGGTGCTCCTGACGCCGGCGGTCCGCCTGGTGGTGACGCTGATCCGGCTGCTGCTGCTGCCCTTTGGCAGCGGGGAAAAGCAGGAAGACAGCGATGAGAAGGTGGAGGAACTGCAGACCATTGTGGAAACGGCGGAAAACGAAAGCGTCCTGGACGAGGAGGAAAGCGAGCTGGTCCAGGCTGCCATCGATTTTTCCGAGATTTCCGCTTCGGAGGCCATGACGGCCCGGGTGGACGTGCTGGCCATCGACATCGAGGACAGCCGGGAGGAAATGATCGAGACCGTTTCCAAATCCAAATTCACCCGGATCCCCGTGTATGAGGAATCCATTGACCATGTCATCGGCATCCTGCATATGAACGTGTTCCTCAAGGCCCTGACGGAGAACGGGGAAACCGACATCCGTTCCCTGCTGATGGAGCCCTGCTATGTGTATAAAACCATGAAGCTCCCGGAGGTGCTGGCCGCCTTCCGCAAGGCCAAGCAGCACCTGGCGGTGGTGGTGGACGAGTACGGCGGCACCCTGGGCATCATTTCCATGGAGGACGTCCTGGAAAAGGTGGTGGGCGACATCTGGGATGAAACGGACACCGTGGAAAACGAGGTCCTGGAGCGCAGGGAAGGCGAATACGAAATCGACGGCGATATGCCCATCGGGGATTTCCTGGATCTGATGCGGATCCGGGAGGAGGACTTCGAGTGCGAAAGCGAGACCGTGGGGGGATGGACGATTGAGACCTTCGGCGCTTTTCCGGAGGTGGGGGATTCCTTCCATCGGCACGGTCTGCAGGTGACGGTGCTGGCCATGGACGATCTGAGGGTGGAACGGGTGCTGGTCCGGCGGGCGGAGGACTCCCCGGCGGAGGAGGGTGGCGCCCGCGGAAAGACAAAGCCCCCCCGCTCCGCGGCTCCCCGGAAATAAAACAAGCGGAAGTTTTAAACCAATCGTAATAAAAAGTTAATATCCCTTCGCACATGTTGTGGTAGAATAAACCAAAGAGGCACAATATGTGTTCGTTTGGAAGGGAGAGACGGAAAATGAAAAGAAAGGCATTGGCTGCGCTGCTGGCTGCGCTCCTTCTGGTGAGCGCGCTGCCGTTGAGCGCGCTGGCGGACACGGCTTACAACGCCACGGCGACCGTGACCGCGTCCTGGCTCAGATACCGCCAGGGGCCCAGCGTCAACACGGCCAGCTACGCCCAGGAGCCCAGAGGCACCAAGGTCACCATCTCCAAGAAATCCACCATGGGCTGGTGGTATTACTGCACCGGCCCCCACGGCAGCGGCTGGATGTATTACAAGTATCTGACCAACATCACCGCCGGCACCGCCGCCAAGACCACGGGCAAAACTACGGGCAAGACCACGGCCGCCGCCACCACGGCGGCGCTGAAGAACGGCGCCAAGTGCGTGATCTCAAACCGTGGGAATTACGTCAATTTCCGCACAGGCGCGTCTCTTGACAGCAGTGTGATCGCCAAGCTCCCCGACGGGACGCCGGTGACCCTGGTGGCCTACGGGGCTGTCTGGAGCCAGGTGAAGGTGTTCGGGCTGAAGGGATATGTCAAAACGAACCTGCTGAAGGCCAAGTAACCGTTCCATTCCGGATCCCTCCTTCGGGAGGGATTTTTTTTGCCCCGGGCAGGAATCTGTTTTTCCGCGAAGAATATCCTGTACACCGAAAATCCGGGAAGGGAAGGGACGCATGCGCAAAGGGGAAAGGAGCCTTCCGGCTGCACGGGCAGAGGACGGCCGGAGGAAAAGGGGAAACCGGGCGGCGGCGTTCCTTGCGGCGCTTCTCCTGTTGATTTTGTCCAACGCCCGGGGGGAGCCCTTTGTTTTCAGGGACGGCGTGCGCTTTGATTTGTCTCCGGAGGAGGTGCAGCGCCTGGAGGCGGCCGGGGATCAGGAGCAGGTCCCCAGCGTCTTTACCCTTTCCTGGGGGCGTTTGGAGTATACGGGGGTGGACATGTACGGCGCGGCGGACGCGACCCTCGTGTACATTTTCGACGAGGCGACCCGGTCCCGCCTGAGGGAGATCCTGGTGGTTTTCCCCTCGGACACGGCGCACCTGAAGGAGACGTTCGGGGAGATCCTTGGGGAGATGACCGTCCGGTTCGGACAGGCGCAGGCGGACACAAACGGCGGGGAAGGGATGCCCGGACGCACCCCGACTCTGCGGGCGATGGGTCTTCCCCTGTTCAGGAAAACCGGCGCGGCGGTGGTGCGTCTGTGCCAGTGGCTGTTTGAGGCGGAGGAAGGCTTCGCCGTGGCGGATCTGTATGCCTGCCGGGACACCTTCGGGGAGTGGCAGGTGCGCCTGGGATTCGCGCTTTTATCCGATCCGGAGGCGGAGGCGGACAGACAGTATATCGAAGGAGGCATGGAATGCAGAACGGGGTCCTGAGAAACTATCACACCCACACGGTCCGCTGCAAGCACGCCAGGGACACGGATGGGGAATACGCGGAAAAAGCGTATCGGGCAGGCTTTGAGACACTGGGGTTTTCGGACCATTCCCCTTGGCCCTTCACGGACGGGCATGTCAGCCGGGTACGCATGGATCTTGCGGAGCTGGAGGGATACTGCGCCTCTGTGCGGGCGCTCCGGAAGGAATACGAGGGGAAGATGCGCATTCTCCTGGCCATGGAATGCGAGGCGTACGCACCGCATTTTTCCTGGCTGCGGGAGATCAAAGAGGAAATGGGAATGGACTACCTGATCCTGGGAAACCATTTTTCGGATGAGACCGAGGTCTTTCCCTTCTCCTGGTCGACGGAACCGGAGCACCTGAGACTGTATACGGAAAGCACCCTCAGGGGCATGGAGAGCGGTCTGTTTGCCTGCCTGTGCCACCCGGAGGTCGCGCTTTTCCGCTATCCCGCTTGGGACCAGGCCTGCGAGGACATGGCGGACGAACTGTGCAAGGCGGCCCTCAGCCTGAAGCTTCCCCTGGAATACAATTTGCTGGGCGAGGTCTACCGGGAAAAGGGAAAATTCGGCCCGCTGGGATACCCGCTCCTTCGTTTCTGGGAAAAGGCGGCGGAATACGGAAATACCGCGGTCATCGGGGTGGACGCCCATTCCGCCTCCGCGCTGGAGGACATTCCAAGGCTGAAGGCGGCCCGGGAGCGGCTTGAGAAACTGGGGCTGAAGGTGCTGGACTCCCTTGAGGGGCCCAAAGAATCCTCTCCGGCGTAAAAAACAACAAAAAAAAACAGGCCTCCCTGCGGGGGCCTTTTCAATTGCCGCTTTTTTTGCCGAAGAGGCCCTTGGCCCAGTCGGCGATGCGGTAATGCAGCTTCTGATGCTTGCGCATGGCCACGGCGGCCTCCAGGCACCATTCGTGGTACTGCCGCACATGGGGCTCGTTCTTCGTGCAGATCTTAAAGGCCTGCAGCGCGCTGGAATACTGGCCCATGCCCATGAGGATCTGCCCCTCCAGGGCAAACCATTCGGTGGTTTTGTCGGTGATATGGCTCAGCTGCACCAGGGCGCGGTCGTACTGACGGCGCTCAAAAAGGGCGCGGGCCATGTTCATGGCCTGCTCCGGGGACTGAACCACGTAATGACTGGTCCGGTTTTTGACGCACCGGGTCAGGGCTTCTTTATAGGCCAGGTTCAGCCGGACCATTTTTTCCTGGGCGGCCGCCTGATCCGCCTGGTCGGTGAACAGGTCCGGATGGCAGGTCTTGGCCAGGGCATGATAGGCCTTGCGGATGTCCTCTTCCAGGGCGTTTTCCTTCAGGCCCAGTGTTTCAAAAGCGTCCATGGCAGGCTCTAAATCCTTTCACGGCGGATGTCCGCCCCCAGGGAGCGGAGCTTCTCCTCCAGCCGTTCATAGCCCCGTGTGATGTATCCGGGCTCATAGATCTCGGTGGTGCCCTTGGCCATGAGTCCCGCGACGACCAGGGCGGCCCCGGCCCGCAGGTCCGTGGCGGTCACGGGAGCCCCGAAGAGCTCGGAGACCCCGTCAATGATGGCGGTCTGTTCCAGGATGCGGATGTGGGCGCCCATGCGGGCGATTTCGGGCAGGTGCTTGAACCGGTTTTCAAAAATGGTCTCGTTGACGACGCTGGTGCCTTTGGCCATGGTGAGCATGGCGGACATGGGCTGCTGCAGGTCCGTGGGAAAGCCCGGATATTCCTGGGTCTTGACGTTGACGGCCCGCTGCCCGCGGAAGGTGTGGACGCGGATGGAGTCGTCGCTTTCCTTCACGCCCACGCCCATTTCAAGCAGTTTGGCCGTCAGGCTTTCCATGTGGGTGGGAATACAGCCCCGGATGGTGACGTCCCCGCGGGTGGCGGCGGCGGCGATCATCAGGGTGCCGGTCTCTATCTGGTCGGGAATGACGGCGTAGTTGGAGGCGTGCAGCCTGCTGACCCCGCGGATGCGGATGGTGTCGGTGCCCGCGCCCTTGATGCTGCCGCCCATGGAGTTGATGAAGTTGGCCACGTCTACGATGTGGGGTTCCCTGGCGGCGTTGTACAGGATCGTGCTTCCTTCCGCCTTGGCGGCGGCGAGCATCACGTTGATGGTGCCGCCCACGGTGATGCGGTCAAAGAAGACGCCGCTGCCGATGGCGCGGCCCCGGGCGTGGATCACCGCGCCCCGCTCCTCCACCTCGGTCCCCAGGGCCCGAAAGCCCTTGATGTGCTGGTCAAAAGGACGGTTGCCGATGGAGCATCCGCCGGGATAAGCCACCTCCGCCTCGCCGGTGCGCCCAAGCAGGGCGCCGATCAGATAATAGCTGGCGCGCATCCGCTGGGTGTAGGAATAGGGGACGGTGAAGCCCGAAAGGGTGGTAGGGTCAATGTTCATGCGCTTGGTCGCGGGATCATAGTCCACTTTCGCGCCCAGCATGCGCAGGATGTCGATCAGCACATGGACATCCTCAATGTCCGGAATGTTCTCAAGCTGGCAGGGCTCATCGCACAAAAGGGCAGCGGGAATCACGGCTACGGAGGTATTTTTGCCCCCGGAGACGCGGATCTCGCCCATCAGCGGACGGTCCCCCGAGATCAGAAGCTTGTAATCATCCATTGGAGAGAAGCCCTTTCAAAGAAATTCGGACCCATGGAGTATACCATACTTTGTGACCCGTGGCAAGCGGGACACCGTATGCGGTGGAAGGAGCGCCCGTTCAGGGACGCGGCTTCAATTGTGCCATGCGGCGTTTGAGGGCCTTGGGGGAGGCCACGGAAAACCCGAAAAATCCCAGGGCGTCGCCCAGGGCGTGATAAACCCCGTGACTGTAGGCCACAAGGCTGGCTTTCACAAGGTCGATGCTTCCCTTCTCGTCCATGAGGTCCCCGCGGACCTGTACCGAAACGATGCGGGCCATAAACAGGTCATGGCTGCCAAGGGGCACGACCTGCTGGACCCTGCAGCATAACTGGAGGGGCGCACCGTCCAGGGGCGGGGCGAAGGACAGCCCCCCAGCCGGGGGAAGGGCACGGAGTCCGCAGGCGGCCAGCTTGTCCTCATTCCTGCCGGAGCGGACGCCGCAGTAGTCCAGGGCCGCAAGCATCTCCTGCCCGCAGAGGTTGATGACGAACTCGCCCGTATCCCGGATCAGGCCATGGGAATAGCGCTCCGGCCGGATGGACACCGAACAGACCGGCGGATCCGAGCACAGGATGCCGGCCCAGGCCACGGCCAGGGCGTTGGCCCTTCCGTCCCGGTCCGCACAGGAAACCAGCACGGCCGGAACGGGACTTAAAAGGGTACCGGGACGAAGAGACTGATAACTCATGGGCGCGCTCCTTTCTGCGGGGCAGCGGCGCCCTCCCCGGCCCGGATGCCGCTCAGGAAGGCGAACATCAGGTTGAAGCCGCCGCAGTCCCCGTCCACGTCCAGCATTTCCCCGCAGCAGTACAGGCCAGGCAGGAGGACGCTTTCCAGGGTATTCGGGTGAAAGCTTTTCAGGTCCATGCCGCCCCGGATGACCTGGGCCTGGGCGGCCCTGACCCCCGTCACCGTCAGGGGGAAAGCGGTCAAAAGGCCGGCGAGGGCCTCAAGGGAGGGACGGCCCCGGTCCAATACGTCTGCAAGCACCCGGGGCAGCAGGCCGGAAAGCAGCCTTTCCCGGGGAAGGAAGGCGCTGCGTTCCTCCAGCAGGCGAAGGACCGGGCCGGCGTTTGGCGGAGGGATCTCCTCCCCCGCGGCCAGGTGAAAATGCCCCCGGTCCCTCAGGTCCATCAGGGGGCTGAAGTCTACGTGCAGGGCCGCGCCCCGGTCCAGCGCTTCGAAGGCGTCCGCAGCGAGCTGCATGGCGCAGATGCCGCTGATCCCCTGCTCCTGGAACAGACATTCACCGCCTGCCTGGGCGAGGGGGCGCCCGGAGCGAAGCAGGGTCAGCACCGCGGGCGTACGCAGGCCCTTGAGGCCCTTGAGGGTGCGCATGTCGCACTCCAGGGGGCAGAGGGCGGGGACAAGGGGGGTCACCGGATGGCCCAGCGCCTCCAGCAGGCCATAGGCGCCAAAGGCGGAGGCTTTCCCCGCGGGCGAGCCGCAGGCGAAGACCGCCCGGTCGCCCCAAAGGGTGCCGAAGGAGCCGGAAACGGAGATCCCCCTGCCGGGATCGGCTTGGACCCGTTCGACCCGGATGCCGGTCCGGATCCGGACCCCTGCCCGTTCACAGGTGAACCGGAGGGCGTCACAGACGGCGGCGGCCTGCCCGCAGGCCGGATAGACCCTGCCGTCCTCCTCCGGCGTGCGCATGACCCTCAGGCCGCAGCTTTCAAAAAAGGCGCGGAGCCGGGAAGGCCCGCTGTCGCCCAGGAGGGCCTTTGCCAGCGCCCGGCCATGGTAATAGGCCGCCGGGCCGTCGTTGAGCAGGTTGCAGCGGCCGTTGCCGGTGACCAGCAGCTTTTTGCCGACCCGGTCCTCCTTTTCCAGAAGGGTGACATGGGCGCCCAGGCGGGCGGCGGTGATGGCGGCGGCCATTCCGGAGGCGCCCCCGCCGATGACAAGGACCGTCATGGCTGTTTTTCCTTTCTGTCAAGGACGACGCACACCTCCCGCATCAAGACGCAGGTGAGGGCCGTCCGGACGGCATTGTGCCGCCTGAGCCCGAGGGCGTAGGCGCTTTTGAGGTCCGGGATCAGGGCCTGATGGGCTTTCCCGAGCCGCGCAAAGCCCACGGCGCGCAGCAGGGTCAGGCTGAAGCGGGGATCCGGCGGAGCGGGGACGCAATAGCGCTCCATCAGGCGCAGAAGATCCCAGGCCTCCCCCTCCCCTTCCGCGGGGGGCAGGGGAGGCGTCTCCAGGCGCAGGTAAAGGCGCGGCGTAGGCGTCAGGGCCAGGATCCCGCCCGTTTCCTTCAGGGACCAGCCAAGGGCGGCGGCCTGGAGGCGGAAGCGAGCGAGGGCCTCCGGGGGGACCCGGAGGGGCAGGTCGGTCACAAAAAGGGCGTCCTTTGGTCTGCTCAGGCGCAGAAAAGGACGCCCGCCGCCCGAAAAGGCGTCAAGGCCGCGCACCTCGTCCGCCAGACGGGGATACAGGCAAAAATCCGTCTCAGTCATTGGGGGCAAAACGCAGCTTCAGGTGGTGCATGGCGGCATAGCGGCCCTGCAGGTCCACCTGGTAATCCAGGTCCAGATGTCCTTCGCTGGCCGAAAGGGCAAAATCCGTGTGGGTGGTGTAAATGCCCATGCTCAGATTGCCCCAGGGGGTGGTGTACTGTCCGTCAAAGCGGCGGTCCTTTTCAAACACCATGGTGGTGCCGAAGGTGCCGCCCCGGGTCATGACCACGCGCTTTCCGGAAACGTCGATGACGATGTCCTGCCCCTCGCCGCTTTCCGGGTCGGTTTCGGTATAGGTCAGGCGGTGGCCCTGGGGGGTTTTTTTGAGCTGTCCGGTGGTGACCAGGCGGATGACGTCCGCCTGGTCCTCCCCGGAGGCCTGGTTTTCCCCTACCACGGACAAAAGGACGCTGATCTCATCCTTGTTTTCCATCATGTCGTCGATCCTCATGCGGTCAGCTGTTGCGGTCGATCACATCCAGCTCCTCCTGGGTGAAGGGGGCGCTGGAGACACTTTCCAGGTTGTCCAGGATCTGTTGGGGCCGGGAAGCGCCGATCAGCACGGAGGTGATCGGACTGTCCTTCAGGACCCAGGCCAATGCCATCTGGGCCAGGCTCTGTCCCCGTTCCCAGGCCAGGTCGTTCAGGGCGCGGATCTTCTGCAGGCGATCCTCGGTCAGGGATTTCTCGTTCAGGAACCGGCCGTCGGTGCGGATCCGGGAATCGGTGGGGATCCCCTGCAGATACCGGTCGGTCAGGAGGCCCTGGGCCAGGGGGGAGAAGCAGATAATGCCCTTGCCCGCTTCCGCGGAGGCGTCTTTCAGGCCGTTGTTTTCGATGGTGCGGTCAAAAATGGAGTAACGGTTCTGGTTGATCACAAAGGGGACGTGCTGCTCCTTCAGGAGCGCGGCGGCCTGAAGCATCCGGGGGCCGTCGTAGTTGGACAGGCCGATATACAGGGCCTTTCCGGCCCGCACGATGGCGGCCAGGGCGTCCACGGTCTCCTCCAGGGGCGTTTCAGGATCCGGCCGGTGATGATAAAAGATGTCCACATAGTCCAGGCCCAGGCGTTCCAGGCTCTGGTCGATGCCTGCCAGCAGGTGCTTGCGGGAACCCCACTCGCCGTAAGGTCCCTCCCACATCAGGTATCCGGACTTGGTGGAGATGATCATTTCGTCCCGGTAGGGCTTCAGGTCCTCCCGGAGGATGCGCCGGAAGTTCTTTTCGGCGCTGCCGGGTTCCGGACCGTAATTGTCTGCCAGGTCAAAATGGGTGATGCCGTTGTCAAAGGCGGTCGTGACCATGGCGCGCATGTTGTCGTAGGAGGCGCTGGAACCGAAATTGTGCCACAGCCCCAGGGAGATCGGAGGCAGCTTCAGGCCGGAGCGGCCGCAGCGGTTATAGTTGAGCTTTTCGTAGCGCTTTTCATCCGCGTTATACAAGGAGTCTTCCCACCTTTTTTCTGGCGAAGAACGCCGTATTGGTCCTCTCCCTTTGCCCAAAGGCGTCCGGGACAGGGAAGGGGGCGGTTTCCCGAGGGAAATCCGGCCGGTGCTCCTATTGTACAGGCAGGCGGGAAAATGTGCAAGGGGGCAAGTGCGGGCTTCTCAGGGGGAAAGCTGATCCCGGAGCCATTTCAGGCCCTCGGTGTAGCCTTCAAAGCCCAGGCCGTAAAGGGTCTTTCCCGCGCAGAGGGAGACATAGGAAAACTGCCGGAAGGGCTCCCGGGCGGAAATGTCGCTCAGATGGACCTCGCAGACGGGAAGCCCTACGGCCTTGAGGGCGTCGAGGATCGCGACGCTCGTGTGGGTGTAGGCGGCGGGGTTGATCAGGATGCCGTCAAAATTCCCCAGGGCCTGCTGGATGCGGTCTACCAGGGCCCCCTCGTGGTTGCTCTGAAACAGTTCCACCTCCAGGCCCATTTGATCGGCCGCGGCGCGGATGCTGTTTTCAAGGTCGGCGAAGGTCCTGCGGCCGTAAATGTCCGGCTCCCGGACCCCCAGCAGGTTCAGGTTGGGGCCGTTGATCACAAGAATGCGCATTTCATATCCTCCGTAATTTGCGCGGCGGCCGCATCGACGGAGCCGCTGTTGTCGATCTCGGTGTCCGCGCAGGCGCGGTACAGGGGATCGCGTTCCTCCTCCAGGGCCCGGAGGGCCGTGAGGCCCCCCGCGCTCAGGGGCCTGCCCCGGGTGTCCAGGGCCTCAAGGGGCCGCCGGATGCGATAGACGCGGCCGTTCATGCGCAGGTTCAGGCGGTTTTCCTCCCGTTTGACGCAGCCGCCGCCGGTGGAAAGGATGCATCCGGGCACGAGGGCGCATTCCCGGATGACTTCCGCCTCCATCTTTCGGAAACGTTCCTCCCCGAGGGTCTCAAAGATCCGGGGAATGGGCATCCCGGCCTTTTCCGTTACCAGGGCGTCCGTATCGATCAAGGGGCGTCCCGTCAGGCGTGCCAGGACAGTTCCTACGCTGGTTTTCCCGCTGCCGGGCATGCCGCACAGGACGATGTTCGTTTTTTCCGTCAGCAGGGCGGCATAGGCGGCCCGGGTCTCCTCCTGGGAAAGACGGCGTCCGGTAAAAAGCGCGGAGGCGGCCAGCCCCTGGCCAAAGAGCATGTACAGGCCGCCGGCGGCGGGGATCCCCAGGGCCTGGGCATGCTGCACCAGGCGTGTGCGCAGGGGGTTGTAGATGACGTCCAGGACCCCGGTCAGGCAGGGGAACCGCTTGGGATCGCAGAGGGTCTCGTCGGTGCGGGGATACATGCCCACGGGGGTGGTGTTGACAAGCACCTGGGTGTCCTTGAGCGTGTACAGGTCCCGGTAGGTCACGGGCCCCTTGCGGGAAACCAGGGTGATCTTTGAGGCGCCCCGGATCCGGCAGGCGTATCGGGCGGTCAGGCTGGTGCCGCCGGTCCCGAGGATCACCACGTTTTTCCCCTCCAGGGAGACCCCTGCTCGGTCCGCCAGCGCCAGAAAGCCCGCCACGTCCGTGTTGTCCCCGTACAGGGAGCCGTCCGCCCGCTTGAGGATGGTGTTGACGGAGCCCACCTCCCGGGCCAGGGGGGAGATCTCCTTCAGGTAGGGCATCACCGTCCGTTTGTAGGGAATGGTCACGTTCAGCCCGGCGAAGGCCCGGCTTTCAAGAAAGGGGCCCACCTCTTTTTCCGTCAGGTCCAGAAGGCTGTAGCGGCTGTTGCCCAGAAGCTGGTGCAGCCGGGGGGAGAAGGAGTGGCCGAGGGGATGTCCCAGCAGATAATAATCGTTTTCCGCCATGTCAAACCTCCTGATACGCCCCAAGGAAAGCGAACAGGGGCAGATCCGCCTTCAGGCTGGTCAAAAGCTTCCGGATGCCCGCGTCCCGGGTGGAGGCCTCCAGGTCCGCGTAGAAGATGTAGTTGAAATCGCTGCCCTCCAAAGGCCGGCTTTCCAGCTTGGTCAGGTTTACGCCCATGCTGGAAAACCGGTTCAGGATGCTGGCCAGCGCGCCGGGCTGATGGGGGGTGGAGAACATCAGGCTGACCCGGCTGGCCCCGGGATAGATGCGGGGCTGCTTTTCGATGACGATGAACCGGGTGTGGTTGTTGTCGGTGTTCTGCACCGCCCGGCGCAGGATCTGCAGTCCGTACAGGGAGGCGCAGCTTTCCTGGCTGATGGCCGCAAGCCCCCTGTCCTTTCCGGCGGCCACGGTCATGGCCGCCTCGGCGGTATTGCGGCACAGGCGGATCTCCACCCCGGGCAGACTGGAGAGGAACCGGGAGCACTGGCCGATGGCCTGTTCGTGGGAGGTGACGGCCGTAAGGTCCTCAAGGCGGGTTCCCGGCAGGACCAGAAGGTCATGGCTTACGTGGAGCCGGACCGAGCGCACGATATAGACCCGGTGCCGGCGGATGAGGTCGTAAACGGGCAGCACCGAACCGTGGGAGCTGTTTTCAATGGGCAGCACCCCGAAGCGGCACCGTTCGTCCTCCACGGCCCGGAAGACTTCCTCCCAGGTGCCAAAGTAGGTGATCTCGGCAAAGGGCACCGCCCGGTCCGCTGCGGATTGGGAATAGGCGCCCTCCACCCCCTGACAGGCCACCGTGGCGGCCCGGGGAAACATCTGGTCACCCTCCTCGGGCAGGTCCGGGTCCCGGTCCGGGAGCATTTCCAGACGCTGGCAGGAACGGGAAAACTCCAGGATGCTGTTGTACAGAAGCCGGGCGTATTCGCCGTTTTCCCCGCTCTTTTCGGTGACGGCCGCAAGAAGCCGCCTCTCCCGGGTCCGGTCCTGAATGGGCAGGCCCAGACGGGCCTTCTCCCGGGCGATCTCCCTGATCAGGTCCATGCGGCGCAGGAAAAGGGGCAAAAGCGCCCCATCGACTTCGTCGATTTGCCGTCTCAGTTCGTCAAGTCCCATGCAATTCGCCTTTCTTTTCGGTTTCCCGGAAGGATCAGATCAGATCGTCCGCCAGGGCGATGGCGGCGGCGGCCTCTACGCAGGGAACGGCCCGAAGGGCCACGCAGGGGTCGTGCCGGCCGGAAACGGAAAGGGGGGTGTCGGTGCCCTGCTCAAGGTCCACGCTCTCCTGATGGAGGGCGATGGAGGGGGTGGGCTTGAAGGCGGCCCGGAACAGAAGGGGCGCGCCGGTGGAAAGCCCTCCCAGGACGCCGCCGGCATGGTTGGTGACGGGGAAGGGCTGTCCGCCGCGCATCCGGTAGCCGTCGTTGTGGGTGCTCCCGGTCATGGCGGCGGCGGCGAAGCCCTCTCCGAACTCGATGCCGCGGACGGCGGGAATGCCGAAGACTGCGGCGGAGATGCGGTTCTCAAGGCCGTCGAAGAGGGGGCCGCCAAGCCCCGGCGGCAGCCCCAGTACGGCGCATTCCACGATGCCGCCGCCGCTGTCCCCCTTCTCCCGCAGGGCCTGGATGCGTTCCATCATGCGCTCGCCGGCTTCCGCGTCCAGGACGGCGGGATACCGGGAGGCGCACAGGGCCAGGTCCTCCTCCCTGACGCGAAGGGGATCGAAGGGAAGGTCCCTTTCCCCGCAGGCCGCGTACAGGTGGGCGCCGATGCGGATGCCGCGCCGGGCGTAGATCTGCATCAGCAGATTGCCCGCGGCACACAGGGGCGCGGTCAGGCGGGCGGAAAAATGGCCGCCGCCCCGAATGTCGTTGAAGCCGTGCCATTTGATGTGGGCGGGCAGGTCCGCGTGGCCCGGACGGGGCACACGGCGCAGCAGGCTGTAATCCGAGGACCGGGTATCGGTGTTGTCGATGATCAGGCACAGGGGCGCCCCGCAGGTCACGCCCTCCACCAGGCCGGATACGATGCGCACCCGGTCTTTTTCCTGCCGGGGGGTGGAAAGGCGCTGGCCCGGGGCGCGGCGGGCCATAAAGGCCGCCAGCACCTCCGGATCGATCTTTTCCCCGGCGGGCAGGCCGTCCAGGACGGCTCCGACGCATTCGCCGTGGCTCTGTCCGAAAAGGGAAAGCCTGAGGCGGCTACCGAACATCGAGGACATTCCACATCCCTCCAAGCGTTTGATAATCGGACGGAAAGGCGGGATAGCTCTTGGCGACCGCCTCGCAGTCCGAAATGTACGTCGGCCCCGCACAGGCTGCGGCGGCCACGGCGGCGGCCATCACGATGCGGTGATCCCCGGCGCCTGAGACCCGTCCCCCGGGACAGCGGGCCGTGCCCGTGATGATCAGGCTGTCGTCTTCAATGCGGGCGCTCCCCCCCAGGGAGACGACCATGGCCCGGACGGTCTCAAGCCGGTCGCTCTCCTTCAGACGAAGGCGGCCGGCGTTGTACAGACGGCTGACCCCTTGAGCGTGCATCAGGACTGCGGCCAGCACGGGCACCAGGTCCGGGATGGCGGAGACGTCCGTCTCCAGAGCGTGGAGCGCCCCGCCCCGGACGCGGAGGCCTTTTTCCCCGCGCTGGACGCGGGCCCCCATTAACGCAAGGAGGTCCGCGATCCGCCTGTCCCCCTGCAGACTTTTCAGGGAGAGCCCGCTGACTTCCACATCCCCGCCCAGGGCCCCCAGGCAGAGGGGGAAGGCCGCCCCGCTCCAGTCCCCTTCCACCTTCAGGCAGCTTTCGGGGGGGCGCAGGCCCTGGCCGCCGGGCACGCGGAAGAGACAGGGGCCCTTTTCGGTCCGGACGCCGAAGGATTCCAGGGCCTCGAGGGTCATGTCCACATACGCGGCGCTTTGAAGCGGGGAGGAGAGACGGATGACCGTATCCTCCTTCATCAGCGGGGCGGCCAGCAAAAGCCCGGTCAGGTACTGGCTGGACACGTTCCCGGGCAGTAGGAATTCCCCACCCGAAAGCCGGCCCGAGACGGTCAGGGGCAGGCGGCGGCCCTCAAAGCGCACGCCGTGGGCCTCCATGGCGGAAACCAGATCCTCAAGGGGCCTTTCCGGGAGCCTTCCCCTGCCGCAAAAGCGCGCCCCGCCCAGGGCGGAGGCCACGGGGAGAAGAAACCTGAGGGTGCTGCCGCTTTCCCCGCAGTCCAGCTCGGGATTGACGCCGGGAAAGACGGCGGGACGGAAGGAGACCCCCTCCGGGGTCCGTTCAAAAACCGCGCCCAGGGCCGCAAGGCACCGGAGGGTCGCGTCGATGTCGTCGTTGGTGCCGTCAAAGCGGACGGTGCAGGCCTTCCCGCACAGGGCCGCCAGGATCAGCACCCGGTGGGCCGCGCTTTTGCTGACGGGGGAGGGAAGGCTTCCCAAGGCCTGAAAGGGGCGGACCTGCGCGATCATGCTTCCACCCCCAGACGCACGAAGGCGTCAAACTCCTCCAGGGTCAGCTTTTTCAAAAAGCCCTGTCCGATGTCTGCCAGCGCGCCGACGGTGAGGGTGTTTCCCGCGCGTTTCTTGTCCCGGAGGGCCTTTTCAAGGATTTCCTCCGCCCCAAAGGGGCTTTGGGAGGGCAGTCCGCAGGCCCTGAGGGCGGCAAGGATCTCCTTTTCGTGCACTTTGCCAAAGCCCATTTTCCGCGCGGCGCGGGCTTCGGCGGCCATGCCGATGGCCACGGCCTGCCCGTGGCTGAGCCGATAGTCCGACAGGCTTTCCACGGCGTGTCCCAGGGTATGGCCGAAGTTGAGCAGCTGCCGCATTCCCCGGTCCTTTTCATCCCCCAGCACGAAGGAACGCTTCACCAGCACGTTCATTTCCACGGTCTCCTCCAGATCCTCCCGCCAGGCGGGGGAGAGCATCCTATCAAACAGCTTTGGGTCCGCGATGAGGCCGTGCTTGATGCTCTCGGCCGCGCCGTCGGCAAAGCGGAGGGAATCAAGGGTGGCAAAGCAGCCGGTGTCGCAAACGACCAGGGAGGGCTGATGAAAGGCGCCCACCATATTTTTCCCTTCCGGCAGGTCCACGGCGGTTTTTCCGCCCACGGAGGCGTCCACGGCGCACAGCAGGGAGGTGGGGAACTGCACGAAGGGGATCCCGCGCTGGAAGCAGGCGGCGGCAAACCCGCCCAGGTCCCCCGCGACGCCGCCGCCCAGGGTCACGGCCAGGTCGGCGCGGGTCAGCCCGGATCGGATCATAAAGGCTTCCGCCCGGCCGAAGACTTCAAGGTTCTTGCTTTCCTCCCCGGCGGGAAAAACAAAGGGAAAGGCCCGGAAGCCGGCTTTTTCAAGCCCTTCAAGAAGCGTGGGGCCGTAAAGAGGGAAGACGTTGCTGTCGCTGATGACCGCGGCGGCGCAGGGGGCGTGCACCAGATGGAGCAGTTCCCCGCCCCGGGCAAGGATCCCCTTTCCGATCCGTACCTGATAAGGCGTTTGGACAGGGATGTCGACGGTTCTCATTTTCTTCCCTCCCGGTCGGCGTTTTCCTTTTGGATCCGTCCGTCCCGGAGCAGGGCGCACAGGGCATCGTCGTCCCCGCTCCGCAGGGCGTCCTCGTATTTTTTCAATTCTTCGATATAGCAGGACAGGGTCTCAAGCAGGTTTTCCCGGTTCAGCGAAAAAAGCTCCGTCCACATGACCTCGTTCAGGTAGGCGACCCTCGTCATGTCCCGGAAGGAGCCGGCGGAATAGCCGCGGTGCTCCTGGGCGCGGGGAAGCTTGATAAAGGCGGAGGATACCACATGGGGCAGCTGGCTGGTCAGGGCGATCATGCGGTCGTGATGCTCGGGGGTGGTGATGACGTACCGGCCGAACCCGGCGCTGTCCAGGACATCCTTGAGGCGCTTCATTTTTTCGATCTCCAGGTCCCGGGGCGGGCAAAGGATCATGGAGGCCTTTTTAAACATCTTGTCCGTGGAATGGTCAAAGCCGATCTTGGCCGCGCCGTCCATGGGGTGACCGCCCACGAAGGTAAAGCCGTACTGCCCGGCGCATTCCCAGCAGGGGGCGCAGACCGATCCTTTGACGCCGCAGGTATCCATGACCACCGCGTCGGGCCGGATGCGCGGCGCGTTTTCCCGCACCCACTGCACCGTGGCGTTGGGGTAGATGCCCAGCAGGATCACGTCGCATTCGGGAAGGTTTTCGTTTGTCAGGGGCTCCTCGATGATGCCAAGGAGCCGGGCCTTCAGCTCCACGGTCTCATTCAGGTCGCAGCCCAGCAGGCGGAAGCCGGCGCGGCTGGCGGCCCGGGCGAGGCTGCCGCCGATCAGGCCCAGGCCCACCATGCCGACCGTCAGGGGCCGGGGTGGGGAGGCGGGAAGCGTATCCGTCGGAGCGGGGGACCGGGGGGAGGATTCGTTAGGCATAGGCAGGTCCTTTCCAGGGAGGGTTCCCAGGGGGAATTTGGGCGGGAGGCTTATTGGACGTGGGACGCCTCCAGGGCGGCTCTGAGCAGGCCGATGCGTTTGGAGAGGGTCTTCATCAGGTCAAAGGAGATGCTGGCCGGCCCCTCCGTCAGGGCGTGTTGGGGATCGAGGCTTGCGCTGATCACCAGTCCGTCGCACCCGGCGGCGGCACAGGCCTGCGCCAGGGCGGGAACCAGGGCGGCCCTGCCGCAGGCAACGGAGGGGTCGCAAAGTACCGGCAGCGGCGTCAGGGCGCGCAGGGCGGGGACGCAGGAGGGGTCAAGGGCGGCCGGGACGTTGCTTTCGAAGGTCCGGATGCCGCCGTCACAGAGCAGGACGTTTTCGTTCCCGCCGTCCAGGAGGTATTCGGCGCTCATCAGCCATTCCTCCAGGGTGGCGGAGGCGCCCCGCCGGAGCAGGACCGGCTTTTGCGTTTTTCCGAGGGCCCGGAGCAGCTCGTAATCCTGCATGGCCCTGTGATCGAGCTCGATCAGGTCCACCTGGGAAAACAGATCCAGCTGCTCCGGAGAGGTCATGACGCTCATGACCGGAAGCCCGGAGACCTTTTTCGCCTCCAGCAGCAGGTCCAGGCCTTCCCGTCCAAGGCCGTGGAAGGCGTAGGGGGAGGTGCGGGGCTTGAAGGCGGCGGCCTTGAAGATCTGTACGCCGGCCTCTTTGGCCCGGGCGGCCGCTTCCAGGACCTGGTCCCGATGGGTGACGGTGCCGGGTCCGGCGATCAGGGTGAAATGCCCCCTGCCCACGGGAACGCCGCCCACGTCCACACACCGGTCCAGGGGATGGAAGGCCCGGCTGGCCTTTTTGAAGGGCTCCTGGACGCGCTTGACCTCCCGGACGATGTCCAGGGCGCTGATCAGGTCGATGTCCACCCCGGAGGTGTCTCCCACCAGGCCCAGGATATGGCTGTTGGCGCCCCGGCTTTCATGGATTTCCAGCCCCATGGAACGCAGCCAGTTTCTCAGGTTTTCCAGCTGCCTGGGATTGGGGTCGTTCTTGAGGATGACGATCATTTTGTTCCCTCCTATCCTCTCCGGACCGTCCCGCGAAAGGATGGCGGAGATATGAAACAGGGGCCGGCGGTTAACCGCCGGCCCCTGAAAAACCCTTCAGTCCGCGATTGAACCGCAACAAGCCCTGCCCCGGAAATACAGGGCAAAGCTGAAATAGCCATACACGGTTTCGGGAAAATGCTTCATAAGGGATTCCTCTTTCCGTCCCGCGGCGGGGACAGACCTTGGGGAAGGGACTGTGCTCCCCCGCGTTCCCGGGGGGAATGAACACGGGAATTCTATCATGCCAAAGGGGTTTCGTCAACGCGGGAAGGGTTCCAGGAGGGAAAAGGGGCTGTTTTTATTCTGTTTTTTCATCCCTTGACAATATCGTCCCGGAAGGGGTACGATTCGGTTGGAAAGCGGAACAGGCGTCTTCCCGTGGGATTCGGCCCGAGGGCCGGGAAAGAAGGCATACCCATGCTGGAACTTGGACAGGCGGAGATCCTGAAGGATGTCCTCCCCCTGTTTGACATTGACGGAACAGGGATCACGGCGGTCCCTTACGGAAACGGACATATCAACAGGACCTATTTCGTCCGCACGGATACGGGCAGGGAGTACATCCTGCAAAGGATCAACCGGCATGTTTTCCGGGACATTCCCGGGCTGATGGAGAACATTGCCGACGTTACGGCCTGGCTGGGCGACCGGGTGGGGCAGGAGGAGCGGGTGCTGACCCTCGTGCCTGCCCGGGAAGGGGCTTCCTTCGCCTGGGTGGGGCAGGAGGCCTACAGGATGTACGTTTTCGTTCCCGGCCATATCGTGCTTGAGAAGGCCGAACGGGCGGAGGACCTGAGGACCTGCGCCTGGGCCTTCGGGCGGTTTCTGAGCCTGATGCGGGGGTTCCCGGCCGGGCATTTGCACGAGGTGATCCCCCATTTTCATGATCCCGCCAACCGCCTGAAGGCGCTGGAGGCGGCCGGGGAGGCCGACCGGTTTCAAAGGGTCGGGGAATGCGAACGGGAGGCGGATCTCCTTCTTGCGCGGCGGCAGGACATGGAACTGCTGACCCGCCTGCGGGACGAGGGGGTACTTCCGGTACGGGTGACCCACAACGACACCAAGGTGAACAACGTCCTCCTGGATCAAAAAAGGCGCGGCGCGCTGTGCGTGGTGGATCTGGATACCGTGATGCCGGGGCTGGCGGGGTATGATTTCGGGGATACGGCCCGCTCCGGGGCGTCCCTGGTCAGCGAGGACGGGGATCCTGAGCGGACCGCCTTTTCCACGGAAAGGTTCGCCGCCTGCGCGGAGGGGTTCCTTTCCGCCTGCGGCCCCTTCCTGACCCGGGAGGAGAAAGAGACCCTTCCGGATGCCGCCCGGATCATCACCCTGGAACTGGCCGCCCGGTTTCTGACCGACTACCTGGAGGGGGACGTGTATTTCAGGACCAGCGACCCAAAGCAGAACCTGCGCCGGGCCAGGACGCAATTGAAGCTGGCGGTGGAAATGGAAAAGCACATGGAGGAGATGCGCAAAGCCGTTCAAGGCAGATAAAAACAGGGCCGCCGCAGAAGAAACCCTTCGCGGCGGCCCTGCCATCACAGGCAAAAGCCCTGCTGTGCCTTGCAAAGCGGATGGTACACAGCCGGTTCAATGGCCGGCAGACGTTGTGCATTTTTAAGTTTCAGTATTCCGTTTTCGGCTGTCAGCCTCCCGCTGCCGCCCGGCGGGTCAGTAGAGGCTGACCAGGATGTCCACGCACCGGTCGATGCCAAGCACGCCGCTGTTGAGGGCGATGTGGTAGTTCTGGGCCACGCCCCATTCCAGGTCGGTATACAGCCTGTAATAGGCCCTGCGGCGCTTGTCCTTCTCCTGCAGGCGTTTGACGGCGGCCTCTTCGCTTTCGCCGTAGACCTTGAGGATCCTTTCCTCCCGTTTTTCCATGGAGGCGTACACAAAGACCTTGAGCAGGTCGTGCCGGTCCTGCAGGATGTAATCCGCGCAGCGGCCCACGATGACGCAGGGCCCCTTGTCGGCCAGGTTCAGGATGACCTTGCGCTGGCTCTGCCACAGCAGGTCCTGTACGCTGAACCCGCCGTAGGAACGGTCATAATAGAAGCTGTTGGCAAACAGGGAGCTGCGCGGCGCGTACTCCCCTTTTTCTTTGATGAAATCCTTGTTCAGGCCGCTTTCCTGAGCGATTTCCTCGATCAGCTCCTGATCATAGCAGGGCAGGCCCAGCTTTTCGGCGGTCTGCCGGCCGATGGTCCGTCCGCCCGAGCCGAACTCGCGGCTGATGGTGATGATCCTGTTGGACATCGGATAACCCTCCTTTGGGATGCCACGCATCGGATGGAATATTTCCCTGTTGCATGCTTTATTTTACACTTTTTTCGCCCGATTTGTCAATGACCAAAGAAAACGCGGCCGCCGGGCCGGGCCGGAAGAAGAAAAAAGTAAATTCTCAGAGTAACTTCCACAGTGGAACTTACGGTAGACGTTACTTTGA
>CAMJUL010000039.1 GCA_946408995.1 uncultured Clostridia bacterium | reverse complement strand
TTTTTTCGATTTCCTCCTTTCAGGGACTTGACTTTTAATAGTTAGTCTCTTTTTTCCCGTTCCTGACCCTTGGCCGTGTTGATGGAGGCAATCAGGAATCGTTTGATTTTCAGGCATTCCTGAAGCAAAGAATCGGCCATTTTGTCTTCCAGATATTCCGATTTTTGTAAAAAATGCAGCCAATATCTGTTTCCGCCGTCTCCTTCAAAGCAATCTGGAGCTTCGAATAAAATCGGCCTTGCTGTTTCCGTATCTGTTTGTGGTGGACCTTTTCACGGGGATGCGGGAATCTGAAATCCTGGGGCTGACCTGGCCGTGTGTGGATTTCGACAAAGGGACGATCCTGGTCCGGCGGCAGCTTCAGAAGGTGGATGGGGTCTGTTCTCTGGTCCCCTTGAAGAATGACAAGGAGCGGACGATCAAGCCGGGGAATTACGTCATGGGCGTTCTGAAAGCACAGCAAAACCGGCAAAGGCAGATGCGTCTTCAGGCGGGTGCGGCCTGGGCCAATGGCATGGACCTGGTTTTTACAAATGAGTTCGGGGCCCACCTGGTCCAACTGACGGTGTACAAAAACGCCAAGGATATTCTGCGGAGCATCGGGATGCCGGACAGCCGCTTCCATGATCTGCGGCACAGCTATGCCACGGTAGCCCTTCAGAACGGCGATGACATCAAGACGGTTTCGTCCAACCTGGGCCATGCCACGGTGGCGTTCACGCTGGACGTTTACGGGCACGTTTCGGACAAGATGAAGCAGGATTCTGCGGACCGGATGGACCGCTTTATTCAGGGGCTTTAAAGCCAATATGGGTCAAAATATGGGTCAAACGCCTTTTTTAAGGCATGAAAAAAGCCCTGAAATCCAATGATTTCAAGGCTTCTCGGTTGGCGGAGAAGGAGAGATTCGAACTCTCGAACCCTTTTACAGGTTACACGATTTCCAGTCGTTTACCTTCTTCATCTTTGCGTAACCGCGTTATATTAGCACTTCCAACGATTTACTAAATGTGACACCACACGATTATGGTTTTATATTGATATCACACGATTTGAGTATAGCACAGTATAAACTTAGAAGTCAAGTCCTAATCTTTGCTTTATATCAATTACCTAAACTCTAACATACTTCTTAAACAAAACAAGAGGAACAATAGCGCCTAATGATTGCTTATAAACAGAACCATCTCTATAATTATAATCAGTAGCAATCCTTGTTTCATACTATCCTTTATGTTCTTTAAGAAATCTGCGCATATCTTGAACAGAAAAAACATAGAACAAAAGATTATTGGCATCACCATAAAATATAAAATCTGCTTCTGTATACTAAACCCAACCAAATTTATTATCTTGAATATCAGTTAATAGTTCTAAATATAAGTTACCACTTTTATAGATTTTTGTATCATACTTTACTTCAATATCAAAAGAAAAGTTAGATTTAATTGCGGTAAAGTCAACATCAATCTTCCAATAGTCTTTATTTTGTGTTCTATCTATAACATCAAATCCTTTTATTTCAAGGCATTTTCTTGCATATTCTTCTCCTAACAAATAATACTACATTAATGATAACACCTCACTTATAAAATTAATATATATAAATAAGTGTGATTGATATTTATATCAATCACACTTATTATCTATTGTATTATTTATCTGTTATATATTATCTATTTCTCTATGAATTATTCATAAGATATATATTGATAAGTCTAATATATATATACTTTTCCTACACATATATATTAAAAAATCATATATCAAATAATCATATATCTCAACTTGTATTTTTCTTAACTCTATTGAAAAAATATCTCCCATTCTCCAAAGTGATATAACCTAATTCATACAATCTTGTAAAAGCACCTCTTGCAGTATCTTTACTCATTCCATAATGCGCTTCATAATAAGCAGGAGAAAACTCTAATGTGTATCCATCCCTATTTCCGCACAAATCTATATATACTATTGCTTGTAATGGGGATAAATCATTTACAGCATTTTCAAGGTTACTTCTCTCGATCTAAATAAAATCCTTCGCCATTTTTGGGGTTCTAATAGTGACTAATCTTTGGTTTGGATTAGGCATAACATATTCCTCGTCATTATCGTAAAGCGTCGATTTCTTCGTTATTAAAAATTAATGATTTATAAATAAAATAATCACTTGAATATAGTTTTATCTATATCATTAAATATCTATTTGACTTTATTATTAACTTTATCCTTCATTTCTATACTAATATCATTTATTATATCATCTTTTATTTCGCTTAAATATAGCATTGTTTCTTTTTGTATCTCATCTTCTAAACCTTGATTAATATTATTATATCTTTCTAATGTCATTTTTCGATATACCTAATCCATATAACTACCATATTTATCATCAATACTATTATAAATATAATTCAATACCTTTTGTGTATCTCTCAATTCTTGTATTTTATCAATTCTTTTCATAATTCATACCCTCCAAAACAATTTGACGAATATATGCAGCAACTGCAATATGCTTTGCATCTGCTTCACTTTTTAAGTATTCATATTCACTTTGATTTAATCTCAAAGTAAAGTTTTTATTTCTCGCTGTGTTTAAATTATTTGTAGTTACATTTTTCATATTTCATCCTCCTAATGTATTGATTTCCAAAGTTATATGTGTTTTAAATTATATCGTTTAAAGGCAATTGTCCTGCACTATTAGAATAATCGTTATCGTATTTTGATAATCTCATCTACTCTTGGTAGCAAGATAAGTCAGGAATAACTTCCAAATACAATATAAAACGATTATATCCTAATTCATACCCTCCCCTTACCTTCTATATATATTATACCAAAAATTTTTAAAAAAATCAAAATACTTGCATTTCCAAGGCAATAGAAATCTTTTATTGTTTCCTGATAAGTGCCTTTGCATTGCTTTTACTATCCCTCCAGCATTGCATTAGCTATCAAAAGCATTGCTTTCTCACTATTTTATCAAAAGAATAAAGGGAAGGCATAAACCCTCCCTTTTAGATTTATTTACCTGACTTTTTTCTATTACACTCTCTACAAAGCATTTGGCAATTTTCTGCGCTTGTCTTTCCTCCTGAATGCCAAGGTGTTATATGGTCTGCTTCCATTTCATCAATAGAAAATGTTTGATGACAGATTGCGCAAATACCTTTTTGCTTTTCATAAGCGCTTCTTTTCATTGCAGGAGTAAAAGCCCTGATATTAATGTGTTTTTCTTGTCCATCTAAAAGATATTCATATATACCTTTTTTATTTGTAACATCATCATCTATCATTAATTCAACTATTCTTTGCTCTAATGTTACTGTATTATAATCTCCATCCTTAAACTGATTATAAAGATAACCCCATTGAATGCCTTTCATCTCTTTTCTGTAATGTGGAAACACAGCCTTTAACCAAGTCATAACAGAAGAAACATACATCCATAGTTTGCTTGCATTATAATCATTTTGATGAATTGACATATATTCTTCAATTGTTTTTCCTTCGCTTTGACTAATCCAATCAATAGCAGTTTCTAAATAATCTTGGCGAATTGCTGAACCTGTAAAATAATCTTTATAAAGATTATAACAAGCACAATTTGGTTTAGAAAAGTATTTTTTCGCATCCGCTAACCATTCACCTACATAAACAGCATTTCTTAATTCTTGATTTGTCAGTTTTTCTCCTGCAATGTTAATAATTCTAAACCAATCAAGTTTTTCTTTATCTGTTCCTTCACAGATATAAACCATCAACTTGTAATTAAGGAATTGTTGCTTTTCATCATCAAATAAATTATGGAAATATCTATAATCAATAGAGAAATCACTATTATAGTATTGACAAAAAGAAATAGTTCTTTGTTGTCCATCCATCACTTCATAAGTTCCATCTTTGCGCTTGATCCAATACATTACATTCAAGGGAAAACCCTTCATAATTGTATTTATAACTTCATTTCTTTGCGCATCCTTGTATATAAACTCCCTTTGATATGGTGGTCTTACATTTAGTTTTCCACCATAGGCAATAACACCAATATCTTCTCCTTCTTGATAACCTTTTACAACTTCTCTAATAGGTATTTCGTGAAGTTCTATCTTCATATTCTTCACCTCATTTACGCTTTATTATAATTCTACTAAATGGAAATGTTGGTTTCCCATCTTTATAAAAACATAGTGTTTTCATTCCTGATGTTATATGTCCTTTTCCACCAATTGCTCTATACTCTTCTATAAATCTTTGTGGAACACATTCTATTTCAGGTAGAAAATCACCTCTCCCATAACCAATTATTTCAAATTGTGAAGGATTATATTTTTGTAAAAAAGTATCAGGAACTCCCATTTTTCCATAATAATCAACAGGTATATCTGTTACCTTTGATACCTCAATAGCATCGTAATTTACATATTTGGGATAATCCTTTGGTGTATAATGTTTATACAAGATTAAATCTTCAAATCTTGTATCGTATTCGAGATTAGTAAACCATCTAACGCCTTTAACTCTAATATATTTTATTCCTTCCTTATCAATTCTCCATCCTGATGCATTTAAAGGGTAATTATCTGGAACTCTAAACTCTCTATCTCCATTCGTTATGCTTTTACCAAGCCAAACTTTATTATCTTTTATTAGTGGAAATATCTCTTTATAATGCAGTGCATTTAAATTACCAATAATAATAAACTTCTTATTATATTCAATCAATTGAGCGATATATTCCCTAAATAATGAAAAAGGTGGATTAGTTATAACAATATCTGCTTTCTTTAATATCTCTATACATTCAGGACTTCTAAAATCACCATTTTGTCTTAACTGTGTTTTTATTATATCTTTTTTATCAATAACACCATCATTATTTATGTCTCTTATCAATTCTATTTTATATGATGGTTTATCTGTCTCATAATGTGTTGCTATTAACTCTTTTAATCCAAATCTATCAAAGTTTAATTCAAAGTATTTCCAAAAATTACTTGTTTCTGGATCATCACAATTACAGAAAATTACTTGATCTTTGAAATGATTAGTATAATACTTCATCTCTTTTTCTATATCTGTTAATTGTGTATAGAACTCATCCTTTTTTGCAATTGCGGCTTTATTTAAATCAGCATTAGTTGGCATTGAAGTATTCTCCATTCTCTTGATCTAATTGAAACATAATAAATGGAATAAAGAAGGGGCATTGAGTGCAAGAGGAAGTTTGCTCCTCCTCTTGCATCTCCTGACATTCTACATTGCCAATTTCTTTTCCTGCCTTTTCACAATACATTTTAAGCACCAACTGATTTAGCAAGTTTATAGAATGTGGTTTTCCCAACATTTGATTTTTTAATCGCTGCAACTCCTGATAATTTTCCTGCTTTCCAATCTTTGATTATCTTCTCTATTTCAGGTGTTATCTCTTTGGAAGGTCTGCCAACTTTACCTTCATCAAGCGCTTTGCGATAAGAAAACTCTCGCCTTTCAGCATTAATCTCACGCTCATAAGCATTAATTGCTCCAAGAACACTAACTATAAGTTTTCCTGTTGCTCCACTTGTATCAATCTGTTCTTTAAGTGATACAAAAGCAACTCCCTTCTTGCTAAAATAATCAAGAGTGTTTAACAAGTCAGGCAAACTCCTGCTAATCCTGCTGAAACTTTCAAAGTATACTATATCACCTTCGCGCACATAATCAAGCATCTTTTTAAACTCTGGGCGGTCAGTATCTTTGGCGCTTGCCTTTTCCTCAAAGATTTTATCAATATCATTTGGCATTGCGTAAGTTTGTCTATCAAACCTTTGATGATTAGTGCTAACTCTAATGTAAGCAATCTTTGCCATTGAACTAACCTCCTCCTTAAATGCTTTCTTTGAAGCATCTTTATTATAAATCAAGTGTTCGTAAATGTCAAGCATAAAATGCGAACGTCCGCTAATTAAAATTCAATATTTACGAACTTGCTATTATTGTTGTTTTTAATAGTTCTTTTATCCTTGGATAAATGAACACTTAATAACCCCACTTATTAATCAATTCTTTGAACAATTACATCTTGTATACCTATTGATTATTCCTTTCTTTATTCATATTTTCTACTTGATTTAAGGATTTAATCATGATAAAATGAAAATCGATATTTACCATAGATAGGAGGAAACAACATGATTGATATCAATGACAGAGAAAAAATTAGAAAACTAACTTTGGAAGACATGGTAAATGATGCAGTAGAACGCAATGATAAAAAAGCCCTTCGTTGGCTTGAAGACCAGAGTAAAGAAAAAACTATTAGAACTCGTAAAGATGGAACAACTTATGAAGTAGATAAAACTCTTCTTGCTATTCGTGCCGAATACTTGAAGAAATATCTTGGTTATGAACCTTTATCTAAGAAACAAAACAATGAACGCGCAAAAGAAAAAGCGCGTAAAGATAAGGAACAAAAGCGTCACGATTTGTTTGCAAAAGCCTTTGAAGCACTCAGTAAGTGATTTTTACAAATATCAATTAAAAGGGGCTTAGAATTGCTTCTAAGCCCCTTTAATCTATATCAGGTTTATCGATTTCGCCTTGTTATCTTCTTACCTTTATTCTTGCTTTTGTGCGTTGTAAGTATAGAATAATTCTCCATCTTTGGTTTTAAATCTGTTGAATAGAGATTTGCATAGTGTGTAACCATTTCTAATGTGCTATGTCCTAATACTCTTTGTAAACTGTGTAAATCTCCTCCTTTAATAATCCAATTTTTCGCAAATGTATGTCTAAAAAGGTGCATTGATGTTTTACTAACACCTCTTGATTTATTATATTTTGCAATAGACTTGGAGAGTGCTTCTCTACTAATCGCGGTATTATCTTCTGTATAAACACTTGGGAAAAGGTATTCTGTTATATAATGTCCATCTTCATCTGTTAACCATTCATCAATATACTCTTTTAAAATCCTTGATAGTTTAAGTTCTAATGGAAGTCTAACTTTCCTTTTATTTTTTTGAGTATTGATTGATATCATGTTATCATCAAAATCAATATCTTTTATTTTAAGATTTGTAATAGTAGATATTCTATTTCCTGTTCCTAACACATAATTGATAACAACCCAATCTCTATATTCGCTAAAATCACAATCATCTGCTGGCTTTTTTAATAGTTTATCAATCTCACTATCTGTATAACAATCTTTAATATCTGCTTCTACTGTTTTTACTGTTATTGCTTTTTTGCGAATTAGCCCTTCATCCATTCCCCAATAAGCAATAACTCTATAATCTCTAAAATAAGTTGCAACTGTTTGCAAACTCACATTTTCTACTTCTAATAGAAACTCTCTAAACTGTGCTTCAAAAGATGTTTCTTCAAGTATTCCATAAGGTATTTTAGAACCAATATAAAGTTTTTCATCTTTGGTAACAACTGAATAATCTAAGTTTCTTTGAACACACCATTTATAGGCAAAGAAGTATTCTAATTTTTTTATAGTCTGTTGATAATGCTTAATTGTAATTGGGGAATTACCCTTCCCATTTTGCATATCAATAAAAGCATTAGCATAGTTTTCAAAAGGTTCAATCAATTTGTTTACTGTATTTAGTTGAACTCTTGATATATCAGCAGTTGGTTCAAGCCCTTTTTCAATATTTTCTTTCTTCTTTTTAAGAAAAGCATCAAGCATTTCTTTTTCTTCTGCTGTTGCTTCAATAGTAAAATAAGCGTTCTTTTCATCTTTATCAGCATGAAGAATAAAATAAGTTGGTATTTCTACTTTACCCATTGTTTGGAACCTCATTCTGCGTTGTATCATGTGCGCTTTTACCCTCCTATTTTCCCATAATCGTTTTACTTCGTCAAGCAAAATCAGCCACGACACACGATTTTTGCTATATTACGACACACGATTAGAAAATAGTTGGAAGACACACGATTTGATATTGATACTAAATATAGTGCGTAACCATGTGGTTACGCACTATATTTTTTGGCGGAGAAGAAGGGATTCGAACCCTTGAACCCTTTTACAGGTTACACGATTTCCAGTCGTGCGCCCTCGACCAAGCTAGGCGACTTCTCCATCTTCAATTGGGCCTTTCGGCTGTCCCCCAAAGGCACAGGTCAGGCGCCCTCAAGCGAACAAATGAATCTTACCACAGAAGGGCTCTCCCGTCAAGGGGGAGGGCGCAAATTTTGTTGGCCCCGTCAAACCAACGGCGGGCCTCCCCCCTCCCGGGAGGAGGCCCGCCTGATTTGGATTTCAATTGGATTACTGGGCGATTTCCGCACCGGAAGACTGCGCGGCCTGGGTCAGCATGGACACAAAGCTCATGATGGTCTGCACCGCGGGCACCTCCTGCAGCACCTGCAGGCCTTCCATACCAGCGGCCATCCAGGCGCCCAATACCTTCTGGGCCTCTTCGGATTCGGTGTTCTGAAGCACTTCCGCGTTGACGGCGGGCAGGCTCTTCATGGCGTCCGCTGCCGCGGCGAACTGGGACGCGGGGACTTCCTCCTGCTTGACATCGAAGCTGCAGCTCACCTGGGCCAGCGGCTGGGTCTCCCCTTCCGCGGTCGCGGCGGCCGCGCTGACGGCGATCTGGCCGGCGGCGCCGGTCTCGCTGGGCTGCACGTTGGCCTGGGCGTTCATGCTGTACTGGGCCACCTGGGCCTTCATGGACATCTCAAAGCCCGCCTCGCCCGCGGCAAGGGTCACATTGCCGGTAGACAGGGTGTTCTCCCCAAACATGACCACTTCGTCATAGGAAAGGGTCTCGCCGACAGCGCCAAACACCATTCCTTTCAGCGTCTGGCCTTCGCTGGTCAGCGCCCCCTGGTAGAACATGTGCGAGCCTTCCTCGTTCTGCCCGATGGTGAGCACCACTTCCAGTTCGGGCACTTCGGCCATTTCCTGGCCGGCAAAGGTCAAAGCCTGCTGAATGAATTTGCCAACGCTCTCCTCGGGCAGGGTGATATCCGCAAGGGTCATGGCCACGGTGGAGCCGTCGGGGAAGATCACGTCGGTTTCATAGGGCTCGCCCGTCTCGGCGCCGTCGGCGATCTCCTGCAGGGTGGCCATCAGCTCCTGCATGGCTCCGGCAGCCTGCATTTCGGCGGCGTCCGGCTCGCGATTCTCCTGCTGCTGAATCATCTGCTCAATCTGCTGCTGGATCTTCTCGATATACGGAGCCGCATCCAGGGTCAGCGCGGGATTCACGGGCTGATCTTCCGCGTTGAACAGGGCCATGGTCAGCACGGTGCCTTCCACAAGGGCATCCATCTCCAGCGCGGTCTTTTCGCCCGCGGTCACGGAGAAGCCGAGCATCTGTCTGATGCCGTCGGTCGCGAAGTTCTGCGCCTCGGTCATGCCGGTGAAGTCCAGCTTCATATCCCCCAGGGTGACTACCAGGTCGGACACCGAAACGGAAATGGACTGGACGGTTTCCTCCTCGGCAAAGGACGCCACAGGAAGTGCCAGCATCATCACAGATAGAAGCAGTGCGATGAATTTTCTCATTTTTATTCCTCCTTTTATTCCTTGGAACTGTTTTTATTATACCTGACCGGCGTCGAAATTGCAAGGCGCTTTCACCGGACAGACTGTAAAACTTGTATGGTTATGCACCAAAGCTTTTCCCGGCTTGACGAAACGCATTTTTTCATGTATCTTGGGCACAGGAAAAGTGAGGAGGCGGATATATGATTTTTATCGGCGTCTGCGGCGCCAGCGGCAGCGGCAAAAGCACCCTGGCCCAGGAACTGACCCGGGACATCAACGCCAGCTCCGTGGTGCTCCAGCAGGATTCCTATTACGTCAACCATCCGGACATGACCTTTGAGGAACGCTCCCGGCTCAATTACGACGAACCTGGCATCTTCGACCATGACGCCCTCTACGAGGACGTGTGCAGCCTGCTGAGCGGGCAGCCCATCCGCCGGAAGGCCTACAACTTCTCCCTGCATGCCCGCTGCGACACGGACGAACTCATCCAGCCCGCGGACGTGCTGATCCTCGAGGGGATCCATTCCTTCTACGACCGCCGCCTGCTGGACAAGATGTTCCTGAAGCTCTACGTATCCGTGGACCCGGACATCTGCCTGCTGCGCCGCATCCAAAGGGACATCAACGAACGGGGACGGAGCATCGACAACATCGCCGAGCAGTACCTTGCCACCGTCAAGCCCATGTATGAGCGCTACATCCGCAACTACGTCACCGAGGCGGACGTGGTGGTCATGCAGGGCGGCAAGAACGCCCGCATCGTTGAGATCCTCAACGGCTATGTCAAAAGCGTACTGGAGGGCGGGCGGTAAGCACGGATCCCGCAGGAAGCGTACGCTTGCATAGGGCCAGGCGCCTCCCCTGCGGGGTTCCCGGGCGGCAAACCCGAAAGGAACCAACTGCTCCTCCATTGGACCTTCGTCCTGTACACGCCGCTCCTTCGCAGGTGAATCAGGGACCCCCTGATCCCTGTAACCCGTCTGATCCGCATCTCTTTGGTTCATGCTTAAGCCCCGGGGCGTCAGGCCGCCCCCCGCGTCCCGCTTCGGGTCCGCCGGGGGCGGCCCTTTTCCCCCTCCCTGCCCAGGGCCCGCCTGCCCGGTTTGGAAAAGCCCTTTCAAAAGGACAGCGGATCCCATAAAAAAACCTCCGCCCGGAGGCGGAGGGAAGAGGCTTGTCAGTCTACCGTGTAGGGCATCAGCGCGATGGCACGTGCGCGCTTGACCGCTTCGGACAGCTGGCGCTGATGTTTGGCGCAGTTGCCGGTCATGCGGCGGGGCAGGATCTTGCCGCGCTCATTGACGTAACGGCGAAGACGGTTGACATCCTTGTAGTCGATATATTCGATCTTGCTGACGCAGAAATCGCACACCTTGCGGTGGGGTTTGCGTCCGCGGGGACGAGGCCGCTTTTCACCACGATCTTCGGACATGTCGGTATTCCTCCTTCATCGGATTTGCAGAAGGTCTGGTTACCTTCCTGAAGGCCCGCATTTCATGCGGTGCGTTGGGGTTGACAATAAATCAGAAGGGCAATTCTTCCTCATCCACCTGGACATATCCGCCCGTGGGCGCGCTGGCGCGCGGCGCGGGGGCAGCCGTGGGCTGGGCGGGAACCGGCTCACCCGCTTCGCTGCGGGGGGTCAGGAATTCCACGTCATCCGCCGTGACTTCCAGGCTGGCATGGGTATTGCCGTCGTTCCCGGTATAGGTGTTCAGCGTTACCGCGCCGATGACGCAGACCTTGCGCCCCTTGCTCAGGTAACGGGAACAGATATCCCCCAGCTGACGCCATGCCGTCACGCGGAAAAAATCCGTCTCCGGCTGGCCGCCCTCCGCATTCTGGCTCCTTGTGCGGCGGTTGACCGCCACGGTGAAGGTGCACACCTGAATGCCGGTGCTGGTGGTCCTTAATTCAGGATCCCGGGTCAGATTGCCGATGATTGTCAGTTTGTTCATACCCGAACCTCCGCCTTATTCGGCGTCGGCAGCAGGCGCGGCTTCGGCGGTCTCCGCCGCGGGGGCGGGAGCGGCTTCGGCAGCGGCGGGCTGGGGACGGGGCGCGCGGGGCTTGATGCCGACCTTGCGTTCCAGGATGCGGATGGTCTGGTAACGGAGCACCTTGTCGTTGATCTTCATGTTGCGCTCCAGTTCCAGGGGCAGGCTCGCCTCGGAAGAGAAGTTCACCAGGACGTAGTAGCCCTCGGTCTTGTAATCGATGGCATAGGCCAGGCGGCGTTTGCCCCACTCCTCGACCTTGTCCACCGTACCGCCGTTTTCGGTGATGATGCCGTTAAAGCGGTCGATCAGCGCCTTGCGGGCTTCCTCCTCCACTGCAGTGTCGATGATGTACACCAGTTCGTACTTGTTCATTCTTTTCACCTCCTCATGGACATATGGCGCCGCAGATCCTTTTTGCGGCGCAAGGATGTGCCAAGTCGATATTATACAGGAGCAGATGGAAATTTGCAAGAGATAATTTGAAATTCCGCGCTTTCAATGGTATACTGTCTTCAGTCTTTCAAGCGAGGTGCCTTTCATGCGCGATCTTTTGCTTGCCGTAGACGGCAACAGCCTGCTGCACAGGGCCTTCCACGCCCTTCCGCTGATGGACAACGGCGGCGTTTACACCAATGCGGTCCACGGCTTTCTGATGATGTTTTTCAAAGTGCTCCGGGAATACGCCCCGGTATACGCGGCGGTGGCCTTTGACGAGCACGCCCCCACCTTCCGCCATCAGGTCTACAGCGAATACAAGGCCGGCCGCAAAGCCACCCCGGAGGAGCTTCGCAGCCAGTTTCCTATCCTTAAGGAGATCCTGTCCGCCATGGGCGTGGGGGTCCTCTCCTGCGCCGGGTGGGAAGCGGACGACATCCTGGGCACCCTGGCCCGCAAATGCGGGGAATCCACCGACCTGAAATGCATGCTGCTGACTGGCGACCGGGACGCCCTCCAGCTGGTTACCGACGACAGCCTGCTTTTATTTACCCGCAAAGGCATTACCGACGCCGTAGCTTTCACCCCCGCTCTGGTCAAGGAGACCTACGGCGTCACTCCCGCCCAGGTGACCGACTGGAAAGGCCTGATGGGCGATGCCTCCGACAACATTCCCGGCATCCCCGGCGTAGGCGAAAAGACCGCCGTCCGGCTGCTGGCGGAATACGGCACGCTGGAAAACGTCCTGGCCCACGCGGGGGAGATCAAGGGCAAGCTTGGCGAAAAGGTCCGGGACAACCGGGACCTTGCCCTGTTCTCCAAAAAGCTGGCCACCATCGTGCCCGAGGCTCCGGTGCCCTTTCGTCCGGAGGAATGGCGCCTGGACCGTCTGGCCCGTGGCGCGGACACGCTCAGAAAATACGGCCTCAGCCAGGCCCTCCGGCAGCTGGGTGAGGCCGCGGCCCCTTTAGGCCCTGCCCCGGCAGCAGAACCGGAAGAGGAGAACGTATCCTGGGAGGAGCTTGATTCCGTCCCGGCCCTTGAATCCTTCCTTGCCCAAACCGGGGACGGGGCCCTCTATATGACATGCGGCACCGACGGGATGACGGTCTACGCCGCGGGCCGCGCCGGCCGCATTTGCATGGGCGGGGATCTTCTGACCCCCGGCCTCACGCCCGGGGAAGCCCTTGCCGCCCTGGCGGCGGGCCTGAAGGACCGCGCCCTCCACGTGCATGACGGCAAGCGCCTGATGCACCTGTTCGCCGATCACGCGCTCCCCGTTCCCCGGCCCGCCTGGGACACCATGCTGGCCCAGTACCTTTTAAGCCCGCTGGAGAGCGCCTATCCCTTGGGGAAATACGCCTCCCCCGACGCCTATGGGGTCTTCCGTCTGGAGGAAAAGCAGCGCGTTCAATTAAAAGAGGAAAACATGTTTTCCCTGATGACCGACCTGGAAATGCCCCTGCAGGCCGTGCTTTTTGACATGGAACGCCTGGGCTTTACGGTCAATCGGGAGGTCCTCGCGGACCTGAAAAAGGACTGGTCCGCCCGGGCAGAGGCCCTGCGGGAAGAGATCTACCGCCTGACCGGGGTGTCCGGCTTCAACCTGAACAGTCCCCAGCAGCTGGGCAAGGTGCTGTTTGAGACCCTGGATTTGCCCGGCGGCAAAAAGAACAGCCGCGGCTGGTCCACCGATGTGGAAACCCTGGAAAAACTGCGGGATCAGCACCCCGCCGTGGAAAAGATCCTGGAATACCGCCAGGTGGTCAAGCTGAACAGCACCTACACCGATCCCCTGATGGAGAAAATGGACCGGGAAGGCCGCATCCATTCCGTCTTTGACCAGACCGTGACCGCCACGGGCCGGATCTCCTCCTCCGAGCCGAATCTGCAGAACATCCCGGTCCGCACTCCCATGGGCCGGGAGATCCGCCGGGCCTTCATCCCCAGGCCCGGCTGGAAGCTGTGCGACGCGGACTACAGCCAGATTGAGCTGCGGGTGCTGGCCCATCTGAGCGGCGACGAGGCCATGACCGACGCCTTCCGGCGGGGGCAGGACGTACACACCCGCACCGCCAGCGAGGTTTATGGCGTGCCCATGGAGGATGTGACCGCCCAAATGCGCCGTTCCGCAAAGGCGGTCAACTTCGGCCTGGTCTACGGCATCAGCGATTTTGGCCTGGCCCGCAACATCGGCATCAGCCGCAGGGAGGCCCAGGATTTCATCGCCCGGTATTACGCCCGCTATCCCGGGGTAAAACGGTATATGGACGAATCGGTGCTCCGGGGCCACGCGGACGGCTATACCGTGACCCTGATGGGCAGGCGCCGTCCCCTGCCGGAGCTCAAAAGTCCCAACCGGAACACCCGTCTCTTCGGGGACCGGGTTGCCATGAACGCCCCGGTCCAGGGCAGCGCCGCCGACATTATCAAGGCCGCCATGATCCGCGTCCACGCGCGTTTGAAGCAGGAGAAGCTTCAGGCACGCCTGATCCTGCAGGTCCACGATGAATTGCTGATCGAGTGCCCGCCGGAGGAGGAGGAAAGGGTGAACGCCCTCCTGAAGGAGTGCATGGAGAGCGCCTATCCCCTGAACGTGCCCCTGACCGTGGACGTGCATTCCGGAGAAAGCTGGTACGAGACCAAATGAGCGCGTACATCGTGGGGATCACCGGAGGCATCGCCTGCGGCAAGACCAATCTGACCGACGCCCTCCGCCGGGCCGGGGCCGACGTCGTCGACGCGGACGAGATCAGCCGTGCCCTAACAGCCGCCGGCGGCCGCGCTCTGCCCGGCATCCGGGCGCTCTTCGGGGACGGCGTTTTCGTCGGGGACACCCTGGACCGGCGGGTCCTGGGGAAGATCGTGTTTTCCGACGACGCCCAGCGCAAAAAGCTGGAGTCCCTTCTGCATCCCCTGATCTTTGACGAAATGGAACGCTTTGCCGCCGGGCGGGAGGGCGCGGTCTTCTGGTCCGCCCCGCTGCTTTACGAGTGCGGCATGGACAAAAAATGCCGGGAGGTCTGGTGCGCCTATGTGCCCCGGAAGGAGCAGCTGCTCCGCCTGCGGACGCGGGACGGGCTTTCCCGGCGGGAGGCCCTCGCCCGCATGGACAGCCAGTGGCCCGCGCTGAAAAAGGCCCGCCTTGCGGACCGGGTCATCCGTACCGACGGGACGTGTGAAGAAAGCGCCCAGCAGGTGCTTGCCCTGTACCGGGCCCTGGAGGAACGCCTCCGGGCCGGCGCGGGCCATCCCGGGAAAGGAGCGTAAGCTTGCAGTCCTTTACACCCCAGGATCCAAATCCGCTGGACACCCGGCCCCAGGCCCGGCGGAGGCGGTCCGACCGCTATGCCGCCCGGGGCACAAGCCCCGAAGACGGGGCAGACGGGCGCCTGTGGCAGGAAAGGCCTCAGCCCCGCATGGCCCCCCGGGTGACGCGCGCCCCCCGCGTGGAAAGGCACGACCCGCCCGAAGAGCTCCCGCCGGAGGAGGCCGCCCCGCCCCGGACCCGCAGACAGCGGACCAACGAAAAAAAAGCGCAGCGTGCCCTGGACCCGGCGCGGGTCCTGACACTGGTTTTTCTGTCCGTCGTGTGCGTGCTGTGCGCCTACCGGTTTGCCCTGAAGTCCCTTCAGATCGCCGAGCTCAAGGAGCAGCGCCTTCGCGCGGAGCAGGAATACCAGGCCATGGTGGAACGGCACCGGCCCCGGTACGCTTCTTTTATTGAGACTTACGCCCAAAAGTATGCGGTCAACCCCGCCTATATCGCCGCCGTCATCTACCGGGAAAGCCATTACGACCCCCGGGCGGAGTCCGGCGCAGGGGCCCGCGGGCTGATGCAGCTGATGCCGGACACCGGTACCTGGATGGCGGAAAAGGCCGGCCTTGAGGGCTACACCACCGACAGCCTCTATGACCCCGAGACCAATATCCGGCTTGGGACCCGGTACCTGAACTACCTCAGCGGCCTGTTTGACGGGGACCCCATCCTGGTGGCCTGCGGATACCACGCCGGGGCCAACAACGTCCGGAGCTGGCTGGAAAAGTACTCCTCGGACGGGGTCCACCTGACCCTGGACGAGATCCCCAAAGACGATTCCCAGACTTACGCCAGGAGAGTGATGGAAAGCTATGCGATCTACCTGCAGCATTATTATCCGGAGGATCCTTCCGCTGCTGACAGCGCTCGTGCTGGCAGCCCCCCCGGTGCTGTCTGAAGGCACGGACGACATGTTCTCCGTGGGCATCATCTCCGTCCGTACCCAGAAGATGAACCCGTTTTTTGTGGAGGAAAGGGAATTCAAGTCCGTCTGCGCCCTGATCTACGAAAGCCTTGTGACCCTGGACGACGATTACCGGCCCCAGCCCTGCATCGCGGAAAGCTGGGACGAGAGCAACGACGGCTCCACCTGGACCTTTCACCTGCGCAAGGACGTCACCTTCCATGACGGCGCCCGGCTGACCGCCTACGACGTCAACGCCACCCTGAACCAGATCCTGACCCTGGCGGAAGCGGGACAGGGCCAGTACGCCACGCTGAAATACATGATCAAAAAGATCCAGGTCAAGGACGAAAGCACCATCACCATCACGGCCTCCCGCAAGTATTACGGCTTTTTGTATTCCATGACCTTCCCCATCCTGAAGGAGAGCGAGGTCGCCGCGGACAATCCCATCGGCAGCGGCCCCTATTATCTGCAGGCCTTTTCCCCGGGGGATTACATCTACCTGACCGCCTATGACGCCTGGTGGCGGAATCCCCCCTCCATCAGCCAGATCAACGTGGTGCTGTTCGCCTCCAACAAGGAACTGATCAACGCCTATGAGTATAACCGCATCGACGCCGTGGTCACCCGTTCCAGCAACGCAGCCCAGTATTCCCGCAGCGCCACTTCCCTGTCCATCAGTTACCGCACCCAGCAGCTGGAGACGCTGATGATCAACCGCACCTCCTTCCCCCTGGATGATCCCGCCGTCCGCCAGGCCATCCGGTACGCGGTCAATCCGGACCTGCTGCTTAGCGACGCCTACCAGGGCATGGCCACCCGGACCGATACCCCTCTGCCCCGGGGCACCTGGATGTACCAGGATCATGAGACGGCTTACGAATACAACCCCGAAAAAGCCAGGCAGGTCCTCAATGAGGCCGGCTGGGTGCCTTCCCTGGAGGACACCATCCTGCACAAGGTGGTGGATGGAAAGACCCGCAACCTGCACGTTCGCCTGTTCGTCTATGAGGAGCAGGACAACAGCGTCCGGGTGGAAGCCGCCAACCTGATCGCCGACCAGCTGACCCAGGTCGGCTTCGGCGTGACCGTCACCAGCATGACCTTTTCCGCCGCGGCCGAAAAACTCTCGGCCGGCTCCTTCGACCTCTGTCTGGCCGCCTTTCAGATGGATCCCGTGCCGGATCCCGGATTCCTGCTGATGCGGTCCAATACCTGCAACTACGGCCGCTATTCCTCCTCCGGCATGGAAGAATGCTTTTCCCGGCTGCGCTCCTCCCCCAGCTTCACCGAATACCAGAACGCCCTCTACGCCGTTCAGGACCAGTTCGCCCAGGATATCCCCTTTATCTGCCTCTATTACCGGACCGGCACCATCCTGACCCGGAAAATGTTCACCACAGCCCGGGACATCCGCGAGCCGGATCTGTTCAGGGGCATTGAAAGCTACCATTACTGACCCACAGCCCGCTTCCCCGCCGACATTCATAAAGGAGGTCCCTGTTTTATGCGCTGCCAGTTTTGCGGTTCCCCGGATTCGAGGGTCGTGGATTCCCGGCCCGCGGACGACGGAAACACCATCCGCCGCAGGCGGGTCTGCTCCAATTGCGGCCGCCGCTTCACCACCTATGAAAAGGTGGAGACTCCCCAGATCCTCGTCATCAAAAAGGACAGCAGCCGGGAGCTGTTTGACGCCCAGAAGGTCCGCAGCGGCATCATCGCCGCCTGCCACAAACGGCCCGTGACCGCTGCCCAGATCGAAAAGGTGGTCAATTCCGTGGAGCAGCTGGCCGTCAATTCCATGCAGGAGGAGATCACCACCCGTCAGATCGGCGAAATGGTCATGGACGAACTGCGCAAGCTGGACGAGGTCGCCTATATCCGCTTTGCTTCGGTCTACCGCCAGTTCACGGACATTCCCTCCTTCATGAACGAGCTCAACCGGCTTCTGGGGGACGGAAAGGAAGCCCGGGAATGACCCTCTGCCCCGGGAGGCGTCCCTCCGCCTGTTTTTCCCCGAAAAGCAAAGATACAGGGAAAAAACAATGGACGCCTTGACAGCTCCGCCTTTGTCTTTTATGATACAGATACATATTAAACCGATGAAGCGGAAGTCAAACCGTGTACAGCGCTTTCAGAGAGCCGGGAGGATGGAAACCGGCAGCATGCGTCACGGCAAATGGGCCGCTGAGGGAAAGGCGAACGGCAGATGCCCTGTAGCCGGACCGTATGCCTGCGTGAAAGGCGGGGGGCGTGTTGGCGCTCCTGACCAAGCGGACGGCTGCGTTCAAGGCGCATCCGTTAACAAAGGTGGTACCACGGTCATTCTGCCCGTCCTTTGACAGGACGGGTTTTTTGTTTGCAAGGAGGACAAGCCATGGCCATTCGTCATTTGGTGCTGATGCGCCTCAGGGAAGGGGTTTTTACCCCCGAGGCGGAGCAGGATTACCGGACGACCTTTCAGGCGCTCAGGGAAGCGCTTCCGGAGGAAATCCTGTCCCAGCAGGTCTTTGTCAACTGCGTGGACCGTCCCCAAAACATGACGGTCCTGATTGAACTTGTCCTGAAGGCGCCTTCCTCTCTGCCCCTTTACCTGGGCCACCCCCTCCACAGGGGCATTGGGGAAAGGTACAATCCGTTTGTGGAAGCCATCGCTTCCTTTGACTGCGAGGTGGATCAGCCATGAACCTTCCCGCCATGGAAAACTACGCCCTGCGTCTCCCCGCCTGGTCCGTTGGGGAGGATGCCCTGAAGGACCTGACAAGGGTCTGTCTCCCCGTCGGAAGCACCTGCGCCGTCATCGGCGGAAAACGCGCCATGGAGGCGATCCTGCCCCGCATCCGGGCCGCGGCGGGGGATAAGCTGAAGATTCTGGATGCCGTGTGGTACGGCGGCGAGGCGTCCGAGGAAACCATTCTCCGTTTGTCCAAGCAGTCCCTCGTCCGGGAGGCAGACATGCTCTTTGCCGTAGGCGGCGGGAAGGCGCTGGATACCTGCAAGGTGCTGGCCCTGCGGCTTCAGAAGCCGGTTTTCGCCTTCCCCACCATCGCCTCCACCTGCGCGGCCTGCACGGCGGTCTCCATCCTGTATCATCCGGACGGGAGCTTCGCCGGCCCCTGCTTCCTTCCCGGCCCCCCCGTCCACACCTTCATCGACACCCGGGTCATCGCCTCCGCTCCGCCCCAATACCTGTGGGCCGGCCTGGGGGACACCTACGCAAAGTATTATGAATCCACCCTCTCCGCCCGGGGGGATGAATTGTGCTTTTACCATGGCCTGGGGGTCAATGTCAGCGCCTCCTGCTGTCAGCCGCTGCTCCGCTGGGGGGCCGAAGGGTACCGCGACCACCTGGACAAGCACGTCACCCCGGCGCTTACCCAGGTCATCCAGACCATCATCGTAACCACCGGCATCGCCTCCATCCTGCTGACAGCGGACCGGATCATCGACTACAACACCGGCCTGGCCCACGCGGTCTATTACGCCCTGACCTCCTTTCCGGAGCTGGAGATGGAAAAAAACCACCTCCACGGGGAGGTGGTGGCGCTGGGGGTGCTGATCCTGCTGCTGACCGACGGGCAGGAAGAGGCCTTCCAACGGATGTACGCCTTCAACCGCTCCGTCGGCCTGCCCACCGGGATCGAGGACATCGGCCTGACGAAGGAAGACCTTAAAAAGGTGCTTCCCCGGGTGCTGACCATGCACGACATCGATCACAACCCCTATCCTGTGACGCTTGAAATGCTTTCCGACGCTTTCGGGAAGCTTCAGGAATACAAAAACAAGCAATAAAAAGGAGGTCCCCCATGAAAAAGCTCGTATCCGTCCTGACAGCCCTTGTTCTCCTGCTCCTGTGCGTTTCCGGCGTCTTCGCCGAGGCTGCGCAGTACAAGATCGGCATCATCCTGATGATTGAAAACGGCGCTTTTCTGGACATGAAGGCAGGCATCCTTCAGGGCCTCGCCGAGCTGGGCTATACCGAGGGCAGCAACCTGACCGTCGATTACCAGTGCGCCCAGGGGGACGCCACCAACCTGCAGACCATCTGCCAGGGCATGGACGACGGCACCTATGACCTGGTCTTCACCGTCGCCACCCCCGCCACCCAGGCCTTTGTGGGGCTGGAATCCGCAACGCCCAACGTCTTTTGCTCCGTGGCCGCGCCCGTTGCCGCCGGTGTCATGAGCGCCCTGGACACCCCGGACATGAACGCCACCGGCACCTCCAACGCCATTCCCGCGGGGGACATCCTTTCCCTGGGCCTGAAGATCACCCCGGACGTCAAGACCTTCGGCCTGGTGTACGCCACCAGCGAGGTAAACGCGGTCAACGCCATGAACAACGCCAAGGAGTTCCTCTCCGCCAACGGCTACGCCTATATAGAGAAGACCGTGGCCAATTCCGGCGAGGTCCAGACCGCCACGCAGGCGCTTCTGGACCAGGAAGTGGACGCCATTTTCCTGGCCAATGACTCCGTAGTCCAGGCAGCCGTGGATATCCTGGCCGAGATGTGCATCGAGGAAGGCATCCCCACCTACTGCTGCTCCGCCACCACCGTTCTCTCCGGCTGCCTTGCCACCCTGGCCATGAGCGATGTGGACATCGGCGTACAGACTGCCAGGATCGGGGCACGGGTGCTCGAAGGCACCCCGGTCTCCGAGATCCCCGCGGTGGTGGTGCCCGCCAACATCGTCTCCGTCAATTCCGACACCCTGAAGGCCCTGGGGCTGGAGCTTCCCGCGGAAGTGCTCGCCCTGGGCGACGTCCAGTACCTCTCCTACGCGCAGTAAGCGCCCGCCCCGGGGCCTTCGGGCCCCGGGAACCCTTCTGATCAAGGCGGTAGATTGTTATGAAGCTTCTTGTCGGTTCCCTGCAGCTGGGCCTCCTGTACGGCATCCTGGCCCTTGGGATTTACATCAGTTTCCGCATCCTCTCCATCCCGGACCTGACCACGGAGGGCAGCTTTTCCTTCGGGCTTTCGGTCTCCGCGGCCCTGACCGCCCTTGGGCATCCCTGGCTGGCCCTTTTGGCAGGCATGGCGGCGGGGGCCGCCGCGGGGGCCGTGACCGGGATCCTGCAGACCCGGTTCCGCATCCATCCGATCCTGTCGGGCATCATCACCATGAGCGGGCTGTACTCGGTCAATCTGGCGGTGCTGGGCGGATCCCCGAACCTGTCCCTGGTCCGGGCCCCCACCCTGTTCAAAATCCTGCCGTTCCTGAGCAAAAACGAAGCCATGACCGTGCTTCCCGCCTGTTTCGCCCTGCTTTTCCTGGCGCTGGTCATCCTCTTTTTCCACACCCACGTCGGCATGTCCATCCGGGCCGTGGGAGACAACGAGGACATGGTCCGCGCCTCTTCCATCAACGTGAACGGCTGCAAGATCCTCTCCTTCTGCGTTTCCAACGCCCTGGTGGCCCTCTCCGGCGCCCTCATCGCCCAGTACCAGGGCTACGCGGACATTTCCTCCAGCACCGGCATCCTGGTGGTGGGGCTGGCCTCCGTCATCATCGGCGAGGCGCTTTTCGGACGGCGCGGCGTCACCCTCGGCTTTATCTCCGCCATCGCAGGCTCGCTGATCTACCGCTACATCGTGGCCCTGGCCACCAAGTATTCCCCGCTGCCGGCCTATATGCTCAAATTGGTTTCGGCCCTGATCGTGGCCCTGGCCCTGGCCATTCCCGCCGTCCGGCAGGACTTTGGCACCGCGGCCCTCAAACGGGGAGGCAAAACCCATGCTTGACATTCAAAACGCCCTGAAGGTCTTCGAAAAGGGCACCCCCTCGGAGCATACGGCCCTGAACCATGTCAGCCTCCATCTGGACAGGGGGGAATTCGTCACCGTCATCGGCTCCAACGGCGCGGGCAAATCCAGCCTGTTCAACGCCATCTGCGGGGTTTTTCTGCTCAATGAGGGCCGTATCCTTCTGGACGGAAAGGATATCACCTTCGAAAAGGAGCACAGGCGGGCCCTGACCATCGGCCGGGTTTTCCAGGACCCCATGAAGGGCACCGCCCCCCATATGACCATCGAGGAAAACCTGTCCCTGGCCTACTCCCGGGTCATGGCCCGCCCGCTCAGCTTCTCCCCCTCCGCCAGGCAGCGCGCCCTTTTCCGGGACCGGCTCTCGGAATTCGGCATGGGCCTGGAGGACCGCATGAAGACCCAGGTGGGCCTGCTCTCCGGCGGGCAGCGCCAGGCCGTCACGCTGCTGATGTGCACCATCGTCCCTCCAAGGCTCCTGCTTCTGGACGAACACACTGCCGCTCTGGACCCGGCCACCGCCGAAAAGGTGATGGAGATCACCAAAAAGACCGTGGAGAAGGATCATCTGACCACCCTGATGATCACCCACAACATCTCCGCCTCCCTGACCACCGGAAACCGCACCCTGATGATGGACAGCGGCGAGATCCTGTTTGACTTTTCCGGGGAACAGCGCCGCGGCATGACCGTGGACGGGCTGATGAAGCTCTATTCCGTCAACCGTCACCGGGTCCTGGACAACGACCGGATGCTGCTGATGTGACAGAAGATTCCTCCTTTACCCTTTGTAAAAAACGCCGCGCCGCCGGAAAGCCTCCTGCGGCGCTTCCTTTTGTCCGGGATTGTTTTTTCTCTTCCCGCTGCGGATTGGGGCTTTTCCTCCGGACCCGGTTATGCTATAATCTGGAAAAAGGTCCGTATTGCCCCTTGGATGAATCAGGGAGGCTTCAGATGGCACGGAACAAAAACATCCGCCTTGAGTACCGCTCCTACGCCCTGGACCCGGAGTTCCCCGTCCTGGTCCTGAGCGGTGACGATTGCACCATCAGCCCGGTCCAAAGCACCCGGCTGCATATCCACAACTGTCTTGAGATCGGCTTGTGCGAGTCCGGAAGCGGATTCATGCTGCTCGGGCAGGAGCGGGTCTCCTTTCAGGAGGGGGACGTGACCTTCATCGGGCAGAACGTTTCCCACACCACCTGGTCCGCTCCGGACAGCTACAGCCGCTGGTGCTATCTCTATCTGGATCCGCTGGCCATGCTGGAATCGCTGCCCGCCAGCCGCATCCCCTCCCTCAAGGAGGTCCAGGACCTGGTCTGCAACGGCTCCTTTCTGATCAAGGCCGATCCCAGTCCTTGGGCCGCCCCCCTGGTCCGGGAACTGGTCGAGGAAATGACCCTGCGTCCCATGGGCTACAGGACATTCGTTCAGGGCCTGATCACCCTCTTTTTGCTCAAGCTCCTGCGTTTGCAGCGCAGCCTGCCCGAGACCCGGGGGGCATGGGGGGAGCTGAACGCCCTTTCCCCCGCCCTGTCCTTTATCCAGACGCACTATATGCAGGATTTTTCCATGGATCTGCTCAGCGAAAAATGCCACATGAGCCCCAGCCATTTCCGCAGGCAATTCTGCGCGGTCCTGGGCATGCCGCCCCTTGCCTACCTGCATCACGTCCGCATTCTCAAAAGCTGCGTGCTGCTGCGCAGCACCCAGGACAGCGTTTCGTTCATCGCGTCCAAGGTCGGGTACGCCTCCCTGAGCGGGTTCAACCGTCACTTCCAGGAGATCCTCGGCACCACCCCCTCAACCTGGCGCAGACTGGGGCCGTCGGAAGCGCCCCAGCCTGTTCTGTCCGCCCATCCCGGGTGGACCCGCGCCGAGAGCAGCGAGGAGATCCTTCAAAAACGCTGATCCGCCCCTTACCCCTTGGCCCGGATCAAACAAGCCGCCGCGCGCTCCCAGGAGGGAACGCGCGGCGGCTTTGTTTTGATCCGGATTCGGTCACTTGCCCTGGGCAAGATCCCTGGCCTTTTCCCAGGCGGTCTTCAACTGGGGATCGTCCATATCCCCCAGGTCAAAGTAGGTGCCCACCATTTCCTCCGGCATCACGGACTCGATATCCGGCGAAATGCCTACCTTGTGCACTGCGGTGCCGTCGTTCAGGTAATACTGGGCCACGGTGAACTGGAAGCCGTCCTTGTTGGTGGAATCCACCGGGATCACGTACTGGATGATGCCCTTCCCGTAGGACTTGGTCCCCACCAGGGTGGCCCGGCCCAGGTTCTGGAGACCGCCGGCCAGGATCTCGCTGGAGGAAGCGCTCGAACCGTTGATCAGGATCACCAGCGGCAGATCGGTCTTCCCGTCACGGGTCCAGCTTTCATCCTTTTCCCCATTGCGGTATTCGGCGTAAACGAGCCGCTCCCGGTCCAGGAACAGGTCGGCGACGCTGACGGCATGATCCACCCAGCCGCCTGGATTGTCCCGAAGGTCCAGCACGATGGATTTGGCCCCCTGGGTGACCAGGCTGTCCAGAGCGCTCTGGACCTCCTTGGCGCTCTCCCCCGCGAACTGGTACAGCACGATATAGCCTACGCTGTCCTCCAGCATCGTCGATTCCACACGGTTGATGTGGATCTCCGCCCGCTTCATGGTGAACACCAGGTTTTTCCCTTTGCGGAGCACCTCGACCTCCACCTCGGAATCGCTTTCCCCCCGCATATGAGCCACGGCCGTCTCCATGGTTTCCGCGTTCACGCTGATGTCGTCCACCCGAATCAGCCGGTCCCCTTTGCGGACGCCGGCCTTTTCCGCGGGTCCTTCCCGGAAGACCTGGGTAATGGTGACCTCGTTCGTCTCGTAATTGCCCAGCAGCTGGATGCCGATGCCCCCGTAGACCCCTTCATCGTCGGCCCAAAGGTCCGACCAGGCCTTCTCGTTGTAATAGAAGGTATAGGGGTCGTCCAGGGCGGCCAGCATGCCGGAAATGGCGTATTCCATCATCAGGTCCGTGTCCGGCTCCACGTAATAGTTTTCCACGATCATTTCCTTGATGGTGGCCAGCTTTTCAAATTCCTTCAGCCGCTCGTATTCCTCCGCGGTGATGGTTACCTTCCCGGTGGCGCCGGGCAGAAAATCTTTCAGCCCGCTGGCATGCACGGAGAAAAGCGTACCGCCAAGAACCAGCGCCGTGATCCCGGCGCAGACCGCCGCTTTTGCCTGTTTTTTCATATTTCCTCCCTTTCGCAGCACGCTCAGCCGTGCTTTTTCCCGGGCAAAACGTGGTTGCCCGCACATTTTCTCATCTCATACAGAAGCTTGAAGGTCACCGCGTCATCGAATTTTCTCAAATCCAGGCCCACCTGACGCTGGACCTTGTCCAGCCTGTACACCAGGGTATTCCTGTGGATGTACATCTGCCGGGCCGTATCCGACAGGTTCAGGTCCTTTTTGAAGAACATCTCCAGCGTCTCCAGCATCTCCTCCGTAAACAGACGGGAGGTGGAGCGGTTGAACAGCAGGCTGTGGTAATTGGCCGCCACCTCCGGGCTCAGGTCGGACAGGAAACGTTCCAGAAGCATGCTCTTATAGATGTATACTCCGTCCCGCTGGGAAAACTGTCCGCCGATCTCCAGGGCTTTCTTACCCTGCCGGTAGGACAGATGCATCTCCGAAAGGTCCTGACAGATATCCCCGATCCCCACGCTCATGGACAGACCGGTCTCCCCCACCAGGGTCTCCTGCAGGGCCCGGGCAAACTGTCTCAGGTCTTCCAGTCCCTCCAGTCCCTGGGTATCCTTGACGAGCACCGCCGTATGCCGGTCTATGGAAACCAGCGTGTCCCCGTTCCCCTTTGGCACAATCTCCTCCAGGATCTCCCTTGCCGAGGCGTTCTGCACCTGGACCAGGTAAAGGATCAGGGGACATCTGGAGGCGCGGGGGGCGATGCGGTACTCGTCCGCTGCCGCCTCCAGCTCCGCGGCGGACATCTGGTTTTCCAAGATCCTCTGCCAGCAGGAATTGAGATCGCTGGAGGCAGATTCCGCCAGCAGCATGGACGCGATGAGGCTGTCGCACAGCTTAAGCGCGTCCTCCAGCTGGGCGCTGTTTTGCTCCGGGCTCATCAGCACCAGGTCCCTGGAGGCGGCGCACCAGTGGTACAGCCGTCCCTCCCAGGTGACCGAAGCCCCCTGCTTGGTCAGGAGCGGCAGCGAAAAACGGATATCTTCCGCCGGGATCAGGCTGTTGCCCATGGTATCCAGAAGCGCGATGTTCGTGTTCAGGCGGGAAAACATCTGCCCCAGCTGATTCAGGATCCGATTGCTCAGCATGGCACACCTTCCTTTCCGTGCCCCAAAGCCCCGGCTGAGCGCTCCGGGCGTACGTATAAGGTCATTCCTCTACCCGGATCATCCGCTCCAGCCGGCAGATCTTCCCGTCCATATGGCCAATGGCCCTGCGGACAGCCTGTTCGGAAGCGGGATGGGTGATGAAGACCAACTGCACCAGGCCGTCCTTGGCAGCGGTCTTCTGCATCATGGAGGCGATGGAAACGTTCTCCTGGGAGAAGCAGGCCGCCAGCCTCGTCAGCACGCCGGCCTCGTCCACCGCGGAAAGGCGGATATAGTAACGGGTGGTCCAGTCGTTGGTAAACTCGAAGGAAGGATCATCCTCCACCGTGTTCCTGAAGGAGGGGTAGAAGGGACGGTCGCCGGAGGCCGCAGAGACAATGTCCCCGCAGATGGCCGAAGCGGTGGGCATGTCCCCGGCGCCGCGGCCCTGCAGCATCATATCCCTGCAGTACGCCCCGTGGATGAAGATCGCGTTCAGGGACCCGTCCACCCGGGCCAGCGGATGGGCATGGGGCAGGAAGGTGGGATGCACCCGCACCTCCACCACATTCCCGTCTTTCTTGGCGATGGCCAGCAGCTTCAGGGTATATCCCATTTCCCGCCCAAAGGCGATGTCCATGGCGCTGATGGAGGAGATGCCCTCCCTGTACACCTTCTGGTAGGTGACCCTTCCGTGGAAGGCCAGGGAAGCAAGGATGGACAGCTTGTAGGCCGCGTCCATGCCTTCTACGTCCGCCTCCGGATTGGGTTCGGCAAGGCCCAGCTTCTGCGCCTCTTCCAGCACCTCGGCATAATCCCTGCCCTCCTGGCTCATGCGGGTCAGGATATAGTTGGTGGTGCCGTTGATGATGCCCATCACCCGGTCGATGCGGTCCGCCTCCAGGTTGGTGTTCAATACACGGATGACGGGAATGACGCCGCCCACGCTGGCCTCATACCACAGGCCGGCCCCGGTGCGCTCCGCCGCAGCCTGAAGCTGCGCCCAGTTCAGCGCCAGGGCCACTTTGTTGGCCGTAATGACGGTCTTGCCGTTCTCCAGCGCGTCCAGCATAAAGCGGGCAGCCGGCTGCTCGCCCCCCATGAATTCGCAGACGATGTCCACCTGCGGATCCCCGGTGACGTCCCCGGCCTTTTCCGTCAGAATCTCCCTTGGCACGTCCAGCCCTTTCCCTGCGTTGAGGGCGAGGGCCTCCGGTATGTCCTTGACCAGGACCCGGCGGACACACACGTCGATCCCGTGCCGAAGGACCAGTTCATCATGCATTTCCGAGAGCAGCCGCCAAACGCCGCCCCCGATGTTGCCGCAGCCGAGGAAACCGATGCTGACCTGTTTCATGCGTTTTACATTCCTTTCGTCGCGCCTTGTTCCGTCCGGCGATGCCCACCCGCGCTCAGGGCCGCACCCGGAGAATAAACCACAAAAACCCGCCCAGGGTGGCCGCCGCCAAGAGCAGCGCCAGAACGGAGCCCGCCGACAGGCCCTTTTTCCCTTTCATCCGGGCCGCCTCCCCTCAGGCCTTTTTGTTCTTTTCCCAGATGATGCGCATGCCCTTCAGGGTCAGAAGACCGTCCACATCGGTGATGGTCTCGCTCAGGGAGGCGATCAGCCGGGACATGCCGCCAGTGGCGATCACACGGCAGGAGGCAACGTTCATTTCCCGCTGGAAGCGGCGCACCAGATAATCAATCTGTCCCACATAGCCGAAGATGATCCCGCTCTGCAGGTTGGCGACGGTGTTCCTTCCGATGGCGCGCTCCGGGATGTTCAATTCAAAATGCGGCAGTTTGGCCGTACCGGAGACCAGGGCCTCGCTGGCCAGCTTGATCCCCGGGCAGATGCTGCCCCCCAGAAAGGAGCCCTTGTCATCCATGGCCCCCAGGGAGGTCGCCGTTCCGAAATCGATGAAAATGCAGGGGCCTCCATACAGGCTGTAGGCCCCCACGGCATTGCAGATGCGGTCACTGCCCAGTTCCCGGGGATTTTCGTATTTCAGATCGATGCCGGTCCGGATGCCCGGGGCCACCATCAGCGGATCCAGATGGAAATAGTCCCGGCACATGTGCTCCACGGTAAAATTGACGGTGGGGACCACCGACGAGATCAGGATGCCGTCCACGTCCGTGTTCGTGACGCCCTCATGGCTGAACAGGTTCATGAAAAAAACGCCCATCTCATCGCTGGTATAGTTCCGCGAGGTGGAAGCGCGCCAGTAATGCTTCAGCTTTTCCCCCTCAAAAAGCCCGGCCTTGATATTCGTATTGCCGATATCCAGGGTCAGCAGCATAGTTTCACTCCTTCAGGGTCCGTCAGGCAAGCCGCGCCCTTTTCAGCGCGGTACCCACGGCGCCGGTGATCAGGGTGGCCACGATCATCTCCACCAGGCCGTTCACCCCCACAGACGCGATGATATAGGTGAAAAAGCCACGGCCGGCCATGCTGGATTTCAGGTAATCCGTCCCGCTGAAAAACAGCACCAGCATGGACATAAAAAACAGGGTGTTGAGGAAAGCGGAAAAAAAGCCCGCCGCCGCGCAGGCCGGAAACGCTTTCAGCCTGTCCTTCACAGCGCGGTAGATCAGCGCGGTCAAAAGGCCCATCAGCATACGGGAGATCACCCGCTGGACAAACACCAGAAGCACCGAGCGCCACACCGGCTCCACGGCCACCAGGGCCGCCCCCATGCCGCTGAAGCCCAGGATGCCGTAGCACTGGGCAAAGCTGATCAGGCCAAAGACCGTGCCCAGGACCAGGCCGCCCGTCGGACCCAGGGCGATCCCCGCCACAGCCACCGGGATCATGTTGAAGGTGATGGACAGTCCCGCGGGCATGGGGATGTTGACCAGGCCCAGGACCACAAGGATCGCGCTCAATACCGCATACAGGGTCAGTTTGCCGGTCCGGCGGCTTTCTTGATTGGTGTTTTTCATTTTTCCCTCCGTTCGGGTTCTCTTCCGGATACCCGACGCATCTGAATTGGATTTACAGGCCGTCGGGCCCCGGCGGGTACCCGCGTTTTCCTGCACAACGCATTATAACAGACTCTGCCCCCAATGTCAAAACAGCGATGCCCCGAACCCCGCGGAATCATTTTTAAAACAGTCCCCCGTTTTCTCTTTTCAATCCCGGCTTTTTTTGGTATACTGAAAGCGAGCTTTACAGCCAAATCGATCCCTCCCGGAATACACCGGAAGCCTCCGGAGGTTCAAATGTCTCCTGAAAACGTACGCCGTCCCACTGATGAGGAAAAACGGCTGATGCTGCTTTATATCATCGGACACGCCGGCCAGCTCAGCGACATGCAGCTTTTGCAGCTGCTGTTTGAAAACGACCTGATGAATTATTTTGACATGATGCTGACCCTCAACGACCTGGTTTCCCAGGGGCAGTGCGTGCGGACGCCGGTCCTTGGAAAGACCCTTTATTCCCTGACCGCCGCGGGGCGGGAGGCCCTGGAGCTGTTTTCCCGCATCATTCCAGCCAGCGTCCGGGAAAAGCTGGACACCGTTCTGCCCTATTGGACAGAGCGTTTTCGCACCGAGCAGGAATACCCGGCTTCCTGGCGGCAGACCCGCCGCGGGGAATACGTACTGGACATGGGCATCAACGAACAGAACATGGCGCTTTTGCGCATCACCCTCTCCCTGCCTTCGGAGGACATGGCCCGCACCCTTGGGGAAGCCTGGCCCGGACAGGCTGGGAACGTTTACAGCACGCTTCTTTCGCCCTTGAAGACCCGGACGGACAGCGGCGGGGCCGGCAACGCCCCCGAAGGAGGCGCCCAATGAATTATGCCCTTCTTTTGTGCGGCGGAAGCGGAAAGCGCATGGGCAGCCTTCCCGTGGGCAAGACCCTGATGCCGGTGGGGGGGATCCCCGCCGTCGTCCGCTGCGCCCGCGCTTTTTCTTCGGCGGACTGCCGCCTGATCCTGGTGGTCCCCCAGGGCCAGGAGTCTCTGTATCACGATGTCCTTGGCCACTTCGGCCTCAGCGCCCGGATCACCGCCGGCGGGAAGGAGCGGCAGGACAGCGTCGGAAGAGGGCTGGCCCTGGTCCCGGAGGACGGGGACCTTGTGCTGATCCACGACGGGGCACGGCCCCTTGTCTCGGAAAAGCTGATCCGGGAACTGATCCGCCAGGCCCTGATCTCTGGCAGCGCCGTTCCGGCCCTGCCGGTAACCGACACCCTCAAGCGCGCGGACGCAGACGGGACCGTCCTTGGGACCACGGACCGCGCCGGGCTGTACCGGGTGCAGACCCCCCAGGTGTTCTGCGCCGGGGACCTGAGAAAGGCCCGGGCCGCGGCCGGGGAGGGGCCCTTCACCGACGATGCCCAGGTCATGGAGCAGGCCGGATTCAAGGTGCACCTGTGCCCCGGGGAAGCGGACAACCTGAAGCTGACCTATCCGGAGGATTTTGTGATGGCCGAAAAGCTGCTCTCGCCCCTTTTTCGTACCGGCTTTGGCCTGGACGCCCACCGGCTGACCGCCGGGAGGGACCTGGTGCTCTGTGGTGTGCGGGTGCCTTATGATAAAGGCCTGGACGGACACAGCGATGCCGACGTCGCCCTCCACGCCCTCACAGACGCCCTTCTTGGCGCCTGCGCCCTGGGGGACATCGGCACCTGGTTCCCGGACACCTGTGAAGAATACCGGGGCATTTCCAGCCGTATCCTCCTGGAACGCGCCGCAGCCCTGGTCAGGGACAAGGGGTTTGAGATCGTCAGCTGCGATATCACCATTGTCTGTCAGAAACCCAAGCTGGCCCCCTATATCGGCCAGATGCGCGAATATACCGCCGAAAGCCTGGGGCTGGATACGGACCGGGTCTCCGTCAAGGCCACCACCACCGAGGGCATGGGATACGAGGGCCGGGGCGAGGGCATCAGCGCCCACGCCTGCGCCACCGTTTCCGCGCCCTGGGGAAAGCAGGACCAAGCCACTCCCGCATCGCAAACCCTGTAAAGGAGGAAGAAAACATGATCCTCAATCAGTCCCTGTGGGTCGGAAGCGACCCTGACGGCGCCGTCTGCCTGCTGCCCGCCAACGCCTGCAGGCACGGGCTTATCAGCGGGGCCACCGGCACCGGGAAAACCGTCACGCTGCAGGTCCTCGCGGAGGGCTTTTCCGCCCTGGGCGTCCCGGTGTTCCTGGCCGATGTCAAAGGAGACCTGGGCGGCCTTGCCCGGGAAGGCGGCGGCGCCTCCCTCGCCTCCCGCCTGGAAAAATGCGGCGCCTCCCAGGTCTATGCCCCCCGGTCGTTCCCCACCGTTTTTTGGGACGTTTACGGAGAAAAGGGTCATCCCATCCGCACCACCGTCACCGAAATGGGACCGCTGCTGCTCTCCCGTCTGCTGGGCCTCAACGACGTCCAAAGCGGCGTGATGTATCTGGTGTTCCGCATTGCCGACCAGGAAGGCCTTCTGCTGATCGACCTGAAAGACCTGAAGTCGGTCCTTGGCTATGTAGGGGAAAACGCCGCCCGGTATACCCTGGAATACGGCAACATTTCCAAGGCCACCATCGGGGCCATCCAGCGGGCCGTGGCCGTCCTGGAGGACCAGGGCGGGAATCTGTTCTTTGGCGAGCCTGCGTTGGACATCGCCGATTTCTTCTGTCAGGACGGCTCCGGCCGGGGGGTGATCAACCTGCTCCAGGCCCAAAGGCTGTTCCTGAACCCGGTCATGTACTCCACCTTCCTGCTCTGGCTCCTTTCCGAGATCTACGAGACCCTGCCGGAGGCCGGAGCGCTGGACAAGCCCCGCATGGTCTTCTTCTTTGACGAGGCGCACCTTTTGTTCAAGGATACCTCCAAGGCGCTCATGGACCGCCTGGAGCAAACGGTCAAGCTGATCCGTTCCAAGGGCGTGGGCCTCTACTTTGTCACCCAGTCCCCCACGGACGTTCCCTCCGCGGTGCTGTCCCAGCTGAACAACCGGGTCCAGCATGCCCTGCGGGCCTATACGCCGGCAGAGATCAAGATCCTCCGGGCCGCTGCGGACACCTTCCGGGCCAATCCGGCCTTTGACACGGAGGAGGCCCTTGGCCAGCTGGCCACCGGGGAGGCCCTTGTCAGCTTCCTGGACGAAAAGGGCGTTCCCTGTCCCTGCCGGCGCGCGTTGATCCTGCCGCCCCAAAGCCGTATCGGCGTCCTGACGGACGAGGAACTATCCGCCGGCATGAAAGCCGACGCCGTCGGCGCCAAGTACGATGCCTCCTATGACCGGGAGAGCGCCTATGAGGTCCTGGCCCGCGCCCTTTCCGGCGAGGATCCGGGCGGCGTGCTGCAGCCGCTGCCCACCCAGGCCGACCCCCTGGCGCTGCCCGGGGAGGACGCATCTCCGGTTTTCCGGGTGTTTGACCCTGTCAGCGGGACCTATGTGGAAAGGCAGTCCCTGCCGCCCCTTCCCGTCCAGCCCGTCTCCCCTGCAGTGCCGTCCTATTCCGCTCCGGCGCGGCAGACCTATTCCACGCCGGTCTCCCCCAAAACCACGGTCCGTGCCGTATCCGGTACGTCCAGGAGCCGGCAGCAGACGAACCTGGCCGGTTCCTTCGCCAGAAGCGCCGTCAACAGCGCCGCCCGTGCCCTGGGCAGTGAATTGACCCGGGGGCTCATGGAGACCCTGGGGCTAAGGAAGCGCCGCCGTCGCTGAACCCACCGTTCCATCTCCCCGGAAGGGGTACAGTAATACAGACAGGAGGACACCCTATGAAACGCAGAATCGGAATGCTGACCGCCGGCGGAGACTGCCCCGGCCTGAACGCCGCCATCCGCGGCGTCGCCAAAGCCGCTTATGAGATGTTTGACGAGACCGAGATCGTGGGCTTTCACGACGGCTACCGCGGCCTGATCGAAGGCGATTACAGCGAAATGAAGCGCAGCCAGTTCTCCGGCATCCTGACCCTGGGCGGCACCATCCTGGGCACCAGCCGCACCCCCTTCAGGAACATGCGGGTCATTGAAGAGGACAACGTGGACAAGGTCAAGGCCATGAAGAGCACCTATGAGAAACTCAAGCTGGACTGCCTGGTCACCCTGGGGGGCAACGGGACCCACAAGACCGCGAACCTGCTCAGCGAAGAGGGCCTGAACGTCATCGGTCTTCCCAAGACCATTGACAACGACATCTTCGGCACGGATTTCACCTTCGGCTTCCACACTGCCGTGGACATCGCCACCGACGTCATCGACCGCATCCACACCACCGCCGCCAGCCATGGCCGCTGCATGGTCATCGAGATCATGGGCAACAAAGCCGGATGGCTGACCCTGTATTCCGGCCTCGCCGGAGGCGCCGACGTCCTGCTTCTGCCGGAGATCCCCTATGACCTGAACAAAGTGGCCGAATCCGTGGAAAAGCGTGCCAATTCCAAGAAAGCCTTCTCCATCATCGCCGTCGCCGAGGGCGCCATGGACAAAAAGGAAGCGAAGATGAAGCGCAAGGAGCGGGAAGCCTATCGGGCTGAAAACGGCTTCTCCAACATCTCCACCCGGCTGGCCAAAGACCTTTCCGCGCTCCTGGGCGTGGAAGCCAGGGCCGTCATTCCCGGACACATGCAGCGCGGCGGTTCTCCCAGCGCCTATGACCGGGTGCTCTCCACCCAGTTCGGCGTCCATGCCGCGGAGCTCATCCGGGACAAGACCTACGGCTACACCGTGGCCCTGAGCGGCAATCAGGTGATCCACAACAAGCTCAGCGACATCGCCGGCATCCCCAAGCTGGTGCCCGAGGACGACCAGATGATCGACCTGGCCCGGCACATGGGCATCACCTTCGGCGACTGACCGTCGGGAATCCCATGGCAGAAACGATCCTGCTGATCAAAAACGGCTACTGGCGCAGCGCTTCCATGGACCGCATGGAAGCGCGCCTTTGCGCTGCCTTCCAAAGGGAAGGCGCCCTTCTTGTTCCCTTGCACAACAGCCAGCTTCCCCTCACCGCGGGGCTTGCCCCCTTTGCGCCCCCCAGGGCTGACGCCGTCCTCTTCTGGGACAAGGACCTGCCCCTGGCCCGGGCCTTTGAGGAAAGGGGCGTTCCCGTCTTCAACCCTTCCTCGGCCATCGCCCTGTGCGATGACAAGGCCCTGACCCATCTGAAGCTGAACGGCCTGGTCCCCATGCCGGCCACCCTCGTCTGTCCCGGAACCTTCCCAGGGGTCGGCTATCCGGACAAATCCTTCCTGGACCGGGCAGAGGCGCTTTTCGGCTATCCCATGGTCCTCAAGGAAGCCTGCGGCAGCCTTGGCACCGGGGTCTATCTGTGCCGGAAGCGGGAAGAAGCCGAGGCCCTTCTGGACCGGCTGGCCGGACAAAGGCTGATCCTGCAGGCCTTTGTCTCCTCCTCCCGGGGAAGGGACAAACGCCTGTACATGATCGACGGGGCCTGTGCCGGCGCGGTGCTGCGCACCAATCCGGAGGATTTCAGGGCCAACCTGGCCCTGGGCGGCGCCGCCGAACCCTATGCGCCTTCCCCGGAGGAGGTGCTCCTGTGCCAAAAGGCCGTCCGGGCCCTGGGGCTTCTCTTTGCCGGGGTGGATCTGTTGGACGGGGAGGGGCCCCTTTTGTGCGAGGTCAATTCCAACGCCCATTTTACCGGTTTGGAAAAGGCCACCGGCGTTGACATCGCGGGCGGCATCGCCCGGGCGGTGCTCCGCCGTCTGCGGGCCCCGGGAGGAGGGGTGCCATGACGGAAGGACTTGTGATTTACGAAAAAGACAACGTGGAAAGGAACCGCCGCTTCATCGACCTGATGACGGCCGGCGCGGCAAGGCGGCAGTGCGCCCTGACCCTGGTCACCACGGACCGGCTTTCCGTATCCGCCCTTTCCGGTGGCAAAACGGAGATCCGTGTGGACGGCCGGACGGTCTACCCGTCCTTCTGCGTCATGCGCTGCATGGAAAGCGCCCTGTCCGAGGCCCTGGAGCTTGCGGGCATCCGGGTCTTCAATTCCGCTTTGGTTTCCCGCGTCGCCAATGACAAACAGCGGACCCTGCTGTTCATGCTGCGCCATGGGCTTCCGTTTTTTCCAACGGCCTTTCTGGCTCCCGGACGCTTTGAAATCCCCTATCCCTTTCCGGTGGTCATCAAGGCCGCCCACGGCTGCGGCGGGCGGCAGGTGTTCAGATGCGCCTCCCAGGCGGAAGCGGACGCGGCCCTCGCCGCCCTTTATCCCGACGAGGCCGTGGTGCAGCCCCTGTGCGATACCCCCGGCCGGGACCTGCGGGTCTACCTGCTCGGGGGAAAGGTCCTGGCCTGCATGCTCCGGAAAAGCACCGACGGGGATATCCGCGCCAACTTCGGCCTGCACCAAAACGCCGAAAAAACCACAGCCCCGCCCCAGGCGCTCGAGGTCTGCCGCAGGGTGGCCGCCCTGCTGAAGCCGGATCTGGTAGGGGTGGACTTCATTTTTCACCGGGGGCAGCTTTACCTGAACGAGATTGAAGACGCCGTCGGCACCCGCATGCTCTATGAATACGCCGGCCTTGACGCCGCCGGCCTGTACATGAACTACATACTCGACCAGACTGGAGGGGAACTCCGTTGAATCCATCACCCGCAAAACCCGTCCCGAAACGAGCCTGGATCCGGAAGGAAGACGGGCTTTCCTGGCTTATGATCCTGATCGGCTGCGTCATTGGCGGCGCCGCCTATCCCCTGTTTCTGACCCCAAGTGCGATCGCGCCCGGCGGCCTGACAGGGGTCGCTACGATCTTTAATTATTTGTTCCACTGGCCGGTGGGCACCGTATCGCTGCTGATGAATCTGCCGCTGTTCGCCCTCTCCCTCAAGACCATGGGAAGGGATTTCTTTCTACGATCCCTTGCGGCCACCGTATTGTTTTCCCTGTGCATCGACCTGCTGCCCCTGAAGCCCCTTTCCGACGACCTGACGCTGAACGCCATCTTCGGCGGCGCGATGCTCGGCATCGGCCTCGGACTGATCCTGCGGGGAGGCGCCACCACCGGCGGCACGGACATGATCGCCCGGATGATCCACAAGCACTTTTCCTTTCTCTCCGTGGGGCTTTTGCTTTTCGCCATCGACTGCTGCGTCATCCTGGCGGCCTGCTTTACCATGAACATCCGTGTGGCCCTGTACAGCCTGATCTGCATCTACGTTTCCGACAAGGCCCTGGACAAGGTGCTCAACGGCCTTGGCAGTTCCAAGGCCTGCTACGTCATCACCTCGGCGCCGGAGGAGATGACGGCGCGCATCTTAAAAGAAATGGACCGCGGCGTCACCGGGATCCAGGCCATCGGGGAATACAGCGGCGAAAAGAAAAAGCTGCTGCTGTGCGTCGTGTCCAGCCGGGAAACGGTCCGCCTGAAGAAAATCGTCAAATCCTGCGACCCCACGGCCTTTATGTTCACCACCGATACCCACGAGACCCTTGGGGAAGGGTTCGGAGAGCTGTAAGGTGCGCCAGCCACGGCAGGGGGAAGCGGCGCATCGGAGACGGAGGGGAAAGGGGAAACGGAAGACTGAAGACTGAACAATCATATATATAGAATGTTTAAAAGGGGCTGCTGCAGAACGGTTTGAACCGCTTCCCGTCAAGTAGACAGTGAAACAAAAAAACAAATCATACACAAG
>CAMJUL010000038.1 GCA_946408995.1 uncultured Clostridia bacterium | reverse complement strand
GCGTGTAGTGGACTTTCACCACCAAGCTATTGCCCATGGCGGGCGTACTGCAAAACGTGCCCCGCAGGAAAATCTCCCGCGGGGCACCCGTCTTTCTTTCTCCGAATCACTCTCTGCCGGTATTCCAGGTCTTGTGCAGACCGTCCTGCGCAAGGGCCTCCTCCTGTGTAAAGGAGACCGATGTGCCGTCCCCATAGGTGACCTTCGTAATGGCGATGCGGATATACCAGATCTTGTCAAAATCCTTCAGGTAATACAGATCGGAATACATGGTTTTGCCCGGCTTGACCGTCTTCACGGAATTCATTACGTACGGGTTCCCGTTGGTCAGGTCCTTGAAATTCTCGTCAAGAGGCCATACCGAAATGGTAAAGGCGGTCACTTCCTTCGCTTCCTTCTCGTTTGTGACCTGGAACTTGATGGAGATCCGGTTCCCGTTCACATAGTCGAAAAGCGCCACGGCTTTCGGTTTGATGTAAAGAGAGGTATACTTTTCCGCACCGGCGGGAAGCATTCCCCCCACCAGCATCCCCAGGGTCAGCAGCAGCGCGAGCAGCTTCTTCATACGTGCCTCCTATGATTTTGTATTCCAATCAGGGATGTCCCGGTTCTCACAGGAATAATATACCTGTTTTTTTTCGCCAAAAGGTGGGCTGCGTGCCCACTCGTGCCCTTAAACAAGGGGCTGCCCTCTTTTGCGGCAGCCCCCGTCTTTTAGGCTGAAGATTACTTCATATAGCGGTCATACGCGGCCTGATAGGCGGCCAGGACCTCCTGCAGGCCCATCTTCTCTACCTGGGCGGCAAATGCGTCAAAGCCCTCCAGCGGCTCCACGCCCATGATGAACTTGTCAATCATTTCATTGACATAGGTCTCGATCTCGGTGTATTTTTCGTTGATCACGCTCTGCTCGTCATTGGTAAAGGCCAGGGTTGGGAACGCCTCTCCGATATGGCCCTCCTGCTCATAGATATCCCGGATACGGTTCACCTCGTCGCTGACGAAGGCCCGCTCATACCGGGCGTCCTGCAGCAGGGTCAGCATGCTCTGAATGCCGAAGGTGCGCAGCGCGTCCTGGGGGGACAGGCCGTCCGGGTTGTTCATGATCAGGTCCGAATAGACGAACTGGCCGTCCACCACGTTGTAGTGCTCCCCTTCCACGCCGAAGTTCAGCAGGATCATGCCCTCCTCGCTGTACAGGTAGTCAAACAGCTTCAGGGCAGCCGCCTTCTGCTCCGCGGAAGCGCCGACAAAGATGCCCGCGTTCCAGTCCTCATCCACGGTAATGGGCTGCAGCTGGTCCCGGGTTTCGCTGATGCCCGTGGGGCCTTCCGGCGGCACCGCGCCCACAATATGGACATCGCTGTCCGTTCCCTTGAAGAGGTTGCTGACGTTGTCAATATACGCGCTCCAGTCATAGCTCATGAAAACCTGGTTGTTGGTCCATTCGCTGTACCAGGCTGTCTTGTCCCGGGTCAGGTATTCCGGGTCCAGAAGCTTTTCGGCATAGCAGCGGTGCAGCCATTCCAGCGCTTCCTTCATTCGCGGATCCGTGGCGCCGAACCTGACCTGCCCGTCCTCTGCGAAAAAGGTCTCCGCGATGCCCCAATTGTGCACAAACGGCATGACGTTTCCGCGGTTGTTGCTGCCGTTCTTTCGCACGGAAAAGGGAATTTCATCCTTTTCCCCGTTGCCGTTGGGGTCCCCGTCCCGAATCGCGACAAATACGTTGTACAGGTCCTCCACCGTCCGGGGCGTTTCCAGGTTCAGTTTGTCCAGCCAGTCCTGCCGCCAAAAGAACAGCTTGCCCGCGGTGATGGCCGTCCGCTGTCCGATAAAGCGCATGTTGCCGTCTGCGTCGCTGACCTTGCGGCGGATTTCCGGATCGCCGTACACCTTCCACAGGTTGGGGGTGTCCGTCTCATTGATCAGGTCGTTCAGGGGCTGCCAGGCGTCCTTGTACAGCAGAAGGTCCTTCGCCTTGTACTGTACAATGGTGGGGATATCCCCGCCGGCCATCAACAGGCCGTATTTTTCCGCCAGGCTCTCGGTGGGCGCCGAAAGAATCTCAATGTTGATTCCAAGTCTTTCCTTGAGAAGCTCAATGGTCATGAGTCCATTGCGAAAGGGCATGTTTTCCCGGTCGGATCCCCAGATGGTGATGGTGACGGGTTCGTCCGCCAGCGCGGTCATGGACAGGGGAAGAAGGGAAAGGACCAGGATCAGGGCCAGGATTCGGTTCAGCTGCTTCATACGATCTCCTCCTTGCTTGGTGTTATATTCGGTCCCGTATCCGCGGGACACGGTTTCTCCCTCGGGTCACTCCTTGACGGAGCCGACCATGACGCCTTTGACAAAATACCGCTGCACAAACGGATACACACACAGCATGGGCAGCATGGCCACCACGATGGTGGCATATTTGATGCCTTCCGCCATGACGTTTTCCGTGCTGGAGGCGTTCTCCACGATTTCGTTCATCAGGACCACCTGCCGGAGGATGATCTGCAGCGGATACAGTTCCGGCCGGTTCAGGTACAGCACCGCGCTGAAATAGCTGTTCCAGTGGGCGACCGCGTAAAACATGCCGATGGTCATCAGGCTCGCCAGGCTCAGGGGAAGTACGATGCGGAACAGCACCCCGAAATCATTGCAGCCGTCCAGCTCCGCCGCCTCCACCAGGCTTTGGGGAATTGCCATGAAGAACGTGCGCATCAGGATCATGTTGTATGTACTCACCGCCCCCGGCAGCAGAATCGCCCAGAGGGTATTGAGCAGCTTCAGCTCCTTGACCACGAGGAAGGTGGGGATCATGCCCCCGTTGAAAAACATGGTAAACGTGCACATCAGGGTCAGGAACCGCCGGCCGACCATTTTTTTCTGGCTCAGGGACCAGGCGCCGAACACGGTCAGGACCAGATTGATCGCCGTGCCCAGCCCGGTATACAAAAGCGTATTGGCGTAGCTTTTCCAAAGCAGGGGATAATGGAACACCTTTTCGTATGCCCGGATATGAACCCGAACAGGAAGGAGGGTCACCTCCCCCTTCAGGATGGCCGTTTCCTCCGAGAAGGAGGCGGCCAGGACAAAGAGCACCGGATAAAGCATCGCCGCACACAGCAGGAGAAGAACGGCGGTATTGAACGCCAGGAAGAGTTTCCTTCCCCGGGAGACCCGGATGCGGTTGCTTCGTCTGACAGCGGCTTCCGTCACACTCATCCCCCCCCTTACCAGAGACTGGTTTCACTGTACCTGCGGCTGAGGAAGTTCGCTAGGATCACCATGGCAAACCCGATGACGCTCTGGAACATGCCCACGGCGGTGGCATAGCTGTATTCCCCGCCCCTGAGCCCCCTGCGGTACACATATGTGCCTATGACATCGCTTGTTTCCAGGTTTGCGTTGTTCTGCAGAAGAAGAATGGTTTCATACCCGGCGTCCATCACATGTCCAAGCCGCATAATCACCAGCACCACCACCGTACCCGCAATGCCGGGAAGGGTCACATGCCACATCCGCCTCAGATAACCTCCGCCGTCAATCATGCAAGCTTCATAAAGCTCCCCGTTGATTCCACTGATGGCCGCGAGGAAAATAATGGAATTCCAGCCGATGTTTTTCCACAGATTCATCAGGGTGAAGATGGGGCGGAAAGCGCCGGGCTGGGTCAGGAAATACTGTCTTTCGCCCCCCAGGGAGGCGATCAGGTGGTTGACGATGCCGCTGGACGGAGACAGAAACTGCACCACCATGCTGGCAATCACCACGGAGGACACAAAATACGGCAGATAGGTAATCGTCTGTGCCGTTTTTTTGAAGCGCCTGTTCTGAACCTCGTTCAGCAGCAGGGCCAGAACAATGGCCGCCGGGAAATTAAACACCAGGTCATACAGGTTGATGAGCAGGGTGTTGCGCACCAACCGCCACAGATAAATGGAGCGGAAAAACTGGCTGAAAAACTTGAAACCCACCCATGGGCTTCTTGAAAACCCCAGAAATGCGTTGAAATCCTTGAAGGCAATCACAAGTCCCACCATGGGCGCGTAGCGGAACAGCATGTAATACACAAAGACCGGCAGGAACATGAGGTACAGATACCTCCCGGACCAGACCCTGCGCAACAAACGCGCCCCCCGTTTTCCCGCCATCAGGATCACCTCCTGAGACGAAAATAGCACGAAAGGGGCGCGCCTGCCATGTTCCATTTGATGAAAAGGGGCTCAAAACTGCCAGGGACGCATCATCCATTTTGCGAATGCATCGCCGTTTTCGCCATTCTGTACTGCCCCGGGGTCACTCCCTCGGCCTTTTTGAAGGTCCGGATCAGGGTATTTTGGTTTTCGATCCCCACCCTTTCCCCGATCTCCCGCAGGGTAAGGTCCGTGGTCACAAGAAGCCGGCGTACCTCCTCCATCCGGACGTCGGTCAGGTATTTCAGGAAGCTGGTCCCCCCGACATGCCTGAACACCAGCCCGATATAGCTGGGGGACATGGACAGCGCCTCCCCCACGGAATCCAGGGAAATGTCATGGCCGTATTCCCGCCCGATATAGGCGGTCAGGCGATGATACTGTTTTTCCTCCTGAGTAGAGGCGGAAGCGTTCACCCCCTCCATCACCGAGAGGAACACCCGTTTCAGGCGCTCCCCGGCGTCCTGCTCCGCCGGAAGCTCCTCCTCCCGGAAGCCCTCCCGTACAAGGACACGGGCAAACGCTTCCTCCGTACCGGCCTGCCGTGCCGCCCTTCCGGCGGTAAAAAGCAGGGCCCGCACCAGCCCGGCCCTGGGCACTGGGTCCCCGTCCCCGGCGGCAAGAAGGGTCCGCAGGGTGCTTTCGACCTCCTCCCTGCGGCCGCTGAGCATCTGGTTGATCAGCCTTTGCTCGCTCTCGATAGGGTATTCCGTATCGGGCACGTCCGGGATCTCCTCCGCGAGGCACATCTCCTTGTCCCCTACACTGCCCTTCAGGGCCAGCAGCGCGTCCACCAGGGATTCGGAGGCCCTGCCTGCGCTATAGGCCCGGCCCACGCCGATGGCGCATGAAAAACCCCCGAATACCTCCTGACGGCACTGTCTGAGGAACGTGTAAATGGTTTCCGGAAGCGGATGCCTCGCATCCTGGTTGAACAGCACCAGCAGCCTCCCGTCGGTCCGCTCTGCGCAGTATACCTTCATCCGGCCCAGGTCCTGCCCTGTGGCCAGGTCTTCCACCCTGTCCGCTGCGCACAGACCGCTTTTCAGCTTCAGGCCCTCAAGGTCCCTTGGATTGATCTCCGCCACTGCAATCTGCACCCGGTCATAGCTCAGCTGTACGCCCACTTTCTCCAGGCTTTCCGCCCCATCCGTACGCAGCCTCCCCTCCATCCAGTCGCTGAGCAGCCGGTTCTTGAGCAGGCGCCGGATTTCCCTGTTGTTCAGCGTCAGGGCATGGTTCTGCGCCGAAATCATGTGCAGGACGTCCTCCAGCAGCTTGTACTCGTTGGCCCTTCCCCCCTCCGGCAGACCATGCACCAATTGGCGGGCGCTCTCAAGCAGCCTTTCCAGGGGGGAATAAAGCCGTTTGCTGACCAGGACCGCCCCCACCAGTCCCACTGCCATGCACAGACTCATGACCAGCATCACGGTCCTGCGCACCCGCTCAGCTGGGGCAAGCAGCGCCTGATAGGGCACGATCGCCATACAGTACAGCCCCTCTGCGGCGGTTTTCCTGGCCGACACCCCATAATCCGCCCCCTCCAGTCGGATGCGGCTGCCCGGGTTTTCCATATACAGCCTGGCCGCGCTCCGGAAGGCCTCCTCCGCCCCCTCTGTCAGCACCTGTCCCGTCCCATCGCACAATAAAAGCCGGCCGCTTCCGCTGTCCGGAAGGCAGGAGCGCAGCCGCTCCTCCGGCAGGTGAAAAAAGGCGAAGCTTTTGCCCTGGACACGGTTCATGGGCAGGCTGCTGATAAACGTAAGAACCGTCTCCCTGCTGATCAGCCTGTTCAGGACGGCCTTCCCGGCAAATGCGCACAGGGCGATGCTTCCCGGCCTTGAACGCACCCTCAGGATCTCCTCAAGGGTCACACCTTCCACCCGGCTGAAATAATCCGCCGAGGGATAACTGCTCTCGGCCGTAATGACAAGATCCACTCCCTCCGCATAAAGCCCGATATCGCACAGGGTATTGCTGAAGGCCTTCATCTCCTGCAAGAGGTCGATCATGTCTTTTTTGACGAGGATGTCCCCCGGCGTCTGGGTTTTCAGATGCAGGTAACGGGTCACACCCGCATGGTTGTTCAGCTGCCAGGTAAAGGAGCGCATCTCCCCGATTTCCCGGTTCAGGGCCGTACAGGCGCTTTCCAGAAGGGATTCATGCTGCTGCCAGGCGTCCCGGATCACCTGGGAAGAGACCTGTGTATACAAAATCCACCCTGTGACAAACGCGGTCACCAGGGTAAACAACAGCAACAGAAGGGTCCATTGCGCCTTGACGCGTGTAAGGGGCCTCCGCTTCTTTTCCATCTCGCGGCCCTCCTCTGTATTCAGGCGCGTTTCCTGCGATCCCGCGCCGTTTCCCTGTCGCCTTTATTCGACGCATGGCCGTCCGAATCCTTCCCAAGACAGGGCCAGGGCAACAACCGCCCGCCGCAAGCGCAATTTCCGCCCTGCCTGTTCCGGGTCCTGTCCATGGGGATTGGATGGAACAATCTTCCCCGGCACTGGACAAACACCCGTGTGATTGGTATAATATGGTCGTTGAGAAGCAAATATGGTTCTACTGGAGGTTGTCGATCTTATGAGAAAGATGATTGCGCTGCTGGCCGCCCTTTGCCTCGTCTTCACTGCCCTGCCTGTCCTGGCGGAAGACACCGCCGCCGGCACCTGGTACCTGGCCACCATCTCCTCCAACGGTGTGGAAGTCGGGGCGTCCCTGGCCGGCCTGGAGATCACGATGGTACTGAACGAGGACGGCACTTGCGTCAACACCGCTGTCCAAAACGGCAAGACCATGGAGGAAAAGGCCACCTGGACCGAAGCGGACGGCAAGATCCTCTTTGAAGGGGAGACCAGCAAGACCGAAGCTGTCCTCACCGACGGCAAGCTCGTCCTCACCCGTCCGGAAGGCACCCTGACCTTCACCCGTACCCTGGAGGAGACCGCCGCCCTTCAGGGAGGCGCCAATGCCCCCGCGGCCATCCAGGCGGAAAGCGCCGACGCCTTCGCCGGCACGTGGACCCTCTCCGGCGGCCGGTTCCTGGGCATTGACCTGCCCCTGGAAAAGCTGGCTGAAAGCGGCATCTCCGGCTTTGTGTTCGAGGTCACCGCGGAAAAGGCCACGCTGCACATGGGCGGGAACACCATTGAAAGCGCTGTGACCTTCGCCGACGGAGCCGTCCAGGTCAAGATCACCGACACCCAGACCCTCACCCTGTCCTTGACCGAGGACGGACGCATGATCACCGAGATCCCCGCCAGCCAGGAGCAATACATGACCCTGTACTTCACCAAGGGGGAATAAGCCTGTCCCTTGCGTCCGGCGTCCAGCGCCGGGCGTTTTTGCCTTGAAACGGCACTGGAAAGGAAGGATTCGATGAAGAAAATACTCAGTCTCGCCTTGTCCCTGGCGCTTTTGCCCGTTCCCTGTCCCGTCCTGGGGGAGGCGGCGGCGGAACAGTCTTCTCCCGCCGTCCATACCCTTGAAATGCGGCAGTATCCCCTCTCTTTAGGGGGAGAATTGCCCCTGGAGGATATCCCGGTTTACTTCGCGGATGGTGTCGGCGACCTGCCTTATATGGATCTGACCGATTTCTTCTCCCTGCTTAACGATCTTCAAGACCTGAACGGCAACAGCAGCCGGTATTCCGGCGGTTACAATCAGGATCTGGGGTTTTTCGAAGTCACCTATGACCTGAACGGTTCTGTTTCTTTTCTTGATTTTGCCTCAAAAAACATCTTTTTCAGCAATTATGATGCCTTCACCGCTACGGCCGGCCGCTCCCTGATCGACATCCTTTATTCCAGCGGAGAAAACAAGGAAAGCGGCCAGCCGGAGCTTTTTCAGCGTCTGAGCGATCCCGGCATGGACAGGCCCGGCGAAGGCCGCTTCATCGACCTTGGGATGTACGATATTCCCATGATTGCCCAGGATGGCAAGTACCTGCTTCCCCTGCACACGCTGTTTTCCCTTTATTGGTGCATTCCCCATAACACCTGCGTCTACTTCAACAGCTCCGGCATTTATGTAGGCTCTCAAAGAATGATGACCACCCTGCAGGAGGACGAAACGACCGGAGGCACCGTGATGGCAGCCACGGACCTGAGTAAAGCGTATTACGCTGCCGAAAGGGTCCCCCGCAGCGAGGAGCTGACTTATTTCGGGCTGGACGAGTTGTGCATGGAACTGGATTATTTCTATGGCCTCAAGGACGCCCACAACGTCAGCAACTTCGCAACGCTGCTGATCCAGACGGATTATTATTCCCGTTTGCTGGATAAGGACCCCGCCGTGGCGGACGCCGCCCTGAAGGACTTCATCAATTACCATCTGGACGACCTCCACAGCGACTACAAATTCAATTCCTGGCAGACCGGCCTGGAGACAGAATTGCCTTCCAAAGACGGCTATGGCATCTCCAGCGTCTCGGACAGCCTGACCGCCCGCCGTTTCAGAGCGGCGCGGGAAAAAGCCTTTCCGGAAGGGTACTTCGCCTACCAGGAGATCGGGAACACCGCCTTTGTCACCTTTGACCACTTTGCCATCGATCTTGATCCCTCCGCGTATTACGAATTGAACCTGGACGATTCAGCCTGCATCACGGATACGGTCTCCCTGGCCCTGTACGCCCATCATCAGATCACCCGGGAAAACAGCCCCATTGAAAACGTGGTGCTGGACCTGAGCCTCAACGGGGGCGGCGACGCGGACGCGGCCGTTTTCGTGATCGGATGGTTCCTTGGCACCGCCACCATCACCAACGTGAACACCTTTACCGGCGCTCAGGGCACCGCCATGTACAGCGTGGATACCAATCTGGACCGTCTCTTTGACGAAAAAGACTGCCTGGCGGGCGACCATAACCTGTACTGCCTGATCTCGCCCTTTTCCTTCTCCTGCGGCAACCTGGTCCCCTGGGTCTTTAAGACCAGCGGCCTGGTGACCCTGCTGGGCGACACCTCCGGCGGCGGAAGCTGCGTAGTATTGCCCCTGACCACGGTCTGGGGAACCTCCTTCCAGATCTCCGGAAACAGCCGTCTCTCTTTCGTCAAAAACGGTTCCTTCTATGACGTGGACCGGGGCGTGGATCCCGACGTTCATCTGACCCGCCTTTCCAGTTATTATGACCGCACCATGCTGGCAGACCTGATCAACCGCATGCCTTAACAGCCAAATGAACAGGGCGGACTGCCCGGCACGGCAGTCCGCCTGTTTTTTTTTATGCGTCTTTGCGTTTCAACAGCCTTCCCGGCGGCGGAACGCCTGTTCCATTTCCACGGTCAGCTTCATCTGCGTCCTGGCCCGATCCAGGTTCTGCCCCGGGCGGGTGGTTTGGAAGTAGACGTCTCCCAGCAGATGATCGGTCAGGAACCGGACGCCGCACTCCAGGGTCATCAGCCGGGCGCCGTCCGGCAGGGTTTCAAGCTCTATCGGGGTCAGGCTGTCCCCGCAGCCATAAAGGAATCCTTCCCGGAAGGACTCGTACAGTACCCTTGAAAAGTGCACCTTCTCCAGGTCCCGCTCGTCCTCGGCGGCGGTGGAGGCGCCAAAGCGGACGGCGTCCCCGAAATCTGACGCGGCCAGCCCCGGCATCACCGTATCCAGGTCGATCACGCACAGCGGCTTCCGGGTGGCGTCATCCAGCAGCACGTTGTTCAGTTTGGTGTCGTTGTGGGTCACCCGCAGAGGAAGCCGGCCTCCGTCAAGAAGGTCCTTAAGGAACCCCGCATCCTTTTCCCGTTCCAGATAAAAATCGATCTCCCTTTCGGCCCCGGCGGCCCGGCCCAGGGGATCCGCCCGCAGGGCTTCCCGGAAGGCCCGGTACCGTGCCGGGGTATCGTGGAAGCCCGGAAGGACCTCGCACAGCTCCCGGGACGGAAAGTCCGCCATGCATTGCTGGAAGCGGCCGAAGGCCGCGCCGCTTTGCCCAAGGTCCGCCGGCGTCTCCGCCCGGTCCAGGCAAAGGCTCCCGGTCACGAACTCATACAGCCGCCACAGGTCCCCGTCCTCCGTTTTCAGGTACTTTCCCCCCTCTCGGGTCGGCACCAGGGAAAGGCTGTGCCTGGGGTCCGGGTCCTTGCGTCTTAGGTGCTCCGTGACCAGGAGGATGTTGCGCATCAGCCCCTCCGCGTCCGGAAAGACCCGGCGGTTCACCTTCTGGAGGATGTACAGATGCGGCCGGTTCGTCACCAGCAGATAGGTTTCGTTGATGTGCCCGGAGCCATATCTCTCACAGCTGATGGGCAGCCCCTCCAGGGCGAAACGATCAATGATGTCCCGCATAAACAGCCTCCCGTAACCCCGCCCGCCCCCGGGCGTCCGTCCTGTATACGGGAGGTATTCTATACGGTCCGGGCCTCGCTGTCAATGCGCGGCCTTTTTCCATCGTTTATTCCGCCGCGTCGCCATCCGTCAGGATCATATCCGAGTCCGCCAGACGCAGGAACAGAGACCCGTCCTCCAGGTAGGATTCCAGACGGCCCGTCACCAGGATGTCCGCCCCCTCCTCCGGGTAATCCTCCGGCCAGAGGTGCTCCCCGGCCCAGACAAACTCAAAACCCTGGGCACAGCATGCCGTCGCGTCCGGGATCACGCAGGAATGGTAGACCACGTCCCGCTGCGTATCGTGGTACGCGCTGTAAAAACCCGCCATCCGGATGATTTTCCCGATGCAGCTGTCCGGGTCCACCAGGATATTGTACACTTGGGAATAAACCACGGTCCCGCTGAGTATGGACAGGTCCACAGCCACGTTCGCCGCCCGGTCGTCCGCCGTAGAAGCGGCGCAGGCGGAAAACAGGACCGCCGCGCAGATAAAGAGAACGAGCATTCCTTTTTTCTCATTTTGACATCCCTCCCTGCAGTTTTCCGATCAGCATAAAGATCCCGAAGGCGGCCATGTCCGCTGCCACAATGGTAGAGCTTTTCATGGTTCGTCTCCTTTTTTCCTGCGTTCGCATCCGAAAAAAGCGCATCAAAAAGGGCCCTTCTTCGTACGCAAACACAGCCCGCCTCCGTTTGGGCGGACCGGTCCGTCGACGGACCCTGTTATCCCTGTTCGGTCAATTGTTCAGGCGGATCTTCCACCCCACCGGGGTAAAGCGCGCCCGGGACAGGCGGTCTCCTGCTCTCCCGTGCCCGTCATGCCCGTGTGCAAAACGCAAAAAGACGTCCAGAAAGCAGGAGCGCAACGAAGGAAGCGCTCTGCCCGGCCAGGACCGCCAGGCGGCACAGCCGGCAGTCCTCCCCGGCGCAGCCGTGCCCCGCCCTGTGGGCGCAGCACGCGGAGGAAACAAACAGCGTCAGCAGCACCACGGCGCACACAAGCACCGCCAGGACGCGGCCAAATCTTTTCACGGTCCGCTTTCTCCTTTCCGGCCGTCCAAAGAGAGCGCAAATCTTTTATTATGGTACTTGCGGCGGGGTTTTTCAATCCGGAAGATGTAAAAAGGACTGTCTTCAATTTGTTCAAAACAGTGGCGAAAACGCCGGTTTTGTTGTAGAATTCAATGGAACCTGGCTTGAAACCACGGGAAGGGGGCTGCCCTTTCCCTTCTGCGGAAGGAGAACACCATGCTGAAGCTGTATGATTCCGGCGTATTTCTGCTCAATGGACGGGAAGTGATCCCGGATCCCCTGGAGGCCTCACGGAAGGCGGGCCGCCCCGTCACCCGGGAGGACGCACTGAAGGGGACCATCGCCTACGGCATCCTGAAAGCCCACAATCAAAGCGGGGATATGACCCGTCTTCGCATGCGCTTTGACAGCCTGACCAGCCATGACATCACCTACGTCGGGATCATCCAGACCGCCAGGGCCTCCGGCATGAAGGAATTCCCCATGCCCTATGTGCTGACCAACTGCCACAACAGCCTGTGCGCCGTCGGCGGCACCATCAACGAGGACGATCATATGTTCGCCCTGAGCGCGGCCCACCGGTATGGCGGCATCTACGTGCCTGCCAACATGGCCGTCATCCACAGCTTCAACCGGGAAATGATGTCCGGCTGCGGCAGAATGATCCTCGGCAGCGACAGCCACACCCGTTACGGCGCCCTGGGGACCCTGGCCGTGGGCGAAGGCGGCGGCGAATTGGCCAAGCAGCTGGTGGGCCGCACCTATGACATCGCCCGTCCCGGCGTGGTGCTGGTCTATCTGGAGGGGGAACCCCGGCCTGGTGTCGGCCCCCATGACGTGGCATTGCAGATCTGCGGCGCGGTGTACAAGAACGGCTATGTCAAAAACAAGGTGATGGAATTCGTCGGGCCCGGCGTCCGCAAGCTTCCCATGGAATACCGAAACGGCATCGATGTGATGACCACCGAGACCACCTGCTGGTCCTCCGTATGGGAAACCGACGAGGCCACCGAGGCGTATTTTGCGTGCCACGGCCGTCCGGAAGCCTATAAAGCCCTGCAGCCCAAGGAAGTGGCCTACTACGACGGGTGTGTCCGGCTCGACCTGTCCAAGGTCGAAAGCAGCATCGCCCTGCCCATGCACCCAAGCAACACCCTTACCATCCGGGAATTCCTGGAAAACCCCGCGGACATTCTTTACGAATGCCAGGAAAAGGCCAACGCGCAGATCGTGGGGGCCAAGCTGGACCTGGTCAGCAAGGTGCGCGACGGCGCCGTCTGGGTGGAGCAGGGCCTGGTGGCCGGCTGCGCCGGCGGCACCTTCGACAATCTGTGCGCGGTAGCCGACATCCTGCGGGGACACAGCACCGGCAACGGCGCCTTCACCATGAGCGTTTATCCCGGCAGCATGCCCGCCTATCTGCAGCTCCTGCGCAACGGCGCCCTGGCGGACATCGCCGCGGCCGGCGCCATTGTCCGGGAATGCTTCTGCGGCCCCTGCTTCGGCGCCGGCGACACCCCGGCGAACAACGAGTTTTCCATCCGCCACACCACCCGCAATTTCCCCAACCGGGAAGGCAGCCGCCCCGGGGAGGGCCAGATCAGCGGCGTAGCTCTGATGGACGCGCGCTCCATCGCCGCCACCGCCATCAACCACGGCCGCCTGACCCCCGCCACGGACCTGGATATCCCCTATCGGACCTATCCCTACGCGTTTGAAAAGGCGGTTTATGATAAGCGTGTGTACTTTGGCTACGGCCATCCGGAAAAGGACCACCCCCTCAAGTTCGGTCCCAACATCCGGGATTGGCCCGCCCAGCCGGAACTGACGGAGGACCTTCTGGTAAAGGTCTGCAGCTACATCACGGACCCCGTGACCACTACGGACGAGCTGATCCCCTCCGGCGAAACCTCCGCCTACCGCTCCAATCCCGAGCGGCTGAGCGAGTTTGCCCTTTCCCGCAAGGACCCCGGCTACGTGGACCGGGCAAAGGCCGTGCGCGAAATGGAGCGCGCCCGCGCCGCCGGGCAGGAAATGGCCGAAGAAGTCCGGGAGATCTACCGGGCGCTTTCCGCCCACATGAAAGTGGACCCCGGGCATACGGATATCGGCAGCGCCATTTTTGCCGTCAAGCCCGGCGACGGCTCCGCCCGGGAGCAGGCCGCCAGCTGTCAGCGGGTGCTGGGCGGCGCAGCCAACCTGGCCAGGGAATACGCCACCAAGCGCTACCGTTCCAATTGCATCAACTGGGGCATGGCCCCGCTTCTGGTCAAGGATGAAAGCGTCTTTGGCCTGGGAGACTGGATTTTCCTGCCCGGTCTTCGCCGTGCCGTATTGGAGAATCCGCCCGCCTTTACCGCCTATGTGGTCAAAAAGGACGGGACCGTCACCCCCTTTGAGGTCTCCTTGGGAGACCTGACGCCGGACGAAAAGCAGATCATCGCCGACGGCTGCCTGATCAATTATTATCACAACCATCCTGTGGAGCTGTCCCAGGACGGCGCCAGGGACGCGGGGAGGGTCTGATGCGCATCCTGTTTATCCGTCATGGCGAACCGGACTACGAGCACGACTGTCTGACCGAAACCGGTCGGCTTCAGGCCGCCGCCGCCGCGCGCCGGCTGGAGCGGGAAGGGATCGGGAAAATCTATTCCTCCCCCAACGGCCGCGCCAGCGAAACCGCCTCCTACACCGCCCGTCTGCTGGGCCTGGAAACGGAGATCCTGGATTACATGCACGAAATCTCCTGGGGCGGCCAGGATCTCCCCTCGGAAGGGCACCCCTGGACGCTGAGCGAATGGATGATCGACCGGGAGAATTTCGATTTCTTCGCCGACAGCTGGCGGGAACACCCCTATTTCCGTAATAACGCCGCCCTGCAGTATTACGACATGATCTGCGGCCGCCTGGACGCGCTGCTTGCCGCCCACGGCTACCGGCAAGAGGGAAGCCGCTTCTTCTGCACCGCCGAGGCGCAGGAGAACATCGCCCTGTTCAGCCACGGCGGCTCCGGCGCCTGCGCCCTGGCCCATCTGCTCAGCCTGCCCTTCCCCTATGTGGCCACGGTCCTGCCCTATGAATTCACCTCCATCACCATTCTGGAATTTCCCGTCCGGCCGGGCCGGTTCGTCCACCCGCGGATAGAGCTTTTCAACGACACGGCCCATACGATCGGACTGTCCCAGGGACTCCGGCTCCAGGAAAAGTCCGAATGATCCCGGAGGCCCCTTTGGCCGACGAAAAGCAAAAAAACAAACTGGCACCCGCGGCCGGAAGGGCGGTTTTCCCTTTCCCGGGCTGCGGGTGCCCTTTTATGATCGTCCTCCCATGGGAAAGGGGCTGTCCCGTTTGTCGGACAGCCCCTTCGCGTGCGGCAGCAAAGCTTATTCGATGTTCAGCACATCCAGGAAGCCGGTCACCTCAAATACCTCCCGGACCACCTCGTTGATATGCACGACCTTCATGCCGCCCTTCCCCGCCATGGCCTTATGGGCGTTCAGCAGCAGCCGGAGCCCGGCGGAGGAAATATAATCCAGCCCGCTGAAATCAAGCGTCAGGGTTTGGACCCCATCCAGGGAAGCAAACAGATCCTTTTCCAGTTCGGGGGCCGTCAGCGTATCCAGACGGCCCGACACAGCCACGGTCAGGTCCGTACCTGTCTGCGTTTTTGTAATCGTCATTGGATTTCCTCCATTTCACTCATTTGGGAAATGTCCCGAGCAAGGCCCGGCCGCATCCGGCCTTCAAATCCCAAGCCGCAGGAACACACTTGTTCATTTAATACTTTACCATAACAGGCCTCTTTTTACAAGAGGGGGACGGCAAATTGCCGCGTCTCACATAAAACGGGCGATCACAGGGGCTGCCCTTTCCCCCTGCGGGGTCCCGGGCGGAAGGTCCCTTTACAGGGCCTGTTTCCCCTGCCGGATCAGCCGCTCCAGGCACTCCTGGGCCTCCCGGACCTGTTCCCGGGTGACCTGCGCGGGGTCCCCGTAGCGGGCCGCGATGTAGAGTTCCCTTAGTCTCTCCGCCCCCGCAGGATCCCCCAGGTCCTGCTCCCGCCGCAGGATTTCCCCGGAGGTATCCGACGGGCTTACGGCGAAGCCTTTGGCCTGCCTGTATTCCAGATAGGTTTTATAGACCCTGCGAAGCTGCCGGGCGTTCCCCGAAAGGGAAACCGCCTTCCGCCGGCGCTTTGGCCCGGGGCCGGGGGCGTCCTCCGTTTCGTCCGCCACCGCTTCCTCCTCCGCGGGGAAAGGCGCACGACGGACGTGATGCACCACGGCCCACAGGGCCAGCAGCAGCAGGACGGCCAGGAGCACCCAGGCCCCGATCCCCGCCGCGCGGTCGATCAGCAAGGGACTGTATCCGGACCCTTTCAGGGCCGATTCCACCGCGCCGCCGCCCTCATAAGGGACCTCCGGCTGGGCGGTGGGGGTCCTCGGGGTCAAAAGGTCCTGCAGCGTCAGCTCCTCGATGGGGGAATGTCCGTCCGGAAACAGCTTGTGGAACAGCCAAAGAAGGAATCGGCCCACCGGCTCCAGCAGGAAGCGCAGGGCCTCATGGCTGAAACGCAGCGCCATGAACAGCGCCAGCGAGACCCCTGCCGCCGCAAGGGGCACCCCGACCGCGGACAGCAGGCTGTTGATGTGCCACTTCAGCGGCATCCTGGCCCCCATCTGCATTCTGCGCATCGCCGTCACCCCCAGCAGCAGGAAGGCGAAGGCATACAGCAGGCTCTCCACGGAGAAAACCTGCCCCCGGTAAAGGGTCGCGTTCGCCGCGTTCGCCGCAAGAAAAAACAGGCACAACGCCAGCATGACGGTAAAGCGTTTCCGGTATTCGTACAGCGGCAGCGCGAAATCCCCCCGCGCCATGGCCGCCAGATAATATCCCCAGGCCACCAGGGGCAGGAGCAGCGGCACCTTCAGCGGCCCCAAAAGGAACCAGAAGACCGGCAGGGCCGCAAGCGCTCCCCGAAGGGCCCCTTTTTTCAGCCGCACCAGGAAAAGCCCCAGCGCCAGAGCTGTGAGGACGAACAGCGCCATGGGCAGACGCCAGGGGCGGAAAAGATCAAAAACGCTCAGGATCGCATACCAGAAACAGATGTCCCCCGCGACCCGCAGGACAAACGTATGTTTCATTCCCCATCCTCCTCCGCGCAAAGCACCAACGGCTTAAAATCGGCATGGCGCTCAAGACGGTCCACGGCCCTTCGGATGCTGTTGTCCAGGACCGGCGTAATGATAATCCGGGTACACGCTTCGCGCCCAAGGCGCAGGCAGTCCTCCAAAAGCAACGTAAAGCCGGTATAGCCCGTCAGCCCGGACAGGCCAAGACGCTTTTGGATCAAAAACAAATGGCCGGTGCCAAGCCCTAACGGCACATCGCGCAGGTCCCCGTTGCTCCGCAGGGAATAGGGCACCTTTCTTTTTTCCAGTTCCCTGCAGACTGAGGCCGTCCAGGACAGGCAGCGTTCCATCAGGGCCGGCCGGGTCGGGTCCATGTTCACAAGGACCTCGGCGGAAAAGTCCGCCGTAAAGTCATTCTGCCGCACGATCAGGCTGCCCGCTTTGGCCGTCTGTTTCCAGGCGATCTGTTTCATGGGCTCCCGGCCGGAATACGGCCGGTATCCCAGTACCATGCAGGGATCGTCAAACAAGAAGCGCCGCACCGAAACCGCCCCCACCGTCCCGCCCAGGGCCTGCAAGGGGGGAAGGGCGCGGACAGGCGCTGTGCAGATCACCCGTCCGCCGATCTCCCCGGACCGCAGCGCCGGCTTCAGCCCCAGAAAATCGCCGGCCTCCAGGTAATACCGTCCCAGGTCATACAGCCCCCGTTTGGGGAGTGAAAACCGCAGCCTGCCGGAAAAACGCCGCCCGCTCCCCAGGAAAAAACGGTGATCCACCCGGATCCCGGTAAAATCCTCCGTCACATACCGGTCCAGAAAGGCCTTGTCCTCCCGCAGGGAAAAGGCCCCGTCCAGGCTTAGGGTCAGCCCGGCATACAGCAGCGGGAAACGGCCGGCGTTTTGCACCGTGTAGCGCAGCGTGGCCGTTTCCCCCGGCTCCACCAGGTCCGTATCCAACCGGAAATGCACTTGAAGGTGCCTCAGTCCCTCCCTGCGGCTCAGGAACTCCACCAGACCCACGGCCAAGGCCGTAAACAACAGCACAAAGGGGATCATAGCTTTTCCAGGGGGACGGGGATCTCGTCCAGCAGGTTCTCAACAAAGCGCGCGCTGTCCAGATGGCTCTGGTTCACCAGCGTCAGCCGGTGGGGAAGCACCCAAAGAGCCTCCTGCTTGACGTCCTCCGGGATCACATAGTCCCTTCCCTGAAGCGCAGCGTAGATCTGACAGGCCCTGAACAGGGCCAGACTCCCCCGGGTGGACACCCCGGTCTGCACAAGGTCGCTCCGGCGGGTGGCCTCCACCAGGTCCATCAGATACCCCACCGTGTCATCGCTGACGCGGACCAGGGGGTAGCTATCCCTCAGGGCCTCCAGCTCCCCTTCCTCAAGGACCGGATTGACCCCCTCCAGCAGCGTCAGGCTGTCCGGCCTGCGGAGCACGCCGATCTCCTGCTCCCTTGTCATGTAGCCCAGGCTCAGCCGCATAAAAAAGCGGTCCAGCTGCGCCTCCGGCAGGGGAAAAGTCCCGTAGGATTCCAGGGGATTCTGACTGGCCATCACCAGATACGGCTGCTTCATGGGGAAGCTGACGCCGTCCACGGTGATCTGCTTTTCCTCCATCACCTCCAGCAGCGCCGACTGGCTGCGGGGCGTGGCCCGGTTGATCTCATCGGCCAGGATGACCTGGGCGAAGAGCGGTCCCGGGCGGAATTCGAATTCGCCTGTTTTCTGGCTGTAAAAATGAATGCCGGTCAGGTCTGAGGGCATCAGGTCCGGTGTGAACTGGATGCGCCGGAACTCCCCGCCGATGGACCGGGCAAAGGCCCGGAGCAGCAGGGTCTTCCCCGTTCCAGGAACGTCCTCCAAAAGAATGTGCCCGGAGGCGATCAGGCATACGAGGATCTGCTCGATGACCGTCTCCTTTCCCACGATCACCCGGCCGCAGCTGGCCAGGATCTTTTCCCTGAGGCTCACAAACGGACGCGTCCGCATGCCTTCTTTCCCCCTTTTCCGCTTCCCGGGCGCCTGTACCCGGCAGGTTTTTCCCGCTGTCCTTATCTTACAAAAGTCTGGAAAGAAAATCAACGGTCTTTTCCTTTCCGGAACGCCCCCGGCCGGAAAAGGGATCCGTCTCTCAGGGCAGTCAGGCGGCCGCAAAAAAACGTCCCGGCCGATCGATGAGGCGTTTTTCCCTGCGGAAGCGCTGTTTTTAGGGTGGACTTTGGCAGCGGACTATGCTATCCTGTCTGTATACTTCTCTCCGCGGGCACGAAAAGCGGGCGTGCTTTTTTCCACGCCTCTCCCCCTTCCGGCAGCCGAGGCATCCGAGCGGCCATAACGATAACGAGCAATCGGGCATTCCTGCTGCCGGCTTCCTTTTTGATCCGATCAGCGGAATGCCGTGCGAATCCAAAATCACTGCTAAAGAAGAGAATGATCCTATATCACAAGAAAACGGAAAACAGGAACCGGCCCGCGAAAGAAGAAGGCCCCCAATCCCCTGGCGGACGGGGAATTCAAAGCCTGCCAGGGAAAAGACAAGCGCACGGAAAAGAACGCAAAGGGCCTTTTCTCTTAGATCCGGGAGGCGATCAAATTGCTTCTCCTGTTCGCGTTCCTCCGTCTGCCGGATCAAAAGAACCTGCCCCATCCCCCTCAGGCCTTCCGCCGGGTAGACGGGAGCTGCCCAAACCAGGCCTGTCCCCAGAAGCCGGGTTGGAAGAGGGGTCGTCCGGGCCTTTTTTGACTTCTTCGTTTCTTCAGCGCAAGCGGGCATCGGATGCCAAAGAGAGGATAAGCAGAAATGGGAACAGGGCCGATCTTTGAAACCAGCATGGAGAAGCTGCGTCAGCAGCTGGCAATCGATCTGAACTGCGCCCCGGCCGACTTTATGGCGAAGGAGAACCTTGTCACGCCGTCAAAGCTCATCGCCGGGAGAAGGAGCTACAGCCCGGGACAGCCCTTCCTTCAAATGGCGACGCTGGGCGGGAATGCCGTCCTCATGGCGGACGAACGCCTCCACGGGTTCCTCCGCCGCATGGTCCGGAACGTGGAAGGGCACCGCCTCTTTGAGATGGAGGGCTTCTCAAGGCTGAATGAAGAATTAAAGAAATACGGCTATCGGATGGCCCCGACGCATCACATGTACCTGCCCTGCCTCGATGTGCCGATGGAAGCCCCCTTCCCGGTGGCATGGCTTTCGGAGGACGGGATCCGCCCCTTCTATGGGGACGCGCGCTTCCCGAACGCCATTGCATACCCGGCGCCCTGCCCTGTGCGGCCTGACCGCATCGCCGTCGCTGCGATGGACGGGGATGCCGTCATGGGCATGGCGGGCTGTTCGGAGGACGCCCCGCACTGGCAGCAGATCGGGATCGATGTCCTGCCGGCATACCGTTCCCGGGGGATCGGATCCTGCCTGGTGACGATGCTTAAGAACCGGATCGTCCGGATGGGAGACATTCCCTTTTACGGCACGGACAGTGCAAATCTCCATTCGCAGAACATCGCGCTCAACAGCGGCTTCAGGCCCGCCTGGGTGGAAACGGAAGCGGTGAAGTGCTAAATTCGATCGTTTGTCCCCAAAGACCCCTCCCCGGCGCCGGGCGAACGCGCCGAACGGAATGGGATCCCCGGCGGCCCTCATCCGTTGATCCCGGACGGATCCAAACAGTGCCGCCGGCATGAAAGGACGGAGGATACCGGCATGAAGAACGGGCGCGTACTGCTTGAAGACACGGATATGGACTATGTATCCTTCGGGAACGGCAGCAAAAACCTGATCGTCCTTCCCGGCCTGTCAGACGGACTGACAACGGTAAAAGGAAAAGCGCTGGTCCTGAGGGCGCCGTACAAAAGGTTTCTGAAGGAATATACGGTTTCCATCTTCAGCCGGAAAAACGGCATGCCGGAAGGATATACCATCCGGCAGATGGCAAAAGACCAGGCCCTGGCCCTGGATAAGCTCGGCATCCGCAGCGCAGCGGTGCTCGGCGTATCCCAGGGCGGTATGATCGCCCAGTATCTGGCGATCGATCACCCCCGCAGGGTGGAAAAGCTGATCCTTGCGGTGACCGCGCCAAACGCGAACGATGTGGTCAAAGACGTGGTCGGATCCTGGATCGAAATGGCAAAGCAGGGAGACCATGTCCGCCTGATGGTGGACACCGCCGAAAAAATGTATTCAACGCCCTGGCTTGAAAAGAACAGGAACCTGTTTCCGCTTATGGCGCGTTTCACAAAGCCGAAAAGCTACGAACGTTTTTTCAGAAACGCATATGCCATTTTGGATTTTGACGCCCGTGCCGAATTGCCAAAGATAAGCTGCCCGACGCTGATCATCGCCGGAGAAGCAGACCGCACCGTGGGCAATGAAGCGCCGCATGTGCTCGTTGGAAGCATCCCTGACAGTACGTTACATGTGTATCAGGGGCTGGGTCATGGCGCTTTTGAAGAAGCAAAAGACTTTTATGACCGGATCTACGGGTTTTGTTCCGGGCAATCGGTTTAAAGACGTCCGGTCCTCTCAGCGCGTTCCAGTGGGACGGAGAAAAACGCCCGCTCCACAACGGCGGATGATCCGTTTTGCCATTGGACTGCGGATCCGGCAGGCGTTGTACGTGCTGCGCATTGCAGGGGCAGCGGTCTGCGGCGGAGGAAGGGACCGGCCGGATCCCGGGAGAACCTGCCCGGTGCTAAGAGACGTTTTCCGGATGTGCAGCATTGTCTGAAAGGTTCTGTTCCATCTTGCGGCGTTCAGCCTGCTCCGTACATTTTTTTCCGGGCGCTGCGTTACGGGCTTTATATCCCCTTTTCTTGGGAGGGCAGGGCATGATAACACATTCCTTTGATCCCGACAGCGAAGCGGTCATAACCCCCGCTTCCCTCTTTGGAGAACGCAGGAAGATCTGTGATATCGCCATCGCGACTTTTTCCCGTGAGATCTATCCCGCCGTTCTGGAAAAGTATCCGAACGAACAGATCGCGGAAATACGCGCCGCGAACCGGATCAGGCCGGTCCACCTCCTGACGCTGGATGCGCAGCTGAAAGCCGTCTTCTACCTGTCTGAGATCGGGGCTGCCATGGCGGGTACCGATGTGATCGAGATCAACTGGAAAACCGGCGCGGATCGGTTTATCCTGTCCGGTTCGGCCGGAGCGCTGGATCAAGAAGCAACGGCAGGGAAATACATCGTCCCGACCGCGGCATACCGTGATGAAGGCATGTCCTATCACTACGCGCCGCCGTCTGATTACATCTCCATCCCGAAAGCGGATGCCCTGGCCGGATTCTTTTCCGGGCATCACCTTCCCTTTGTCAAGGGAAAGGTCTGGACGACAGACGCGTTTTACATGGAAACACGGGAACTGGTCCGAAAACGCAAAGCCGAAGGCTGCATTGCCGTCGAAATGGAGCTGGCCGGCGTTCAGGCCGTCTGTGATCACTACGGGTTCGAACTGTACGATTTTCTTTTGACCGGGGATGTGGTGGATCAGCCGCTGTATTCACCGGAAGGTCTTGCAGAAGCAAATCATTCCTTTGACCAGTTTGACATTGCGGTCATGATCGCAAAAAGCCTGCAGCTCCGGAATTGAAGCCGCAGGTCCATCCGGCCTTTCGCAAATCAGAATCGGGAGGGATCATCAAATGCAGTGCCCCTATTGTGGGAAGGAAATGCTCAAAGGGATTCTGTCCGGGGATGGACGCTCAAACGTATGCTGGAAAGCCGGGGAGGACAAGACCGGCTGGGCGGACAGTTTCTTGGGGAAAGGAAAGCTGACCAACGTAAAACATACGTTGACTTCCTTTTCCATAGAAACGTATTTCTGCGCTCCCTGCAAAAAAATGATATTCGACACAGACATCCAAAGATAACGCCCCCGTTCCCTGCGATCTCGGGACATGCGTTCGTTCCCGGGCGCGGGATCATGGAAAACGGGTGGCGCAGGGAAATATCATGGCATTCCCGGGGACGGATCGGAAAAAAGAATGTGCCCCAGGCAGGAAAACAAAAGGACATCCCGAAACGCGCAGTGCGTCCGCAGGATGTCCTTTTCAATGCTTCTGGATCTCCCTGAGATCCGTCCAGAGCCCTTCCGGATGAAAAGGGGAGGATCCTTGGGACGGATTTCCCCTCCCTGTTTTTCCGTCCTTGCTTATGCCTTGTTCGAGCGCTGTTCCTGTGACGGTCTCCCCGAAAACCGCAAGCCCAAGGACCGCTGTCACAAAACCTTCTGACCGTTCACCTTCAGGGAAAACTGCGCGTCCAGGATCCTGGCCGCATGTGAACACATGGTCATGCGGGCAAGGAATATATCGAAGTACTCGTACATCGTGCAGATGCGCTCATCGATCGTAAGGCACAGGGTGATCCGCTTCTCCTGCGGCGCACATCCAAGTTCTGTGGCGGTCACCGCATAGTTCACACGGTCATGCACATCAAACAGGATGGGATCCTTTGGACGGACGCGGCTTCTGCGGACATCCGTCTTGTCTGCGATGATCAGCGCAGCGGAAACCGGGTCCGAAGCGACGCCATAGGATTCATCATGGTTGGCGATGGCAGAGACGATGTGCACCCGATCCTGAAGCGCCAGATCCGTTTCCTTCAGGATCTCGTTGGCCAATAGAGCGCCATACTCCGCATGGTGATGTCTGCTGATCGCGTTTCCGATATCATGCATAAAGCCGGCGATCTTGGCCAGCCTGATCACATCCTCCCCAAACCCGAAGGAATCCAAAAGATCCGCTGCCCTCTCCGCCACCAGTTTCGTATGGGCAGGGGAATGATCCGTATACCCCAGCGCATCCAGGATCATACCGTCTCGCTTTTAGTATTCAAGGATCTCTTTGTGGCAGACGATGTCCTCATACGTCATCAGATCTCCTCCTTTTCACGCTAATCCCGTCTGTGCTGCTGCGCCGCGGCGAAGTCCTGCGCTTCCCGCAGGGCTGCCGTTTTCTGTTCCGATCGTCCCCGCTGTCCGCTGACTTGCTGCGGCCCAGCACAAGGCACATCCTGCCCGACAGCCCGATCGGCATCCGCGTTCCAATGTTTCTTGTCGGCGCCAATCGCCGTCCCGCCCGCAATGCTGATGCCCATCCCCTTCAGCATGCCGAATGAGCCGCTTTTGCCGCTGTTTTTGTTTTGACCGTCCATGGGAAAGCACCTCCGAAGGGTCTCTTTGGCCCCTCCCGGGAGGGAGGGATCCCTCCGATGCGTCCACGAGCCCGGGACTTGCCCCCGCAGACCCGAAGCCGCCTGCTGCTGGTCAAAACCAATATGGCATGGATCCAAAGGATTTGAAAGGCAGGAGATTTTGGAAAAACGCAGAATATGGGTCTGGAGCGCTGGTCCGGTCCTTCCGGACCCGGGGAGGCTGCTGAGATGACGTTAAGAGAATATACGCAAAACGATGTGGTGGAAATGATCCGGATATGGAATGAAGTGGTCGAAGAAGGCGTTGCGTTCCCCCAGGAGGAGGAGCTGGACAGGAATAGCGGATCGGCTTTTTTCGCATCGCAAAGCTACACCGGCGTTGCGGAGGAAGACGGAATGATCCTGGGGCTGTATATTCTGCATCCCAACAACGTGGGGCGATGCGGACACATCTGCAACGCCAGCTATGCCGTATCCTCCCCGGCGCGCGGCAGACACATCGGGGAAAAGCTGGTATTGGACAGTCTGGAAAAAGGACGGGCGCTCGGCTTTCGCCTGCTACAGTTCAACGCGGTCGTGGAAAACAATGCGCGTGCGCGGCATTTGTATGCGCGCCTTGGCTTTATCCCGCTCGGCACCATCCCCGGAGGCTTTCGCATGAAGGACGGGCATTTTGAAAACATCTGCCCTTACTATCACGAACTGTAGCCCGCTTCCAGGCCTTCGCTGAACGCCTCCCGGCTTGATCCATTCCCGCGCCCGCCGGCAGGCAGCGCATTCCCGCTGCGCGGTGTTTTTGCGGAGGCGATTTTTCCCTTGCCCCCCAAGGCCGTTTATGGTACACTTCAGGCAGTATGACACCCGGGAAGGACCCTCCGGCACCATATCGGGGACAGCATGGACGTGATTCCGGACGGGGCGGAGGACCGCCCCGTCGAAACGTCCCGGACGGGAGACAACACATGAGAAGATTCAAAAACCTGGTGATCGGGGGCATCCAGAACAAAATATTCAACCTGATCCTGATCACGGTGCTGCTTTTGACCGCTGCCAGCATCGCGGTCACCTTATACCGCAGCAACATGCTTTCCGGCCTTGTGAGCGAGACCAGCGCCCTGCAGCAGGCTGCCATCCGGGAAACCACCCAAACCGTCATGGACGAGGTGGTCCGCAGATCCATGTCCAAGACCTCCCAAATGGAGGCCTACATCGCCAACGACCTGTTTGACGGCCTCAAGAACCGGGTCATGCTGCTTGGCGAATACGCCCAAAAGCTGTTTAACGATCCTAAAGCCCATCAGCGGATGCCCGTCTTTCCCCCGGATCCGGCCCTGAACGGTTCCGCCGCCGCCCAGGTGATCTACGCCTCGGGGGTGGATGAAACGGACGCGGGCCTGAAGGACCGTGTAGGCCTGGCAGCCAACCTGTCGGATATGATGGTGTCCCTCTATGGCGTGTCGGCGGAGACCAATTCCTGCTTTATCGCCCTGCCGGAGGGGGTCTTTCTGATCGCGGACGACCGCTCCGCCGCCAAATTCGCCTCCGACGGCTCCCAGAAGCCCTATGACCCCCGGACCCGTCCCTGGTATGTCCAGGCCGTGGAGCAGGGGGACCTGATCATTACGGATGTGGAAACCGATGCCTTTACCGGGGACATCGGAGTGGTCTGCGCCATGCCGGTGTATGTAGACGGCTCCCTTGCCGCCGTGGTGGGGTCCGACCTGTTCCTGACCTCCATGCGGGACGCGGTGGTGACCTCCGAAGAGGACGGCACCTACCTGTTCGTGGTCAACCAGCAGGGGCATGTGGTCTTCTCCCCCAAAACCGAAGGGCCCTTCCGGGTGCTCCGGGCCTCCGAGGCCGGAGATCTTCGCTTTTCGGACGATCCGGAGCTGGCCGGACTGATCCAGGACGCCCTGCGGAGCCCCACGGATCTGAGGCAGATCTCCCTGGAGGAGGGAAGCTGCTATATGATCGGCGCCCCCATGGAAGCCGTCGGCTGGGCACTGATCAGCGTCTGCACCCTTGAATCCGTCAGCCGCCCGTCGGAGCTGCTCCTGACGCAGTACGGGGACATCGAGCGGAACACGCTGGACACCTATCATGTCAAAACGGACCAGTCCCGAAACAGCAGCCTGATCCTGCTCGGAGCCGTTACCCTGCTGATGCTCGCCGGCGCGCTGATCCTGGGCAAACACATCGTGGCCCCCCTGAACCACATCACCAGGCGGATCTCCGAGCTGCGGGAAGGGGACATGGAATTCAAAATGGAGGACCGCTACCGGACCGGGGACGAAATCGAGGAGCTGGCTCAGTCCTTCGCTGCCCTTTCCCATAAAACCGTCGATTATGTGGAACAGGTGAGGACCGTTACCGCAGAGAAGGAGCGCATCAGCTCGGAGCTGTCCCTGGCCACTACCATCCAGTCCGCCATGCTCCCCCATATCTTCCCCGCCTTTCCGGACCGGACGGATTTTGACATTTACGCCCTGATGGACCCGGCCAAGGAAGTCGGCGGCGACTTTTACGACTATTTTCTCATCGACGAAGATCACCTGTGCATGGTGATGGCGGACGTATCCGGCAAAGGCGTCCCCGGCGCGCTTTTCATGATGGCCTCCAAGATCATTTTGCAGTCCTGCGCGATGCTTGGCAACTCCGCAGCGAAAATCCTGGCCCGAACCAACGAGGCCATCTGCTCCAACAACGAGGCGCAGATGTTCGTCACGGTGTGGCTGGGCATCCTGGAGCTATCCACCGGCACCCTGACGGCGGCCAACGCCGGGCACGAATACCCGGTCCTCAAGCGTCCCGGCGGCGAATACGAAATCGTGCGGGACCGGCACGGCTTCGTTCTGGGCGGCCTGGACGGCACCCGCTATACCGAATACACCTTGCAGATGGTGCCCGGGGAAAGCCTGTTCGTCTACACGGACGGCGTGCCGGAAGCCACGAATGCCCGGAACGAAATGTTCGGCGTCGAAAGGATGCTGGACGCGCTGAACAGCCAGAAGGACGCCGATCCCAAGCAGGTGCTTGCCAACGTCAAGCAGGCGGTGGATCATTTTGTGCAGGACGCCGAGCAGTTCGATGATCTGACCATGCTGTGCATGGAATACAAAGGGAGCCGCGGGCAGGCTGGCAAAGCGCCTGCCCCCAAGGAAAGGACTGCCTCCAAATGAAAAAGCGTACGTTTCTTGCGCTTCTGCTGACGGCCTCGCTTCTCTGCCTCTTTTCGGCAGCCACTCACGGGGAAACGGTTCCATCCCCCGCCGTCACCTACGACAGCTTTCTTGCGGACCTGAAGGATGTCTATGAAAACGCCGGCGACCCTTCCCGCATCGATGCGGACGTGGAAGCCCTGCAGGATCCTGTGGCTGCGGCCATCGCCGCCCATTGGAAGGAAGTCTACCTGGACCCGGATTATCCCCTCTACCTGTGGGGCAGGGATGACCCCGGGCAGCTTCCCATCACGGGCCGACACGCTTTCGCGGTCCTCGGGTATCAGCTGACCGACGGCGCCATGACGGATGAACTGGTCCAGCGCTGCGACGCGGCCGCGGCCGCGGCCAAAGCTTTCCCCAATTCCATTCTCGTCTGCACGGGAGGGGCCACCGGCAGCAACAACCCCATGGGACATACCGAGGCCGGCCTGATGCGGGACCACCTTGTCCGGGCCGGCATCGCAGCGGAACGCATCTTTATCGATGAACGGGCCATGACCACCGCAGAGAACGCGGTCAATACCCTGCGCATCCTTCAGGAGCAGGGCATCGAGACCCTGACCCTTGTGACCTCCGGATACCACCAGCGCTGGGCGCAGGTGCTCTACAACGCCATGGCGGCCATCTACCTGGAAAAGACCGGCTATTCCGTCCGGATCGTCGGCAATTTTTCCTGCGACATTGCCCCCCGCTCTTCCTTCCGGCAGAGCCACCGGATCGCCCTCTCCCAACTGGGCTCCATTCTGAACCTTTACCTGGAAAAAGGCCTTCCCCTGCCGTGAGAAGCCGCTCCATCAAAAAAGCCCCCGAAAGGGGCTTTTTCCTTATATACGTCGGCGCATTTTCAAGAGGCGGCTCTGTGTCCCGTTTATGTGGGCGGAGGGCCCCGACGATACCGCCCTTCCTCCAAAAGGCATCCAGGCGTCCCGCCACGTCCAGTGAAAGGCGCGGGGGCAGAGCCGCCCAAACGTCAGGGGCGCATTTTGCCCAGGGCCTCCAGCCGGCGCAGAGCCTCCTCCAGCGTATCCTGCCGGCGGGCAAAATGAAACCGCACCAGATGGTTCACCGGCTCCCTGAAAAAGCTGGAGCCCGGTACGGCGGCAACGCCGATCTCCCGGATCATCCATTCGCAGAACCTCAGGTCCCCCCAACCGCGGAAGGCGTCCAGGGCCAGAAAGTCCCGGATGTCCACCAGGACGAAATAGGTCCCCTGGGGTACATTGTGCTCAAGGCCCGCCTTGTCCAGCCCCCGGAGGAAATAGTCCCGTTTTTCCGTATACAGGTTATTCAGGTCTCGGTAGTAATCGTCCCCCAGCTGTCTCAGGCCTTCCGCCGCGGCGTGCTGCAGCGGCGCCGGCGCCCCGACCGTCAGGAAATCGTGTACCTTTTTGGCGCTCTCCACCACCTTTTCCGGCCCAATCAGGTATCCCAGGCGCCATCCGGTAACGGACAGGGTTTTTGAAAGACTGCTGCAGGTCACAGTCCGTTCCGCCATGCCCGGGAGGCTCGCCATGGACGTGTGTCTATTGGGCGCGTAGACCATGTGTTCGTACACCTCGTCGGTGATCACATAGGCGTCGTAGCGTATGGCAAGCGCCGCGATGCATTCAAGCTCCTCCCTGGTAAAGACCTTTCCGCAGGGATTGGACGGATTGCAGAGGATCAGCGCCTTGGCCCCCTCCCTAAAGCCTTTTTCGACAAGGTCCGGGTCAAAGGCATAGTCCGGCGGGACCAGGGGAATATATACCGGCTCCGCACCAGACAGGATGGCGTCTGCCCCATAATTTTCATAAAACGGGGAAAACACCAGGACCTTGTCTCCCGGATTGCAGACCGTCATCATGGCGCAGATCATGGCCTCGGTGCTGCCGCAGGTCACGATGATCTGGGTCTCCGGATCGGTCTCCACCCCGGAAAAATGCCTGAATTTGTTCACCAGGGCCTCCCGCAGGTCCCGGGCCCCATAGGTAACGGCATATTGGTGCGGCCCCTCCGCCGCGGCCCGGGCCATGGCCTCCGTCAGGACCTTCGGGGGATCAAAATCCGGAAAGCCCTGGGACAGATTGATGGCCCCGTACCGGTTGCTGATGCGGGTCATGCGCCGGATCACGGAATCCGTAAAGGTGCCTACACGGTCTGAAAGTGCTTTCATTTTCTTCCTCCACAGCGCGGCTTCGTTTCCTGGTCCCCGAAAGTATACCACGGTCCCCGTCTTCCTCAAAGAGATTTCTTCGCCCGGCGGACATTCCGCCCCCTCTTCCTTGCCCCGGGTGGGCATCCTGCCCACCTGCCCGGACCTCTGTCGTGATAAACTGGAACCATCTCTTCCGTCTTTCATATGACCGGCAAAGGAGGCCTGCCCCATGAAACGCCGTATTCCCGCGCTGCTTCTTCTTTTCGCGCTCCTTTTTCCTCTGCCCGGTCCTGCCGAAACGGGTGGGATCCGACCGGGAGACACGGTCCGCTTCGGGCATTATTCCACAGCGGACGGGGCCGGACCCATTGAATGGCGCGTCCTGGAAGTCCGGGGGACCGAGGCGCTGCTGTTGAGCGAACACATTCTGGATACGCACACCTATCATCCGGAGCGGGATACCGTCACCTGGGAGGAGAGCGGCATCCGCGCCTATCTGAACAATGCCTTCCTTCACCGGGCCTTCACCCCGGCAGAGGAAGCTGCCCTTTGCTGGACGGACGTGGACAACAGCGACGGGCAGGGAGACCCGGAATATACCCGCACCCACGGCGGCCCGGACACCCGGGACCGGATTTTTCTTTTAAGCTGGAAGGAAGCCTTCGAACGTTATTTTGCCGATGAAGCCGTCCGCTCCTGCGACCCCACCGACTACGCCGCCGCCCAGGGGGCCGCCCGTCCCGGCTGGTGGTGGCTGCGCTCCCCCGGGAATTACCAATCGCGTGCTGTCGCCGTGAATGCCAAGGGCGCCCAAAGCTGCCCGGACGTGGACCATCTTTCCGGCGGCATCCGCCCCGCCTGCCGGGTGGACGTAACCGCCCCGGTTTTCCGCGCAGAGCAAAACGCGGCCACCCCCGAGGCTATCCGGCCCCATGTGGATCCCGAAGCTCTGCGCGGCGTCTGGATCGGTTTTCTGCCGGTCTACGCCCAGGAGACAGACAATCCTTCGGACATTCAAATGATTCGCTTTGACCCGAAAACAGGCCATCTGGATGCGCTTTTCTGCTCTGGCTATGATACGGAGCGGCTGTCCCTGCCCTTCCGCGTCCGGGAGGACACCCTCGTCCTTCTCCATGAAACGGACGGAGACGTGTATGAGGAGGAGATCCCCATCCGGCTCATCGGGCAGCGGCTGCTGATGAACTGGCGAGGAACCTTCTCCCTTGCGAGGGTGGAGGATGGCAGCTTCCCGGAGGACGCGTCCGGCTCCCCCTTCATCGGGGAAGACCGGCAGTACTGGCTGACGCTGCGGGAGGATGGCACCCTGTGCGCCGTCCACACAGGTGAATCCGCCGGCGAAACCCTCGCCTTCCCCTCCACGGCCCTGGGACTCAAGATCACCGCGGTGCGGGGCGGAGGGGACGAGGAGACCCGCACGATCCTGCTACCGGAAGGCATCGTCACAGTATTGCCCCAGGCCTTCGGCGGCCTGGAGCGCCTGGAACGCGTACAGTTCCCTTCCACCCTGAAATCCATTCAGTACAGCGCCTTTGAATACTGCCCGAACCTGCGGGAAATCGTGCTGCCAGAAGGCCTTCAATACATCGGGGACGATGCCTTTTATGACTGCGTCAGATTAAATGCCGTCACCCTGCCGGAAAGCCTGTCCGTCATCGGGGAGGGGGCGTTCCGGTCCGAAAACAGTCCAAAGATCGCCTTCACCGTTCGGACCGGCAGCTTCGCCGAAGGCTGGTGCAGGGAGCGTCAATATGGCTATCTTGCTTTGAACGCCGACGGGAGCGTCCGGGAGGACCGCCTTTACCGGGTCCGCGTATCCAACTATCTGGAGGAGGAACACGATCACAGCCTGTACAGCCTCCTTTACGCCGGCGAAGCCGCCCTGGAGGACGGCCTTGCCCCCGAGGCCCTGAAGGAGGAGCTGTTTGCCCTGGCAGAAGAACAAGGCGAAGGGGTCTTCCTGAAAGCGGTCCTTGGCAACAGCGCCTCCGAGGACACGGAGGAGACCCGGCGCCTGCTGGACTTCCCGGACCGGGAATCCCGCACCCTTTGGATGGATCCCCTCGAGGGGGTCGAGCTGGCGGAGGGCCTTGGCGTTTCCATCTATGACACGCCTTATGTGCCCGATGCGCTGAAGGCCGTCCTGACAGACTCCGACGCCGCGTATTGTACGGAACCCTTTTTCTGGGCCGAATCGGATTTTGAAACCTTCTACGGCATCCCCTTCTCCCGGTTCCGCCCCGCACACGCTCTCCCCGGTCTCGTCTGCCCCGTCATCCGCGACAGTGCCCGTTCAAGCTTCCTCCATTCCTGGAAGAACGAGGAGGACTCCCGGCACTTTGATTTTCTGAGCCAATTGGAAGAGGTCCTTCACCTTTTCCACATCGCGCCACTGACCGGCAATCCCCAGTTGGCCTCCTCCTTCTGGGTCCTGGACGTTTCCTATCCCTTCCGGGGGTATTATGGAGAACAAGGGGAGGTAAAGGGGTACAACTGCCAACTGACCCTGACCGTCCTCAACGCGTCGGACCACCGCACCGTGGCCGAATTTACCAGCCTCCGCAAGCTGGAAGACACCATCTACGACTGGGAGGACGGCATCGCCCAGGCCGAATGGCCCGACCCCTATGAATTCAGCGAACGGGAGACCGGGGCCTTCCTGAGAAGCGTCCGGGCGTATCTGGCCTCCCAGACGGAATAAAGACGCCTAAGGCCCGCAAGCCGGTTCGAAAAACCGGGCTTGCGGGCCTTCTGACGGACCGCGCGGGGGCAAACGGGCATCGGCCGGAACGCTCCTCAAGGACCGTTCGTTCCCATCACACGTCAAATTCTTCCTTCAGGTCCATCATGCCCCGGATCTCGGCATGTCCGTTTTCCAGACAGAACAGGCCCATTTCCCAGCCGTTCCTGTCGTAAAGGGACATGATCTGCGGAATGGCTTCGCGTACCTTCTCCAGCAGCGCCTGATCCCGGACGACTTTGGCCTGTCCGTCATAGCGCAGGAATTCCCCGCCGTTCACGGCCAGGATCTCCACCTTTGGATTTGCCGTCAGCTGCCTGAACACGTTCTTGAAGGTCCCGCAGCCGAAATACAGGGTGCCGTCCACCAGCATCTGGAAGCCAAAGGGCCGTCCCTTGGGCTGATCCCCGTCCGTCGTCAGGAAATAGAAGGTCTGTGCCCGGTTCAGGAATTCATGGACTTTTTCGGCGTTTGTCATCGGATTCATCCTCCCCTGTTTTTGTCATTTTCTTGAACGGTTTCATGATACAACGGTATTCCAAGGCGCGCAAGCAGGATTTTTCAGGATACCGGGGTTCCCTGCGTCCCCGAAACAAAAAGCCCGCCGGACGGATCGGTCCCAAAGATCCCCGCTTCTGTTCGTCCCCGGCGCCGACTGCCTCCCGGCGCTTTTCCTGCACCGCCGTGTCACGCATGCCCTCCCGTTTTTTCCTGGAACCGGTCGAGCACCGTAAGCATCTCTTCAGGAAGCCTCCCGCGGCAGATGCTCACAAGGCGGGCTGGCACGCCATAGAAGGCTTCCGCCATGCCGCCCGCGATGCAGGTCAGGGTGTCGCAGTCTCCCCCCAGGGAAACCGCCGTGCGGATCACATCCTCAAAATCCACCCCTTCCAGGAAAGCTGTGACCGCCTCCGGCACCGTCTCCTGACAGGTTTCCACATGACGGTATTCCGGCCGGATCTCATCGCAGGTGCGCAACAGAGCATAATCAAACGCTTTGCGCAGATACGCCCTGATCTCCTCCTTGCTGCTGCCCGTCCTGGCCAGGAAGATCGCGCTTGCCGTGGCTTCGGCACCCTTGATCCCCTCCGGATGGTTGTGGGTCACCTCGGCGGTCAGCCTCGCAGCGTGCCTGGTTTCTTCCAGCGTGCCAAACAGCCAGCCCGCGGCGGAAACCCGCATGGCGGAGCCGTTCCCAAAGCTGCCGTAGGGCTCGGGACGCCTGGCGCAGAGCCAGCGGGAGAACATCCCGCCATACCCGGCGTCGGGGTAGCGCCTGCCCCACTTTCGCATGGACGCTGTCACCGCCTCCCGGATCTCCTCATCGGACTTCCCCAGGCTGTCCATCAGCGCTTCAGCCACCGCGACGGTCATCACGGAATCATCCGTAAACATCGAGCCTGCACCGAAAAGCGGAAACTCCTTTGTCTTTGGGCTCCTGTCAAATTCATACGGAGCGCCGATCATGTCGCCCATGATGGCTCCAATCATTTCAGTCCACCTCCTTGATCCTGATGAGTTCAGGATACCCTGTCTGATAAAGAAACGGGTCGCCTGCAGGGCGACAATGTTCAGCCCCCCTGCAATAGCGGCTTCTTTTTCCTGGAAGGCCTGCCGTGCTGGTCTGACGCGGGAGTCTGTGTTAAAATGGATCATCCTGATTTTTCCCGCGGCCTGCGGCCTGTAACCCCCCCTCCCACGCAGGAGGAGCCCTGTCCATTCATACAGCGAACGATGGGAAGAAAAAAAAGCGGGAACCACGGCATTGCATACGTAATGAAGACAAGACACCGCGAAATACGCGGAAGAACAAACGGAGGGAACGATAACGTTTTATCCTGTGGATGATTTGAAAAGCGACGAGCTTTTTCTGCAGCTGGATCATACCTGTGACGCGCGGCCGGAAAAGCGCTGGCTGCCCGCTTATTATTTTAATATCTGTCTGCCGGATGGAACGAAGATCGGGTATTGCGATCTGCGCATCGGGCATAACGAAAAAACGTACTTTGGCGGCAACATCGGATATGGCATTGACGAAAGCTATCGTGGCCGCCATTATGCCGCGCAGGCTTGCGCGCTTTTGTTCCGGCAGGCCCAAAAGCACCGGATGGCCTATGTGATTATCACCTGCGACCCGGCTAACCGCGCATCTTCCAGGACCTGTGAGCTGGCAGGAGGACAGTATCTGGAAACCGTGTCCATCCCGGAAGACAACGAGATGTACGCGGAAGGAAAACGCCATGTGATGATCTGGCGGTTCAGTCTGACCCCCCTGACGCTGGAAGGGACCCGGATCCGGTTGAGACTTGCGGAGGAAAGGGACTGGAATTCCATGCTGAGGAACGTATGGGGGGAGGAAGCGGTTTACAAATGGATGCTGTTCCAGCCAACGCTGACCGAAGAAGGCGCCAGGGAGAGGTGCCGCAGAAGCAGGACGTATCAGCAGGATCACCTTGCCTGGTTCGTCGCATTGAAAGAAACGGACGAAGCCATCGGCCTTTGCGCCGTCAAAGAAAACGGGAAAGGTCATTTTGAGGAAACGGGAATCTGTATTGGAATGCAATACCAGGGACAAGGATATGGAAAGGAAATCGTGACCCTTCTGCTGGATTTCGTCTTTGGGGAGCTTGACGCCGAGGACGTCCGGTACGGTTACTTCCGGGACAATGAAAAATCAAAGAAGCTGGCAGCGTTCTTTGGCTTCCAATATGACAGGACCTTTGCGCTGACACGGCCCTGGGACGGCGCCGTCAAAAGCATTGATTCCTGTCTTCTGACTAAGAAACGGTATGAAGAATGGCGCAATAAAGCTTCCAAAGCGCCGAAATGACACGGAAGAAAGACCGCTTTTCCCGCTCCTTTTCAGTCTGCCCTGCAAACCCTTGGGATTCCCGCACGGACGGGTCCGTTTCCTTTCCCTGCGCGGCGCAGACGGAGGATGGGCCCGGTAGTCCGCCCCTTCCTGCGCCAAAGCGCGCTCAGTTTCCCCCGGAGGAGGACGCAGAGGAAGCGGAACTGCTGTTGGCCCGGTCCAGCATCATGTGCTGCAGCGCAACCAGGATCGACACGCAGATGCCCTCGTATTCGGGCATGTAAAGATCAATGCAGTATTTGTCGTGCAGGGAAAACAATTTCTGTCCGATGACCGCGATGATACGGCCTGCGCCATCATACAGTTCAAAATTGAGCCCCGCGATATTGCCCCGCAGCTGCCAGCCCAGTCCCTCAATATTGGTGATGTCCCGGACCAGGTGCCAAAGCTCGTTGGACAGTTCAAACCGGGTCCCGTCCGCCATGGTCACATGATGCCGCTCATGCAGCGTCCAGAATTTCCGCTCGATGTGGGCCACCTGGCGGCCCTGCGCATCGGTAATGTCCGTTTTGTCATGCAGGGAGGGAAATTTGGTATAGGACTGGTACACCACTCGTTCCCCTTCATCGGTGATATCGGTCTTCCTGTGGAGCGTGAACACCTTGGAGGTGGTGAACAGCGACCGGACCGGCGCCCCAAAGCGCTCCACATTGTTGACGTTTGCCTGCTGCCCCGCGTCCCTGTACCTGTGATACTTTGAAAAAACGCCCATGCTTCTGTCTCCTTCCTTCTCTGTCCGCCGGTTCGGGAAGCTGCCCTCCCCGCCACAGTGCCCTCAAAGGGACCGGTTTTATCCGAACCGTCTGCTCCCGGACAGGCGCTCGTCCGTAACATCGTAGATCTTCAGGCCCTGCTCCCGCGCGTACAGGCGCCGGTAATGCGCGTACAGGTCCCGGAGGCGGTACAGCCTCTCCCCCTTCGGATCGCCGTACATGCCCGCAAGCTCCGCAAAGGAAGGGAACGCGGCGTAATAGTTTTCGTCCAGCGCCTCGATCTCCCTCAGGACGTTCAGCGCGCTCCGACCCTCGTACTCCTCGATGTTCTCCTGCCGGAGGGAGATCAGGATCTGCCTTTTCCACTCCGTTTCCGGCCCCGGTTCCCCGATCCACGCGCTTTCCGGGCGGTAGAGCCGTTCATTCAGCAGCGCGCGGGTTTGGGGGGAAAGCCGCGCCAGATCCCCGCAAGTGACCCGCACGGCTTCCAGGGCCTCTCCCCGGCCTTCCCCGTGGGGCAGGATCAGGGCGACGCGGGCGCTCCCGGCCTCCAGAAGCAGGTCCGTGAGGGCGTCCGCCCCGGAAAGATTCTCTTTGGTCAGCATGATGCCCGTAGTAAAAGGCAGCCCCGCCTCCCCTGCCGCCCTCATCATCCTCAAAAGCAGGGCGAAATCCCCCCGCCTTTGGGCGAATTGGTCGTGATATTCCTCAAGGCCGTACAGAGTAAAATTCAGCTGTCTGATCCCTTCTCCGCAAAGCAGTTCCATCAGGCGCGCGCATTCTTCCGCGTCGCGCATCGCCATGCCGTCGCACTGCAGAAACCCGGCCATGGGGCTTCCGAGCCTCCGAAGGGTCCGCAGGGCATCGGCCAGGTGCGGATGCTCCATAGCGTATCCGAAGGCAAAGGAAGCCTCGATCCCGGGCAGCTCCTTGCGAAACTCCCCAAGGAACCGCTCTGCCAGGCGTACGCTCCTCTCCCACCCGCTTCCCTCTGTCCGTCCGTCCCAGGAAAGCAGGCAGTGCCTGCAGCGGTTGCGGCAGGGCACGCAAAGGCTCTGGATCAGGACGGAAACAGTCCGGATGGATGGCCCTTCCCCGGAAAAGCCCTTCCCGCTTGGATCCCGCATTTTTTCTCCCCTCCTCCGTTTCAAAAGACCTCCGCCATGCGCCCTTCCTTTTCCTTTATTTCAGGGAGACGCGCCATTCCGTCCCCTCCACAAGGTACTGGAATTCCGTCAGATCCGGATCGTTCATGACCCGCAGCAGTTCCTCAAAGTCCGCCACCGTCCGAAGCTCCGATAGGCGGCTGCGCTCCACCCACACCATCTCCCCCTCATCGGAGGATTTCAGCCGGCCGGAAAAATGCTCCGCCTTGAACAAAAGCACCAGGTACCGTCCCTCCTCCAGGGGGAACTGCTTGACGCCAACCAGCCTTGGATCCAGGACCGTCAGTCCCGTCTCCTCCCTCATTTCCCGTTGGACCGCGTCCACAATACTTTCTCCCTTTTCCACGTGTCCGCCGGGCAGCGTATATCCCTGCCAGTCCTTTTTGACCCGGTTCTGCAGAAGGATCCGATCCCCGTCCTGTACCAGACAAAGGACGGTCAGCTCCACCCTCTCCGTTCTTCCCACGCGCTTCACCCCCTCCCTTCCGTCAGATCGCTCTGACGCACAAATCCGTATTCCCCGGCAAACGGAAACCGGACATGGTACCATTAAATCGGGTAGGAGGGGGTGGCTAACCCCCGTCCTCCCACACCACCGCTCATGCG
>CAMJUL010000037.1 GCA_946408995.1 uncultured Clostridia bacterium | reverse complement strand
GGCGCAGGGTGCCTTTCCGGGTTTCCGCGCCGGAAAAGTCCGTGTTCACCCGCCATACCTCCGTCCGGTTGTCGTCTCCCGGCGCGGTGAAATTGACGCGGGGCGTCATGGCAGCGGGCACAGGTGCGCGGAGGATGTTTCCTGGGCCTGCCGGCCCGTTCTCCGCTGAAAACTGTCCGCCGGACAGTTTTTCGGGCGCTCCGAACCCCTCCACCAGCCGCTGCCATTTCCCGGCTTCATCAATGGGATGCACCAGCGTCAGTTCGTATTCGCCGTTCAGCGTTTCCGTGACCTCCGCCGACAGCGGAGCCAGGGTGCCGTTGCCGTTGGTGGAGAAGTCGGTGCAGTCGGCGGGATAGACGCAGATCATGGGGATCACCTCCAAAAGGGTAAAAAGAAAGCGCCGTTCGTGACTGAACGACGCTATTTGAATGTATGGTCAGATTACAGTGTGTACACGTAATCCGCCTTTCTCGGTGCGGCCTCTCCAGTGGGCTTGGCGGCATAACCGAGGATCAGATTGCCGATGCCCTCCCAGTTGCCTTCGATGCCCAGTTTCTTCAGGATGGCTTTGCCTTCTTCGCTCTCAAACTCTTCCTTGGCGCGGTGTACCCAGCAGCTGGCCACGCCCAGATCGGCGGCGGCGTTCATCATGTTGCCCATGACCAGGCTTCCGTCATACACATAGGTCGGCATGTCCTTGTTCGCCAGGACGACGACCAGATCCGGCGCGCCGTAGAAGGGATCAATGTCCATGCCCATCGCGGCAGCATTCAGCTTTGCCAGCTTCTGACGGGTTTCCTGGTCTTTGATCACCAGGATGATGGGAGATTGCTTGCCCATACCGGTGGGGGCATAGGTTCCTGCTTCCAGGATGGCCTGGAGCTTTTCTTCTTCAACATGTTCCGGCTTGAAAGCGCGGCAGCTGCGACGGGTTTTCAGGGTGGTGATGGTGTCTGACATGGTGGTGTCCTCCTTCTATTTATCGGTTCAGAATTGAACCCTCTCCGCCGCGAGCCGGAAATTCATCCAGATGCGCACGGAGTTGTTCTCGTGTTTCCTGTACTGCCTCGATCATGTCCTGCTTCTGATCCGGCAGCCTGGCCTGCATGGGTACCAGGTTGGACGGATGCGATCCAAAGTAGTATGTGTCCTTCAGATCTAGGCGGCGGATGAGCCGCTCCTGCTCGTCCAGCAGCTGGCCGATGGTACATTCCTTGAACGTGCCGTTTCGCATATCCTGATACAGCCGGCAGCCGGGCTGGGCATGCAGGCTGCCGATGAACAGCAGATGCGGCTGCACCGCGTTGATCAGGTCAGCGGTGGCGTCGGCGTTTTCTTTCCAAAGCTCTGCACCGCCGCAGCCCAGGATGGCATTGAAGCTGTAATCCATTCCCGCTTCGGTCAGACGAAGCAGCTGCTCCCGCGCCTCCGCCTCTGTGTGGCCCTTGTTCATGTAGGTCAGCGCAGCGTCCAGGCCACTCTCGACACCGATGTCCAGGCCGTGAATACCGGCTGTTCTGAGCTGCCGGAGTTCTTCATCCGTCTTGGATTTGATATTCTGGATGGAGGCGTACATGGCGATGGTCTCCACTCTGGGCAGCTTCCGGTGAATAGCATCCGCAATCTTCAGAAGTTTTTCCGCTGAGAGCACGAAAGCATCGCCGTGCTCCAGGAAAACCCGTTTGACGTTGGGGCAATAGTGGGTGGCTTCCTCAATGTCCGCCTCCACCTCTTCCATCGGGCAGACCTTGAACTGCACATCCGGGTACATATAGCAGAAGGTGCATTTGTTGTGGCTGCAGCCCAGGGTCACCTGAAGCAGCAGCGAGTTCGCCTCATAGGGCGGTCTGTAGACAATACCGGTCATATTCATACGTTTGTTTCTCCCTGCATGTGTGCGATATATTCGTTTCCCCAGGTTTCCATAGCAGCAACAATAGGGTGAAACTTCTTTCCGATGTCGGTCAGCGAGTACTCCACATGCGGCGGAATGGCCTCATACTGGACCCGACTGATCAGCCCGTATTCCTCCAGAGCTTTCAGCTGAACTGAAAGCGTAGCATGGGTCATTTTCGGCATCTTGCGGAGCAGCTCGTTGAAGCGGATCGGGCCTTCCTCCAGATAGAGCAGGATCAGCACGGCCCATTTCCCGGAGATCAGCGTCTGCGCCGTCGCGTAAGGGCATTTGCCAAAGCGCTCCTCCATAGTCGTTTGCTTTTCCATCTGACGATATCACCTCATTCGGCTCTTTCTTTGACTGCTTCTTGCGGTCATTTTCTTGAACCGGTCTTATTATACGACCGTCAAATGAACAGCACAAGTACGATTTTTCATGATACCTGGTATCTTTGAAGATACTTACAGATACCGCCAATTCGGCCTGATAACCACCTTCGTCACCGCTCCCGTCCACGATATGGCATTCGCGCCGGGCTTCAGCACAGGGAACTCGCCATTTATGTGATCATTCATCAGGGTGCTGCCCTGGTAGGCTTCCTGCAGCACGGAATCAATGACGAGGCTCCCGGAGATGTTCTCCAGTTCCACGATGGTCATGCCCACCATGAGCGTGATGTTCCCAGAGCCTGTGACCGTCAGGATTGGCTCGGAATACACGCTTCCCGGATTCGTGATGATCGTCCCGGATGCGGTGACCGTGATGTCAGCGGCGGCATCGGCATAGAAAAACGGATAGCAGCGGAAATTGACCGCGAAAGTACAGTGCGGATTGCCCCGGAGCACCTTTTCAAAAGGGATCTGGTTGGCGATCCGGGCTTTGTAGTAGCCGCCCGTCCGGTTGGCAAAGGTCACTGTACCACTGCCTTTGAGCCAGGCGGCGATGGCCGGGATCTGCGCCGGATCAGAGATGAAGCAGGTGGCGGTGAGGATCATATCGTCATACACGTCTTCGCCTTCCAGCTGCGTCAGGCTTCCCGGCCTGCCGGGCACATTGGTCTGGGTGCTCCGTTCCAGCGGGATGGTGATGGGCGGCTGCTCCGTCACGTGGATGCCGTAGGTGCGGCAGTCCACCCCGTTCCAGAGAAAAAAGTCCTGCATGAGAATTCCTCCAAAGACGTCAAAAGGCCGCCTTTTGACGGGCGGCCCTTTGGCAGTTGATTGTGATCAGTCGATTCTGCGGATAACGTCGATGCCGTGGATCGCCGCGAGGGTCGAGCCATTCGACCAGGCGACATGAATGCCGTCCGCGTCGTCCACAAACATGACCTCTCCGGTCAGTCCGGGAACCATGTCCTTGCGCGGTTCCTCAAACATCTGGACAAGCTCCACACGGCATCCGGTCGGGTAATCCTCCCGGAGCTTTTTCAGCACCTTCGGCCTGATCTGAAGCATGAATCCCATGGCGTTTCCTCCTTCCGTTGGGGTGGCAGTATTACTCACTCTGACCGCCCCAAAAAAAGTCAAAGTTAAATCAGGCCAAGCGCTGACTTTTCGCGGAAATGAGAAAAGCGCTGCTCAGATGGGCAACGCTTCTCTGTGATTAGTGATTGATTTATTTCATGCATTCCTGCACCCAGGCGATGAAATTAGCAGTAGAGGAACCAGTGCGCTCAGCCTCGGTGTGTCCCTGACCCCAGACCGTCTCGAAATCCACCTGCGTCCCTTCCGCATAGGCTTCAGCTGCCAGCGCCAGGTCGATCTCCGTGCACAGAGCGGTGTCTCCCTGGTTGATGCCGGTGCGGATGCGCCAGTAGGTGGCGGGTTCGCTGGTCTGATACCCTTCGTAAGCGGGAGACAGATAGTACATGGGATTGTACATGTTCAGGCGCACATCCACCGTATTTCCCAGCGCGTCCTGCTTCGCCAGATCCTCCGCAAAGGCCGCTTCGTATTCGCTGCCCTGCATGAGCTCGGCCAGGATCGCGTCAAAGTGCGCACCATTGCCGTCGCCATAACCGAACAGCGTATTCTCACCCTGCCCGCGATCCAGCTGGTCAAAGGCAGCAATGCCCTTGGAGGCGTTCTTCAGCGCCTGGGTGAAGGCGGCGACGCTGGTGATCGTCACTGTGTTGGTTTCTTCATCCCAGGTAACCCATTCTCCATTGGCGTTCAGAGCAGCAATATAATCCTGTTTCGTCTCATACGTGCCGCTCAGAGACAGCGCGGAAGAAGTGCTTTCGGCGCGGGTGATGCCATCCATTTCCTCATAGGCGGTTTCCTGTTCGGCGTTCTCGCCGCCGAAATCAGGGATTTCACCATTCGCAAAGTCGGGCTTTTCTCCATTCCCGAAATCGGGTATTTCGCCGTTGCCGGGACCCGCGAAGCCGCCCTCTGTGCCGCCGAAGTTGCCGCCGCGCATACCGCCCCTGCCGCCACGTCCGCCGAATCCGCCGGAAGAAGTAGCAGTATACGGGAACTCCGTATCACTCAGAAAATGCTCAAGGGACGTCTCAATAACATCCTTCACATAGTCGTAGTAGGTGCCGCTCTGACAGATGCCCTCCTCACTTTCGGCCAGCACCAAGGCGGTGCCGTTTTCATCCGTCAGGCCCAGGCCGTTGATGTACTCGGCGAAAGCCAGGGCCATGCCGTCAGAGTAGGCCTGTTCCTCCTCACTGAGGCCGGAACGGGTATTGCCCATGTTCCATTCATAGGCTTCATCCGCGATATCCAGATTGGTGATGGGACACCAGCACATGCTACCCTTCACTGCGTCACTTTCCGTCATGACCGCGCCGATGGCAGCCAGATAGGGCGTGTACAGATCACTGTTGCCGGATGCGCCGATCAGGGCACTCTGTGCGCCGCCGCCGCTCATGCCGAGGGAAAAGATACTGTCCATATCGCCTGGCAGCAGGTCTTTGTTGTAGCGGGCATACCGGATCGCCGCCTTGAAGTCCGTCACACCGGCGGGAGCGCCCGCGTCACGGCCCCGGGCACCGGCAAAGAGTACAATGATGCCTTCACTGGTATAGTCCGAAATGCTGCCATATCCCATGGAACTGGAATAGCCGGTAGGCGCGGCCATGGCGGAGTAACCGGGGGTATTGACCGGAATGATCAGCGGGGCTGTTACGGCGGTATACTGACCGACAGTACCGGATTCATTCACGGTGCAGGTATAGGTTCCGTCGCCATTGTCCGTTCCGGTAAAGTAAGCGCCGGGCACGAAGATGCCCATGGTCTCATAGCTGCTGTCGGCCGGGGTGGCTGCGTAGGACAAGCCTACCTGCCAATATACGTCATCTGCGGCTTCATACTGCCACTTGGTCATATCGATCTTTGCGGGAACACTTTCACCTTCCGCGAAGCAGGAAACGCAGGAAAGCATCAACGCAAACGCCATCATGCAGGCAAGAAACTTCTTCATGAAATCCATCCTCCTTATTTCGTCTGCTGGAACAGCCAGTCGCGGACAGCTTCCAGCTTATATGCGTAATCGAAAGAGGTCATATGCTCACCAGCGCCGCTTCCGGCAGTCTGGCCTTCCGCAAGCGTCGTCCCCAGCGTGAAGGTCACGAAGTTTTGCTGATAGCCCTCCGCCAGCATAGCGGCCACAGCTGCGTTCTGAGTGTCAGCGTCATCCTGTGCGCTCCATTCCTTATGACTGTACACAGCGCCGTCCGCATCGAACAGGGCGAGCAGTTCGGCCTGACCGGCGGAGGCCTTGGGATCACCCGCAGAAACGATGTAGAAGAAGCGTTCATCCTCCAGGCCGTTCAGCAGACTCGCATCCCACTGGCTCCCGACAAACAGATAGGCGGCGAAAAAGCCAGGATACGCAATACTCAGATGGAATGAGGTCATACCGCCCATGGACTGGCCGGTTGTATAAATCCTGTCCGTGTCAATGGAGTAGGTTTCCGTCAGTGACTGAAGCAGGCGCATAGCCACATCAATCTGGCTGGAATGATTGAAATTGTCATCCACCACAGTTTCCGTAAAGACAGGCACCACTACAAAAGCGGGATGTTTAGCTTGCTCTTCTTCTGTTGCCCAGATCAGCCCGCCCCAGCCCTGGGTCAGCACATAATCCGTGCCGCGCCCGACAGCGCTTGAATCAGGAATAAACTGGATCATGGGATAGCTTTGGGTTTCATCATAATTCTCAGGGATAAACAACTGATACTGCAAACTGGTACCGGTTTCCGCATCCTCATAGGTGAGCAGCTGAAACTTGGGGGCAACTTCGGTAATCATGGATTGGAGCTCGGTATCGCTGGATTTGTCTGTACCGCCGCCGTTTCCACCGCGCATACCGCCTTGTCCACCACCGGGACCGCCATTGCCGCCGCGTCCGCAAGGGCCTTCGGCAAAAGCAGCGCCGACAGTACAGAGAAGCGAAAGGGCAAGAACCATTAAGATGATCTTTTTCATAAGGAATATCCTCCTTCACTTTTCGATATCCGGTCTAACGCTTTCGCTGCTCGATATCATGTATTCATTCTATACACGAAACTTAAAAATAACTTGAAAGAGTCGTGAATGATTTTTGAATTATGCCATCCGCAGCCCCCGGCCCCTCTGCTGCCTGCGAGTCAGAGTTGCGATTTCAATGGCAAGGGAGCGGATACATCACCGTTTCGTACAGGCACTCGCGTTTGAGGACATCACCAGTCATGTCCTGCCTCCGAAGCGATCCGCGATATAGCATTCGTGACAGCAATACTTCCGGTGATTGTTGCCGTAAGCGGTAAAGGCAGTGCCGCAGGTCGGGCAGGTGTAAGCATAGATGGCTTTCCGGTTGACAAGGTCCATATGGCTGTTCCACCAGCGGTTCCGGCAAGTGTCCGAGCAGAACTTTTTCTCTTTCCGCCCTTGGGGCTGGATCACCGGTTTGCCGCAGTGCGGGCAGAGGCGTTCGGTGGTTGGCGCAGGGGTGACTTCAACAGGCGCGCTCTCGACCTCTGAGGTTAGCCCATTCCTGCGGCAAAACGTTTTGACCGTGTTCTTCGAGATGCCCAGCGCATCAGCAATCTCCGTATAACTGCTGCCTGCTTTCCGCATTGCGGACAGACGGCTCTTTTCCTCTGGCGTCATCAGGTGTCCCTCCAATCGCTTAAGTGGTTCACCTTCCTACGCCCGAAAGTCGTATCGTTTTACAGTGCCAAAAACAAAAAAAGACCGCCGACAGGGAATAATTCTCCCGTGGCGGTCAATGTGGCAGTCGCTCAAGTTTTAGCAAATATCACATTATAGAGCAGAAAACGTCTTCATTTTTACATCCATTCTCTTAAAAGTGTTCCGGTATCCCCGTCGATACAGATGCTGCGCGCTTCGATCTGCTTTGGGCAGTAAGCCTCATCATAATTCAGACAGCAGTAAACTGCCTTCGGATTGTCGTTCGTCATTTGCCAGAAGGGATATTTGATGATCACCGGCGTGTTGCTGCCGACCCCGATCTCCAGATACAGGACGTGCTGACCGTCGTGCTGTCGGAGGTAATCAGCATAGGCAGCGGATGCCCGCCGCCAGCCCTCGTCCTCCACAAAGGAATCATCCGACCGCAGATTGGGCATCACTTTGCGCCCGTCCTCCGGGCTGTGGGGAATCAGCGCGGTCGGAATGCGCATGGCGACTTTTCTGTCCTCCGGCATAATAAATGAGCCGTCTGCATTCTTCACAAAGCCCTGCGCAGCCATCGCCTGCATGACCCATTCTTCGTTGTCCCAGGTCTTCCGCACCGTCGGGCGCTGGTTTTGGAAGAGGCCATAGTCGCCCTGGGTATAGAACAGGCGCTTCTTGTCAAAGCCCGCCTTCTGGAACATGTGATCCACGTTGGTGGTGATCACAAAGTAATCCCTGTCAGCTACAAGCTTTAGAAGGTTCTCATAGACGGGCTTCGGCGCTTTCGCGTATCGATTGCAGTAGATATGTCTGCTCCACCAGGCCCAGTATGTCTCCTCATCCGGGAAGGGGTAGAAGCCGCCGGAATACATGTCCTTAATCCCGAAGCGCTCCGCGAAGTCCGAAAACCAGTACCGGAAACGTTCACCACTGTAGACAAAGCCTGCCGAGGTGGACAATCCGGCTCCAGCACCGATGACGATGGCGTCCGCCGTCTTCAGTTCCTTCTTCAAACGCTCGATCTGTTCTGTACGTGTGCCTATGCCGATAGACAGGCCATCCCGGAAACCGCGCACGCCATCCAGACCATTCCGAATGGTTTCCAGATAGCCGTTTGGCCGTTCATTGTAATTCCTGCTCATAGTATTCTTTGTCCTCATCCTTGAAAACATTGAAGATCACCCGATCCATGGCTCCAGGATGCCTGAGCATCCACTCTTTTACGGTTTTCACGGCAATTTCAGCCGCGTGGCGTCCCGGAAAACGGAAAACCCCTGTGGAAATGCAGCAGAAAGCCACACTTTTCAGCCCGTTTTCCAGGCACATATCCAGCGTGTTCGCGTAGCAGTCAGCCAGGGCCTTTTCCAGCGCCGGCGTCAGCCTGCTCTCCACGATCGGCCCGACGATATGGATCACCTTTTTTGCGGGCAGGTTATAGGCGTCCGTCAGCATCGGGACAGCCGTTGGCTGCTCGTAATCCGGGCCATACTGCTGCCTGAACGCCTCCATCTGCCGGTTGCAGGCGGCGCGGAGCTGGATGCCCGCGAAGGAATGGATGCAGTTGTCAATGCAGGTGTGCATGGGCACAAAGCATCCGAGCATTTGAGAGTTGGCCGCGTTGACGATGGCGTCCACCGCAAGCCTGGTGATGTCGCCCTGCCAGAGGGAGAGGCCGTCATGCAGTACCGGAATATCGTCCAGTGTGACGATCCCTTTCTCCCTGGCGCGGCCCTGCAGGTAAGCATCCTGTACCCGCAGCACATTTTCCGGTATCGTACCGGGCATGCGGATGTTCATCAGGGAGCGGAGGACGCGCTGCCTGCCGCTGGTATCTTTGGGTGTGGTCAAATTCTGATAGTCACCCGAGTCGGCCTTGAAAGCCTCCACGAGGAAGGTCAGCCGCTGGTCCTGCGTCATCATTTCATCCATAGTGTTTTACCTCTTTTGCACCGCTCCCACCGGACAGACCTTCATGCAGTTGCCGCAGTGCAGGCAATGCTCCTGTTCGATGCAAAATGGATTGCCGCCTGGGCTGATGCAGTTCTGCGGGCACACCGGCAGGCAGCTTCCGCAGCCGATACAGGCGTCCGTGATGAAGAAGCCTTCCGCCCTCTGTTGTGCGCCGCCGAAGCTGAAGGAGGCCCGCTCAATCGGTTTCTTTGAGAGATCGAACCATTCGCCGGTTCCCTCAAAGATCTGGAAAACCGTCAGGGCGCGCATCGCGTCCTCCGTCGGATAGATCTGGTGCATGTACAGGTTCTTCTCAAACAGCGCCGGGATCCGCTCATAGCCGAGCTCTCTGACCTTTCCGCGAACGGATACGGCGACGCTGGACATCGTGTCCTGCCCTTTGATTGCGGTCAGGGCAAGAAACCCGCGCTTCTTCAGCCGGTCATAGAAGCCCTTTCCCTTTGCGGTCAGGAAGTAAAGGCTGTTTTCATCGCTGTCCATCATGTCGATGGCGGCGGTGACCGGAAGGCCCTCATCATCCACCGTCGCCACGATGGTCGTGTGGATTTCGTTTACGATATACGCCAGATAATCTTTCGCTTCCATGTGCCGCTCCTTTGAAAGAGGCTCCGATGTCATATGCACCGGAGCCTCCCTTGATCAGTTTTCCTTTGCCAGAAGATCGTGCATGCCTTCCCGCAGATCCGCGAGGGTATACTTTTTCATCTCGTTTTCCATCGCCTTCTGGATCGCCTTCAGCTTGTCGTCCAGCAGGGCGTGGATGTTCCGGCCCACCGGACACTTGGGGTTCGGTGCTTCATGGAAGTGGAACAGGTCGCCATCTTCCACAGGATCAATGGCCTGATACACGTCGTAGAAGGTGATTTCCTCCAGCGCCCTGGTCGGTTCGATGCCGCCCGTGCCCCGGGCCACTGTGATCAGCCCGGCGCTTTTCAGCTGCGTCAGGATCCGGCGGATGATGACGGGATTGGTGTTGATGCTGCCCGCCAGGAAGTCGCTGGTGACCTTGTGCTCATTTTTGAAGGTCTCGACGCAGGCGAAGATATGCAGCGCGATGGTAAACCGACTGGAAATCTGCATAAGCTCACCTCCCGCGTCTGCTTCTATCGTGTTGCAGGCGCTTTCTTACGCATCTATTATACCCTTATTTGATCGGAGAAGCAACAGCTGTACCCTCGGCGGTTACAAAATTTCCGGTCTCAGCATCCAGGGTCAGGGGATCGGCATGGCCCACGATGGCAGCGGAGTTCTCCGCATCGTACCAGAAGATCACATCGGAGTCCGCAACGCTCATGCCGATCAGGGCAGCTGCAGGAGCATCAAAGCGGTATCCTTCCGCACCTTCCACCGCGCCGTCCTTGATGGCGGAGATCTCTTCGGTGGTGTAGGGAGCGTATTCGGGGTTGGTGGGGTTCACGATGCCTTCCAGTTCATAGTAGGCAGCGGTGTAATAAATGGTGCCTACGTTGCCGTTGTTCAGCGGCATCGCGCCATAGGCCCAAAGGGTGATAGGTGTGGCAACCGCTTCACCTTCAGCGGTAACGAACGCGCCAGTGGCAGCGTCCAGGGTCAAAGGATCGGCATGGCCGACGATGGCAGCGGCATTCTCCGCATCATACCAGAAGATCGCATCAGAATCCGCAACGCCCACACCGATCAGAGCAGCGGCAGGAACATCAAAGCGATATCCTTCCGCGCCTTCGACCGCGCCGTCCTTGATGGCGGCAATCTCTTCGGCGGTGTAGGGAGCGTATTCGGGGTTGGTGGGATTCACAATGCCTTCCAGTTCATAGTAAGCGGCAGTGTAATAGATCGTTCCGACGTTCCCATTGTTCAGCGGCATCGCGCCGTAAGCCCAGTCCACAACAGTTTTTTCCTCAGCAAGAACAGTCATAGCCGTCAGCAGTATCATCGCGGCAAGCAGCATAGCAACAAACTTCTTCATCCTGGTTTCCTCCTCAATTTACTTTGCGATCAGAACTTTCCGTTCTGGTTCTGCCAGGTTTCCTTCGCAGCAAGCGTCTCCATGACGTCCCAATGCTCCGCAATAAATCCGTTTTCCACACGGAACAGGTCATAGTAGGTGGTCGGTACACCGCCGAAAGAGCCTTCGCTGCAGGCAAGCGCGTAGTCGCCGTCGGCCAGCACCATGTGCGTCTTATTGTAAACCATGGAAATGCCCTGCTGCGCCATGGCCGCAAGCGCCGCGCCAAGGCCCGAGAGTCCGTCAGCGATGGAGATGTTGTGCTGGATGTACCGATCACCATCGTAGTAGGAGGTCAGCTTATCCGGGTTTTCCCCGCGAAGCACGTCGCCCACAAAGCCTGCAACGACTCGGCGGGTCTCTTCCTTATCAACGTCTTTCTTTTCAAGCGTACCGTCGATCTGGGTGTGGCCGGAGGGATTGGGATCAGCTTTGGCGGCCAGATTGTCCCAGTGCTCCGCGATCCTGCCGTCGGCATTGAAACGGAAGATATCAAAGGCCACCTGCTCACCGGCCCCGGCGAAGTTATAGACAGTCTGCAGGAACACCTTGTCGCCGTCCTCGAAGGCGCGAATGTTCTGAACGGTGGTTTTCACAGGCGCGGAAGCCAGCCAGGCAACACTGCCCACAAAGGCGTCCCGGCCTGTTCCGTAGGCGAGGTTGTGCTGGATATAACCTTCCGCCAGCAGAGAGGTGGCTTTTTCGGTGTCACCGGTTGCGAAGGTGTTGATGAGGGCGAGAGCCTTTTCGATGTTTGTCATGGTGGATTCCTCCTGATCGTTCGTTCGGATGCAACAATCACGGTTTCATCCGACGAGATGATCATAACACAGCATAGATGTAATGTCAATAGTTACAACAAATAATTTTCAAAATTTTTCTTTCCCTTGAAAAACAAAATAGAGGCCTGCAGTCCGGCTCGTAAGAACCTGGCTGCAAGGAGGCCGCTACAGCGGAGTGGACATTTTCGCCTCCCGGATCGTCTGCGGTGAATGCGGCGCTTACTACGGCTCCAAGATCTGGCATTCCAATCAGGCCAAATACCGCCGGATCATTTACCGCTGCAATCAGAAGTACGGCGGTGACAAGCCCTGCTCCACACCGCATGTGACCGAGGAGCAGCTGAAGCAGGGATTTGTTGCCGCCCTGAACAAGCTCATCTCCAAACGGGATGACATCATTGCCGGGCTGACGGAAGGCGCGGAAATCCTGTACGATACGACGGCGCTTGAAGCGGAGAAGAAACGCCTATGGGGTGAAATGTGCGTACTGGCTGAGATGGTGCAGGCAGCAATCAACGAAAACGCGCACGTCGCCCTCGACCAGAAGGAATACCAGAAGCGGTATGATGAACTGGCCAGCCGGTACGATCGCGTCAAGGCCGAGCACGACAAGGTGGCCGGGCAGATCGCCACTCTGATTTCCACCAAGACCGCAGCGCAACAGTTCATCGGCACTCTGAAAGGTCTCCCACAGAAGGTGACAGCATTTAACCCGGAGACCTGGGGAAAACTGTTGGATCATGCAACGGTTTGCACCGACGGCAGCATCCGCTTCACCTTCCGCAACGGCATTGAGATCTGACAGCCCAGTCTTATCCCATCTCTCCTGTCGCATTGACAGGAGTTTTTTCGTTTGCGGCGAAAATAACCGGTGTGGGCTTGAGGGTAAGCCCATGCTCGGCCTATAATGGGATTTATGGAAGATGTCGATATCGGAATTTGCGAAGGTGAACATGATGCTGGCAATACTTAAAACGAGATTTTCAGAGCATAAGGAACTGCACCCGGATTTGGAATGGTCCGAGGTGGAGCGTCGGCTACGCGAGGTTCCCGCTGCCATCGCGGTTTTGCAAAGGATGGAAGAAAGCGGCGGTGAGCCGGACACCATCGGCTATGACGCAGAGACAGGAAAACTCATTTTCTGTGACTGCGCAAAGGAATCGCCCGCCGGGCGCAGGAGCCTGTGTTATGACGAAAAGGCTTTGCAAGGGCGCGCCAAAAATCCGCCGTCCGGCAGCGCCGAACGAAAAGCGAAAGAGATCGGCGTTTCGATGATGACGGAGGAACTCTATCGCAGACTGCAGAGTCTTGGTTCATTTGATCTGAAAACTTCAAGCTGGATCGCAACGCCGGATGATATCCGCAGCCAAGGCGGTGCGCTGTTCTGCGAACGGCGCTACAATACTGTGTTCACTTTTCACAACGGGGCAGATTCCTACTATTCAGTGCGTGGATTCAGAGGGTATCTTCTTATCTGAATACCGGACAGGAAGGGGAAATCAGAATCATGGACTCTGTCTTGGCTTACGGGCGGCTATCCGGAGAGAGTATCCGATCTAGCTGATGTTTGTTTTACAGGCTTGCAAATCGGGATTTGACGATTCATTCAATGCAGCGGAGGACAGGCAATATGGATCTGCATGATTACGAAGATGTCGCTGAAAACTACGATCTGTACCTTGATGCAATGTACCGGAATGAAGACAATCATTCCGGCTTTCAGGAATTTTACCTGGATTTTGCCCGGGAGTATGGCAAAGAAGGCGTGATTGATATAGCGTGCGGAACAGGAGCTGTATTACTGTACCTGGCGGAACATGGGATCATGGCCGACGGAACCGATCTTTCAGAAGCAATGTGCCGGGTCGCAGATGAAAAAGCAAGGCAAAAAGGATTCAGGTTGCATATTTTCCCTGCCAATATGACAGAATTCAGAAGCGACAGGAAGTATTCGTGTGCAATCATTGCAAGAAGCGGGTTCATGCATCTTCTGACACCGGAGCTTCAGAAGGCAGCGCTGCTGAACATCCGAGAGAATCTGGTGGACGGAGGAATGCTGACCTTTAATACGTTTGACCCGCATCCTTTTTTTCAGGCACAGCAGATGAAAACGAGAGAAACAGACTATTCTTTCCGCCTGGAGTACACCAATAAACAAGGTCAGCATGAGAAAATCTACAATGCGATTTCTTACGATCCGTATACGCAGATTATGAGTGGAAACTGGAAGTATGAAGTACTGGATGATCAGGGGAATATTATTGAAGAAAGAATCCGTCCACTGAAGATGAGACAGACATACCGTCAGGAAATGAAGTATCTTCTGGAGCTGACGGGATATGAGATTGTTGATATATTCGGAGGATATCACATGGAGAGCGGAAATAGATCTGCGAAAAATGTAATCTGGTGTGTTCGGAAGAAGTAATGGATAAAGTGAATGAATAGATGATTATTCGGGATTCGTGAGGGGGAATGTATGATGAGCCTGAAGCTGATAAAGCTCACAAAAACGTATGAGAAGCAATTGGGAGAAATGATCGACGAATGGAAAGCAGACCAGGCGCTCAATCATACAAATCACTCTCCCTGGGCAATCTTTAAAAATGATTATCATGATTTCGACTATTATCTTGAAAATCTTGAAGTGAAAGAAGCAGCAGATGGGAAAGTGCCTGACTCTGTATTCTTTCTGCTGGATACGGAACGGGACAGGCTTCTTGGAGCGATCAATATCCGTCATTACCTGAACGAGTATCTGCTCAAAGAAGGCGGGCAAATAGGGGATGGAATCAGACCAAGTGAACGAAGAAAAGGCTATGCCACGGAAATGATTCGACTGGCCTTAATCGAATGCAGGAAACTGGGGATCGAAAAAGTGCTGATGACCTGTGACAAGGACAATCTCGGATCAGCAAAATCCATCATCAATAATGGCGGAATTCTTGAAAACGAATTCAGAAATTCAGAGGGTGAAATTGAGCAGCGTTATTGGATCACTATCTGTAATTGACAAGTTCCAGCCTGTCTGACCGATGATGACCTTGTAAATCGGGATTTGTATAGGAGATTCTATGAAGCAATTTGAAAGCAGTCATTATATATTTCACTTCGGTGAAGAAACAAAAGCAGAACGGGATATAGAATCTATTGCCACTTGTCAGGAAAGATGCTTCCAATATATTTGCAGCGCTTTAGGTGTTACTCCAGAGTTTAAAATTGAGTATTACCTTTGTGATTCGCCAGAAGAAGTGGGACAAATATACGGAGATAACGATCCTTGTAATGGATTTGCGGCTCCACCGGATACTGTTTATGCAGTGTACAATGAACACATTCAATGTATTGGGTTCCATGAAGATGCTCATCTGATCAGCTATGTAATCAACCGCCCTGATTGCCCTGCCATAAGAGAAGGACTTGCAATGTATTTCGACCAGAAATGGTGGGGAATTCAGAATATGGATTGGGTCAGTGTATACCTAAAAACCGGTCGCTATATTCCCGTAAATCAACTGCTTGATAAGGAATTCTTTTTCTCACAGGAATGTACTATCACATATCCGATAATGGGGGCCTTTACAGATTGGCTGATTGCCGTATATGGCATGAAACAGTTCTTGGAGATGTATCGAGAGCAGGATATAGAAGCGGCGATGAAGCGAGTATACAACAAATCACCGAAAGAATTAAACCTGGAATTCACGGATTTTATCAGTTTGTTTAAAATCGACGAGGCCATTGAACAGAGAATTGAAGCTAAACTTAAAAAGAGAACGTTAAATTGTTAAGGAGCATGAATATGAAGTGGAGAGATATTCCAAAGATTGATGCACATATACACATCATTCCTGATGAGGTTCATGCCGCAAGCCCTGACTCGGATGATGAGTTTTCCTTTGCTAAAGTTTCCTCCTATCAGAAGATCATGGATCAGTTCAATATTCGGAGGGCAATCATCATGCCATTCAATGATCCTTGGCTGATGTCTATGGATTTCACTGTTGATGCGGCACATCAGAACCTGCTTAATATTTGTAAAGAAGATGGCCGATTCAGTTGCTTTTCTGATGTGGATATAAGGAACACTCCGGAAAACACATGTGATCAGATACAGAAAGCTCTTGTACATTCTGAATTCTGTGGCATCAAGCTCCACCCCAATAACAGCGGGATGAATATTGATGACGAATATAATGACATCATTGCGGATCTTGCAGTAAATACCAATTATCCTACACATTGTTGCATGCCCATACATTTTCTTAGTGCGATAGCTCAACAAAATATGAAGTAGATGGAGCAAAATGATCTTTGTATGTGTAGCAAATCTTTAGGGTGGTATTGCCCCATCATAAAACGGTAAAGAAAGGCTGGTTCAATGGCTGAGAATTATAATATTCAAGCAATCATCAATGCTCTGAAAGAAAAGAAGGAAATGAAAGCGGAGCAGCATGACGGATGTTACTGTTGACGGTTTCCAAGGCAGGGAATGCGATATCGTAGTATTTAGTGTTACCAGGACAACAGGGCCATACAGATTTCTTGCTGATGACCGACGGTTAAACGTTGCAATCTCCAGTGCAAGAGACCAGATCTATATGATCGGCACAAAGGATTATGCGGAGAGACAGCCTCTGTTGAACCACATATTGGGAAAGTCAACCATTGAGTTCTGGTAACGAGGGAGGGAAAGAATCGTGTACCGGATTGCCATTGTGGAAGATGAAGAGCAGGATTATCTGCGCGCACAGGGTTATTTGAATCGATACGGACAAGAAAAGAATATAAGTTTTAATATCCAGCGGTATGAAAGCGCCGAAGTTTTTTTAACGAATTATCAAAGCCAGCATGATATTGTATTTATGGATATCCGCATGGGCGGCATGGATGGGATGCGGGCGGCGCGCAAGTTGCGGGAAATGGATCAAGCGGTGATCCTGATCTTCCTGACCTCTCTCGCGCAGTACGCGGTCCAGGGGTACGAGGTGGACGCGCTGGATTACATCCTTAAGCCCCTTGCCTATCCTTCTCTTGAATTAAAGCTGACCAAGGCTTTGAGCAGGTGCAGGAAAGACGAGGAGGAGATGCTGCTCACGGTCGGGACAGACCATATCCGGGTGGCTGCGGACAGTCTGCTGTATGTGGAAGTGTTCGAGCACCATTTGCAATTCAAAACAGATCAGGATATTATCAAGGGCTACGGTACCCTGAAGGACGTGGAAAAGATCCTGCCGCAAACAGGATTTTTCCGATTGAATAACCAAACCATCGTGAACCTGCGCCGGGTGCAGCGGGTCAACGGCAGCACGGCGGTGGTGGACGGCAGGGAATTTGATATCAGCCGGATGCGGAAAAAAGAATTCCTTTCAGAATTTCACCGGTATGGGATCAATGGATAAGGGGGTGAGCGCATGATTGGCCAACAAATTCTTCGTTATTTGCAGGATGATTTTCATATTCTTTTATCCGTCATGGCGGGCTGTTATCTGGTGATCAGCCAAATGGAAAAAAGAAAACACTGGCCCCTGCGGCTGATCGTTTCTTTTCTTGCCATCAGCGTTTGGATGTGCGTTTTTTCTCCCGATTTTACCAGCATGACCGGCAGGCAAATCATGATCGCTTCCACCGTCAAATATACCGGACTGTTTTTGCTGAACGCGTTGGCGGCCATGTTTTACGCGAAGGTCAATTTCTTCACCGCCCTGTTTGCGGCTACGGTGGGCTACAGCTTGCAGCACGCCTGCGAGCGGGGCTGGGAAGTGGTGCGGAACCGCATGGAGATGCCTATCTGGCTGGACCGTGTGATTCTGGTTGTCATCATGATCGCCGCTTTGTATCTTTACGGCAGGATCGCTGTATGGAATCGGAAATATAAGCGTTTCAATCACATCGACCGGCTGGACAGCAAGATTCTCGTGATGATCGCGGCGGTGGTGGTGGGGATCAATATTGTGATGGATTTGTGGCTCTATTCCATCGTTGAAGATATTTCCTCAGCGGTGATCGACTATACCCGAATTGCTTCCACGGTGACCTCCTTCCTGGTGCTGCTGGTGAGCATGTGCCACCTGCGGGAGTCCGATTCCACGGTGCGGGCGGAAATCGCGGCCCAGCTGCTGCACAGTGAGCAGGCGCGGTTTGCCCAGGACAAGGCGATTCACGACGCCATCAACATCAAATGTCATGACATCCGCCACCAGATCGCGGCGCTGGGTGAGAAGGGGTATCGCAAGGAACTCAAGGAAATCGGCAGCCTGGTGAATATTTACGACGCGGCCGTGCGCTCCGAGAATACGGCGCTGGACGTGGTGCTGAGCAATAAATCCCTGGCCTGCCTGAACAAGAGCATCACCTTCTCCTGCATCGCCGACGGGCGGCAGCTGGATTTTATTGCGGATGAGGATGTGTACGCGCTGTTCGGCAATATTCTGGACAACGCCATCGAAGCGGTCAGCCAGATCGCCGATCCGGAGCGCAGGGTCATTTCCCTGTCGGTGAGGATGCGGGCGGGCTGCCTGATCATTGAGGAAGAAAACTTCTTTGAAGGCGAGATCCGCTTTGACGACGGTCTGCCCATTACCAGCAAGGAGGATAAAAACTATCATGGCTTCGGGATGCAGAGCATTCGGATGCTCACTGAGCACTATGAGGGCGATATCCAGCTGGAAAGCGACCAGGGCATTTTCAAGCTTTCCATTATGCTGCCGGTTCCGAAAAAGGATTGAAGCGTTCTATACACACGTGCGGCCCCACAGCGGGGCCTTCTTTTTTGGCTGTAATTCTACCGGAAATGCAAAAAAAGTTGTCAATCATACCAAAGAAGTTGTGGCACTTGAAAACGAGAATGAACTAAAATATATTATGATTAACCAATTCTGACAAGAGGAGGCGCGGCTATGCAGGTATTCAATCCCTATCTACCACCCTGGGAATACATTCCTGACGGCGAGCCTCATGTATACGGTGACCGGGTGTATGTGTACGGCTCCCATGATAAATTCAACGCACCCATTTTCTGTGTGAACGATTATGTATGCTGGTCCGCGCCGCTGAACGATTTGAGCCAGTGGCGCTGCTCCCCGGTGATTTTCAGCAAAAAGCAGGACCCCATGAACGTGACAGGCCTGCGGCTGCTGTTCGCCCCGGATGTGACGCAAGGGCCGGACGGCAGGTTTTACCTGTATTACGCTTTCGATTTCATGGGTGCCATCGGCGTGGCGGTGTGCGATACGCCGGATGGGAAATACCAGTTTCTGGGCCATGTCCATTACAAGGACGGAACCAAGTTCGGCAGCCGGAAGGGCGACGAATTTCCCTTCGACCCCGGCGTGCTCACCGACGATGACGGCCGGGTGTGGCTGTATTCCGGGTTCGCCACCAAGGTGCCGCCCATTCTGAGCCGGTTCCACAATCTGAAAAACAGCGGCGGCGTGGTGATGGGGCTGGACAGCGATATGGTGACCATCATCCAGGAGCCCAAGCTGCTTTTTCCCCGGAAGGGCAACTGCCCCCCGGAGGAATTCAAAGGCCACGAGTTTTTCGAGGCGTCCTCCATCCGGAAGATCGACGGAAAATATGTGTTCGTGTATTCCAGCGCCAACAACCATGAGCTCTGCTACGCGATCAGCGACCGGCCAGACGGCGCTTTCCGGTACGGCGGTACCCTGGTGGATCAGGGCGATCTGTATTTGAATGGAAACAGCGATGAAGCCCACGCCCTGAATTATCTGGGCAACACCCACGGCGGCATGGCGCAGCTGAATGGCGACTGGTACATTTTCTATCACCGCCAGACCAATCAGCATTCCTATTCCCGCCAGGCCTGCGCGGAAAAGCTGAAACGCACGGAAAACGGCGGCTTCCGGCAGGCGGAGGTCACCTCCTGCGGGCTCAACGGCGGGCCGCTGAAAGGCGTGGGAGAGTATCCCGCCCGCATCGCCTGCAACCTGTGGAGCAGGCAGGGCACCGCCCGGTACGACAAGAAGTTCGATAAAAAAGCCCATCCCTATTTTACCCAGGATCAAAAGGACGACGACCATTCCGCGGTGCAGTACATCGCCAACATGCGGGATGGGGCCGTGGCGGGGTTCAAGTATTTCGATATCCGGAACGCCCAGTGCCTGCGGGTCAGCGTGGGCGGCCAGTGCAAGGGAACCATGCAGGTCAGCGATACCCCGGATTTCAAAACTGTCGCCGCGGCGATTCCCGTGTCCTCCACAGGCGGACGCATCTGGCAAAGCGGAAAGCTGAAATTGGAAAACGGCGTGAAGCCTCTGTATTTCCGCTTTTCGGGCGAAGGCGCGCTGGACTTTTACGCGTTTGAACTGACGGCGTGTTCCAACGAATAACCCCCTTCTCTTCTCACTTCCATCCGTTCATTCCCCGTCCCTGGGAGGGCGGGATGAAAATAATCTAAAAGGAGAGAACAACCCATGAAAAAACTGTTGTCTCTGATGCTGGCGCTTTGCATGGTGCTCAGCTGCGTGCCCGCCCTGGCGGAAGCGCTGCCCACCACCTATGTGGAAGCCACCGGCACGGTCTCCGGCGCGCTGGATGCCCGGGGCCACTTCTACACCGACTACAGCACCCTGGATGAAGCGCTGGCTGCGGGCAACCGCGTCCACCTGCAGATGGTGGAAGAGGGCCAGGTGCTGCTCAAGAACGAAAACGGCGCGCTGCCTCTGAAGGCGGACGAGCGCGAAGTCACCTTCCTGGGCATCGGCTCGGTGGACTTCGTGCGGTCCGGCGGCGGCTCCGGCGCGGCCAGCGGCACCAGCTACAAGATGAACTGGTTCGAGGGCTTTGAGAGCGAAGGCTTCCATATCAACCCCAAGACCCGGGCGCTATATGAAAGCATCTTCGCCGTGCAGGGCGGCCAGAACGACGCCAACGACTCCGGCAAGCTGCTGGAGCCGGACATGAAGTATTACAGCAAGTCCGTCACCAGCACCTTCGCGGCCTACGATGACGTGGCGTTCGTGGTGATCAGCCGCTTCGGCCGTGAAAACATGGACACCAAGACCAACAACGTGGAAGGCCACAGCAACCCCGACGACCATTACCTGCAGCTGGATGACAACGAGCACGCTGTCATCAAGATGGCCAAGGAAAACTTCAAAAAGGTCGTTGTGCTGATCAACTCCTCCATGATCATGGAAATCCCTGAGCTGAACGCTCCCGTGGAAACCGAATACGGCGTGGACGCCATCCTGTGGGTCGGCGGCGTGGGCGATCAGGGCACCAAGGCCGCGGCGGAAATCATCACCGGCAAGGTGAACCCCTCCGGCCACACTCCCGATCTGTGGTACGCCAACTTCAAGAACGACCCCACCTGGACCAACTTCGGCGATATGAGCCAAGTCAAGGATGAAAACGGCGAGCGCATGTCTCCCTGGCTCACCTATCCCGACGGCAGCGATTCCGTGTATTCCGACGTAGAATTCCGTGAAGGCATCTATTTCGGCTATCGTTACTATGAAACCAAGGCCGCCGATATGAACGCCCAGGAAGCCGGCAGCGGCGACGAATGGTACAAAGAAGCGGTTATGTATCCCTTCGGCTTCGGCCTGAGCTACACCACCTTCGATTGGGAACTGGTGAATACGTCCGACGCGGCCATCACCGCCCCCAACCAGCGCCTGAGCGTGGCCGTGAAGGTCACCAACACCGGCAAGGTGCCCGGCAAGGACGTTGTGCAGCTGTACGCCACCACCCCCTACACCGCGGGCGGCATTGAAAAGGCTCATGTGGTGCTGGTGGACTTCGGCAAGACCAGCCTGCTGCAGCCCGGCGAAAGCGAAACCCTCACCCTGAGCATGACCGCCCAGGATATGGCTTCCTTCGACTGGAACGACGCCAATGAAAACGGCTTTGAAGGCTATGAGCTGGAAGCGGGCGATTACGTCCTGTCCGCCCGCCGCAACAGCCACGACTGCGTGCTGGAAGCCAAGTTCAACGCGGCGGAAGGCATCCTGTGCAAGACCGACCTGGTCACCGGCGCGGAGATCGTGCCCGTGTTCGTGGATGATTTCGACACCACCCGCGAAGACCTGCTGGACAATATGATCACCCGCGGCGAGGGCCTGACTCAGCCCAAGGCCCAGACCAAGGAAGAGCGCGTGATGGCCGATTGGGAAGCCGCCGTGCTGGACGCTGAAGAAACCTACTATCCCTACAACGACGAAGAAGGCCAGCCCTGGTACGTGTCCGAGGTGCCCGAAGGCTGGACCCAGGGCGTGCCCACCGACGTGACCCTGGCCGACGTGGCGGGCCTGGTGTACACCGAGCCCACGGTGGAAGACGGCGTGGCTACCGCCGCTACCGACGAAGTATCCCAGAAGTGGGACGAATACATGAACAGCCTGACCTGGGAAGAGCTGACCGGCCTGGTGCTGGGCGGCGAAGACGGCCAGGACGGCCCCGTGCAGTTCGGCGGCACCTGCTGGCAGTCCACCCCCATCGCGGCGGCTACCTTCGATAAGAAGCTGGTGAAGGAACAGGGCGACCTGTACGGCAACCAGGCGCTGTTCAAGGGCCTTGTGGCCTGGCGCGGCCCCGGCACCAACATCCATCGCAGCCCCTTCAACGGCCGTGTGTTTGAATACTACTCCGAAGACCCGTTCCTCACCGCCCAGATGGCTTCCATCATCGTGGACGCCGTGCAGCAGAAGGGCATCGGCTGCTATGCCAAGCACTTCTTCGCCAACGTGCAGGAGCACAACCGCGCCGACTTCGGCGGCGTGTGCACCTTCGCCACCGAGCAGGTGTTCCGTGAAATCTATCTGCGCTCCTTCGAGTGGATGGTCAAGTACGGCCACACCACCGGCATGATGACCTCCTTCAACCGCGTGGGCTACGTGGTCAACTCCAACAACTGGGCCGTCCATGAAAGCCTGCTGCGCGACGAATGGGGCTTCCATGGCTCCACCATCGACGACGCCTGGGCCAAGGACTTCGTGTCCGTTGACCTGATGATGCGCGCCGGCGACGACGTGCTGATGGGCAGCGACGCCGCGTTCAAGACCTACCTCACCCTGGGCGAATGGGACGCCACCGCCCGCGACGGCAAGGGCCTGGTGAAGGTGCCCACCGAAGACGGCGACGATATGTTCCTCTCCCCCACCCACTACTACAACGTGCGCAAGAGCGCGCAGCGCCTGCAGCAGTCCTTCGTGAACTCCAATAAGTATAAGAACTTCGCTTCCTCCTACGCCCTCCATGCCACCGTGTACTATGGCGTGAAGAACCAGGCGGAAATCACCTGCCCTGACACCAGCGACTTCACCGTCACCCTGGCCGAGGGTCAGGAGCCCATCCCCGGCATCGACGTGAGCGGCTTCGTGGTCAGCTATGACCATCCCCAGACCGGCACCGAAATGGTGGAGGTATTCGGCTCTCCCTCTCCCAGCGCTGTGTACGGCGATTATCCCGCCATGGGCACCTATGAGGTCATGGTGGATATGGAATGCGACGGCTACATCGCGGTCAAGAACGTGAAGCTGACCATCGACGTGGTGTCTCCCATCCAGGTGAACGGCGAAAAGCAGATTGGCGCCGAGGGCGAATATCCCGTCATCGAGCTTACCAAGGACGCCGCCGCCGAGCTGGTCATTGATTCCGAACCCTACGCTTACCAGGCGTTCCTGGATATGGGCGGCTGGTCTCCCATGCAGGTGACCAACTACTACGGCAAGCAGGGCAAGAACTACCTGCGCGACGAAGAAAAGACCCACGCCGACGGCACCACCATCCCCTATGCCGAAGCGGAAGAAAAGTTTGAAGTGACCTACTCCATCGAGGGCGACCTGCCCGCTGGCCTGACCGCCGAGCCCATCACCGGCATCGCTCACGGCCTGCGCACCAACAAGCCCTTTGAAGTGGTCACCGGCATCAAGGTGGCCGGCACGCCCACCGAGGCTGGCGAATACGTGATCACCGTAGTGGCCAATGTGCCCATCTGCTCCGCAGGGGCGGGCATCTGGCTCAGCCCCAGCGAAGTGCTCACCATCACCCAGTCCTTCCTGGTGGTTGTGAAATAATCATCAATCCGTGAGGAAAGCGGCTGCCGGTTGTTCCGGCGGCCCCTTCCTCCCAGGGCACGGGGCGATCAGGTAAACAGGCGATAAATGAAGAGCCTCTGTTTTTTCTGAGTTCCCCTTTTTAGCATTTCTCGGAAGGGGGTCTGGGGGAAACCTCTCTTTGGGCTCCAAAGAGAGGTTTCCCCCAGAAACTCCGTTCTCGTCCCCCCGCGCCTTGTGGGGAAGGCTGCGCGAATCAGCCGCTCCGTTGAATTATTATAAAGGAGGAAACATACATGAAGAAATTTGCGATCCTGCTGTTGGCAGCGGTTCTGTGCCTGAGCCTGTGCGCGTCCGCGCTGGCCGGGGACGATGTGGACAAGAGCAAAAAGGTCAGCAAGGCCGAAGTGGGCCAGCTGCCGACGAAAACCGCCTATGTGATCGGCGAGGAATTCACCCTGGAGGGCGGCACCATCAAGGTGACGTACGCCGATGGAACCACCGATGAAATCCCCATGACCGCGCCTAGCATCACGGTGAAGGAGCCCGGCCTGAAGGCCAGCGGCACCAAGACCGTGCAGATGAAGGTGGGCGGCAAGAACGTAAAGTTCACCGTGGCTGTGGCCAACAATTCCTTCACTGTCACCTATGACCTGAATTACGAAGGCGCGCCCGCTGCCGAGCAGGTGGAAACCGTGAAGGGCGAAAAGGCCGAAAACAAAGCCGCCGTCCGGGACGGCTACACCCTGGTGGGCTGGTATGTGAACCCCGATTTCACCGCCGCCTGGGATTTCAAAACCGGCATCACCGAGGATACCACCCTCTATGCCCTGTGGACCAAGGACGGCGCGGAATACGCCAACGTGACCTTCGACTATGATTTCTACGGCGTGAAGCTGAACAAGTACAGCTATCCCGTGGAAGTGGGCGCAGCTGTAAACAAGCCCGTGGTTGACCCTGTCCGCGCCGGTTACACCTTCGACAAGTGGGTGAACGAGGACGGCTCCGATTACGATTTCACCGCTCCCATCTCCGGCGACGTGACCATCAAGGCCGCCTGGAACAAGGCTGTGTCCGGCGTGCAGGAATACCTGTTTGAAGCGGAAGACACCAACCTGACCGGCAAGACCGGCCCCGCCATTTCCGGCACGGCCAACGAAGTGGGCATGATCATGTCCAGCGAAATCGGCGGCGCCAGCGGCAACCGGTATGTGGGCTATATGTATCAGTTCGGCAACACCATCGACTTCTATCTGGCCTGCGACGAGGACGTGAGCGACGCCCGCATCTCCGTTTCCCTGAGCGCTGAAATGGAAGGCCTGCACCTGACCCCCGCTGAATACGGCATCAGCGTGAACGGCCAGTACCTGCCCTACGGCGTGATCGAAATCACCGACGTGCCCCCCATGAATATGTCCACCTTCACTGCCGATCCCGCCCCCTTCCAGGTGTTCATCGTGGGCGAAAACGTGCCGCTGCAGAAGGGCGCCAACGTGATCAAGCTGGAAACCCTGAACAACCAGGCCTATACCGGCACCACCATGTTGGCCCACGCCCCGCTGGCTGACTACCTGAAGATCGAAACCTCCGGCGTGGTCACCTGGGACGAAAATTACGGCGAACCCGCCCTGGATAACTATAAGAAGTAATTTCCGTAACGGGATGGGCGGGTGAAAAACCCGCCCTTTCCTTCAAATCATGAGGAGGGAACAAAATCCATGACAGCGGTTCCTGCGAAGAAAAAGCATAAGAACGTGGCGGTCAAGGTGTGGGCCATCGTCTCCGCGCTGGTGCTCATTGTGGTCGGAGTGGTGAATTATCTGGCCCTGAACAAGGACGCCCCGTATTATTTGGGCAGCTTCTTTGACGTGTTCTTCGGCGGACAAAGGCCCATTTACGATGATTCCATCGCCTCCATGTATCCGGCATTGAAGGCCCAGAGCAAGGACGAGGCGCTGCTGAACGCCCAGGCCGTCAACGTGCGGCTGGCCCAGGAGGGCTTCGTGCTGCTGAAAAACCAGGGCGCTGCCCTGCCCCTGCAAAAGGGCGCGAAGATTTCCGTGTTCGGCAAGAACAGCGTGAATTTAAGCTACGGCGGCAGCGGCTCCGGCGGCTTCGACACCAGCAACAATAAGGACCTCTACGCCGCCCTGAGCGAAGCAGGCTTCAAAACCAACGACACCCTGAAAAAGTTCTATGAGAACAACGGCCAGTCCGGCCCCGCCCGGGCGGCCAACTCCTCCGACCTGGACTCCGGCGGCAACCAGATGATCTCCACCGCCGAAACGCCCCAGAGCAAATATACCGACGCGGTCAAGAACAGCTACAAGGATTATAACGACGCGGCGCTGGTGGTCATCACCCGCATCGGCGGCGAAGGCTTCGACCTGCCCCGCTACCAGGGCAAGACCGAAGGCGCGGTGGCTCCCGACAGCCATTACCTGGAGCTGGATCAGAACGAACGCGACCTGCTTGCCGCCGTGTGCGACTCGGGCTTCAAGCATGTGATCGTGCTGTTCAACATTCCTTCCTCCTTTGAGGCCACCTTCCTGACTGATCCAAACTATGCCGCCTTCGCGGATAAGATCGACGGCGCGCTGTGGATCGGCTTCACCGGCTCCAACGGCATCCTGGCCCTGGGCGACATCCTGAATGGCAATGTGAACCCCTCCGGCCATCTGGTGGATACCTGGGCTGCGGACTTTACCAAGAACCCCGCCTTCATGAACTTCGGCACCGGCGCTACCGCCGACAGCACCGATAAGTACGATGGCGGCCTGTACTACTCCGTGGACTACGAAGAAGGCATCTACGTGGGCTACCGGTATTATGAAACCCGGGGCTTCACCGACGGCGAGGAATGGTACAAGCAGAATGTGGTGTTCCCCTTCGGCTACGGCCTGAGCTACACTGATTTTGCATGGACCGTGAAAGCTCCCTCCGCTTCTGAAATCACCCAGGACGGCGTGATCACCGTGGATGTGGAAGTGAAGAACACCGGCAAAGTGGCGGGCAAGGACGTGGTGCAGCTGTACGCCTCCGCGCCTTACACCGAGGGCGGCATTGAAAAGTCCCATAAGGTGCTGGTGGCTTACGCCAAAACCAAGCTCCTGAACCCCGGCGAAACCGACACCGTCACCCTGGAATTTGATCCCTATACCGCCGCCAGCTACGACTATGCCGACGCCAATGAAAACGGCTTTGCCGGCTATGAGTTGGAAGCGGGGAACTACACCCTGTTTGTGAACAAAAACGCCCATGAGGCGGTGAGCGAAATTGCCCTCACCCTGGCCAGCGATATCCAGTACGATGCCGACCCCGTGACCGGCGAAGCTGTGGAGAACCGCTACACCGGCCGCGACGGCGTGCTGGACAGCGATTGGCAGCTGTCCACCAAGCTCTCCCGCGCCGATTGGGAAGGCACCTGGCCCACCCCCCAAGGCGCACAGGAGCATGCGGGCACGGAAGAGCTCTACGAGCAGATCAAGGATACCGAGCACAACAACCCCACCGAGTTTGAAGAAGAGGAGTATATCCCCTGGTTCGGCTCCGATGTAGTGTCCAAGCTGCGCGACCTGCTGCCCACCGAAACCCCCGAACGCACGGCCAGCGCCATCGTGGATTATGAAGACGAGCGCTGGGAAGAAATCATCGACGCCTGCTCCGAGGAAGATGTGCTGGCGCTGCTGAACAACGGCGCTTACCACACTCTGCCCATTGAAAACATCGGCATGCCCGCCACCCTCCACGGTGACGGCCCTGCGGGCTTTACCTGCTTCCTGAACCGGGAACAGGTGAACGGCACCTGCCAGTATGTGTCCGAGCCCGTCATGGCCTCCACCTGGAATGTGGAGCTCATGGAAGAAATGGGCGAAGCCCTGGGCGAGGAAGGCGTGTTCGGCGACCGGGCTACCGGCCAGCCCTACTCCTCCATCTACGCCCCCGGCGTGAACATCCACCGCGTGCCCTTCGGCGGCCGCTGCTCGGAATACTTCTCCGAGGACCCCTTCCTCTCCGGCATGATGGCTGCTGCGGAAATCCAAGGCGCTCAGCGCATGGGCGTGCTGATGACCGTGAAGCACTTCGTGGCCAACGAGCAGGAAACCCACCGCTCCATCGGCGGCGACTTGAGCTGGCTCACCGAACAGGCCCTGCGCGAAATCTACTTGAAGCCCTTTGAATACGCCGTGAAGAAGGGCGAGACCCGCGCCCTCATGACCTCCTTCAACCGAATCGGCACCCGCTGGACGGGCGGCGATTTCCGCCTGGTGACGGAGATCCTGCGCAACGAATGGGGCTTCAGGGGCTTCGTGATCTGCGACTTCAACACCATTCCCCAGTACATGATCCCCAAGCAAATGTACTACGCGGGCGGCGACCTGGATCTGGCCACCCTTACCTCCTCCATGTGGATGGACCCCGACACCTCCGATACCGGCGACGCCGTGGTGCTGGGCAAGGCGGTCAAGAACCTGCTCTACGCCTTCGTGAACTCCAACGCTATGAACGCCGAGGTCATCGGCTACAAGCCCGCCGTGTGGCGCGATTATCTCAAATACGCCAACATCGGCCTGGGTGCTGTGATCGTTCTGTGGGGCGTGTGGGCCTTCGTCCACAACGCCAGGAAAAAGAAGAAGGCGAACGCCTGATGAATAAGCGCCCCGCTCCCTTTATCGGGGGCGGGGCGCTTGACGAAACAGAATAAAGCGATTATCATAAAATGATGAAACATGTGCATGGAGGCGACCACCATGGATGAAAAGCAAACGCTGCTCAACGCCCTCCGGGAGATTCGGGACGACGTGGACTTTGCTCACGAAACCGCTTTGGTGGAGGACGGGCTCATTGACTCGCTGGACCTGACGCAGATCATCGCTGTCCTGGACGAGCTTTTTTCCGCGCATATACCGGCGGGGGAAATCGAGCCTGAAAACTTTAACAGTGTGGACGCCATGCTGGCCTTGGCCCATCATTATCAAACGCGATGAATGTCAGAAATGTATTGGAATGGCTGGAATCCGCCGCCGTGTCCGCCCCGGATCAAGCGGCCTACGACGCCCACGGAGATCGCCTGACCTGGCGGGAAACCGCGGACCGGGCCCGGTTCGTCGGCGCCTTTTTGGCGTCCCGCATTCCCGCCCAATCGCCAGTGCTTATCCTGATGGACAAAAGCCCCGCCTGCGTCACAGCCATGCTGGGCGCGGTGTATGCGGGCTGTTTTTATACGCCCCTGGACGCTTCCATGCCCCCGGCCCGGATGCGCCTGATCCGGGAAAAGCTGAACCCTGCCGTGATTCTCTGTGAGGACAAATACCGGCAAACCGCCGAAGCCATTGCGGATGGAGCGCCGGTGTACGCTCTGTCCGATCTGGACGGATCGCCCGACCCGGCCCTGCTTTCCCAGCACCGAAAAAATCATTTGGACACGGATTTGCTGTACGTGCTGTTCACCAGCGGCTCCACCGGAACGCCCAAGGGCGTGGCCATTACCCATCAAAACGTGATCGACTTTGTGGAGTGGGCATGCGACGCCCTGCGCCTGCCCGTGGGCTGCCGCTTCGGGAGCCAGGCTCCTTTTTATTTTGATAATTCCGTACTGGATATTTACTGCGCCATGCGCCAAGCGGGCAGTGTGTTTCTGATCAACAGATCCTTATTCATGTTTCCCGGCAAGCTGCTGGAGGAGCTGCGCCTGGAAAAGATCGACACCATCTTCTGGGTACCCTCCGCGCTCACGGCGGTGGCAAGCAGCGGAGCGCTTTTATCCCATAGCCTGCCTGATGTGAAGCGGGTGTTTTTCTGCGGCGAGGTGATGCCCTGCCGCACCATGAACCTGTGGAGGCAGGCGCTTCCGGACGCAGATTTTGTGAACATGTACGGTCCCACGGAGATTACCGACGTGTGCGCCTGGTATCGGGTGGAGCGGGACTTTGCCGACACAGATGCCCTGCCCATCGGCTTTCCCTGCGCCAATACCCGGATCGACCTGGTGGACGGGGAAATCTGCGTCAGCGGCGTGGGGCTTTCTCCGGGGTATTACAGGGACCCCGAAAAAACGGCGGCGGCGTTCACAGTCCATCCTTTTCTTCCCATGCAGCGCATGTACCGTACCGGCGATCTGGGTGAATACAATGACCGGGGAGAGCTCCTGTTCCTGGGCCGGCGGGACAGCCAGATCAAGCGCAGCGGCTACCGCATCGAGCTGGGGGAGATCGAAGCCGCCCTCATGACGGCGGAAGGCGTTCTTGACGGATGCTGCGTTTATGATCCGGCCAAGGAAAAAATCCTCTGCGCCTGGGCGGGGGAAGCGGAGGAAAAAGCCCTGAAAGCCCATCTGAAAACCCGCCTGCCCAAGTACATGCTGCCGGATCTTTGGATGCGGCTTTCCGCCCTTCCCAAAACCGGCAGCGGGAAAACCGACCGGCTCCATGTGAAACGGATGTACGATGAAGAGCATACTGTCCTTTGAAATGATCCTGTTCTGCCTGGGCATGGCGGCAGTGTATTACGCGCTGCCCCTGCGGGTGCGCTGGGCGGTGCCGCTGATATTCAGCGGCGCGTTTGTGATCCTGTCGGGCTGGCAGGGCGCGGCGTATCTGGTGGCGGTGTGCCTGCTTTCCTGGCTGGGTGGAAGAGCGCTGGCCGCCCTGGCGTGTAAAGGCGCGGCGGCCTGGAAAAGAAAAGGGCTGCTTGCCCTGTTGCTGCTTTTACTTTTGGGCGGTATGGCTTTCCTGAAATTTATGCCGGACGCCCTGGGCCTTGTCATTCCTGTGGGCCTGAGCTATTTTTCCTTTCAATCGGCGGGCTTTCTGATCGATGTTTACCGGGGCAAGGCGGAAGCGCCGAAGAATCCCCTGAAGGTATTCCTGTTCGTAGGGTATTTTCTGCAATTGCCCCAGGGCCCCATTTCCACCTGGAAGGAACTGGGCGGTCAGCTCACGGAGGGCCATCCCCTGGAGCCGGAAAACATCGCTGCCGGATTCCAGCGGATGCTGTGGGGGTTTTTTAAAAAGCTCGTTATTGCCGACCGGCTGGCCCCCGTCACCGCCGCGCTGCTGACCGGAGAAGCGCTGCCTGGCTGGTTCGTGTTGGGCGGGGTGGGGCTGTACGCGATGCGCCTGTACACGGATTTTTCCGGAGGCGTGGATATCGTGCGGGGCTTTTCCCAGATGATCGGCGTGATCCTGCCGGAAAATTTCCGCAGGCCCTTCTTCGCCGTGTCCGTGGCGGATTATTGGCGGCGCTGGCATATCACCCTGGGAGCCTGGTTTCGTTCCTACGTGCTCTATCCCCTTACCGCTTCCCGGGCGGGGCTGGCCCTGGGCCGGGGCGCGTCCCGGCTGCTGGGGAAAAAGGCGGGCCGTGTCTTTCCCACAGCTTTGGCCACCTTATTCATTTTCCTGCTCATCGGCCTGTGGCACGGCCTGAACTGGAACGCGGTGATTTATGGAGGATACTTTGGGCTCCTGATGGGCTTGTCCATGCTGCTGGACGGAGTATGGAAAAAAATGCGGCTGCCCAAAAAAGGGGTGCTGAACCTGCTCCGCGTTCTGCGTACCTGGCTTTTGATCCTGCCCGCCCAGTATTTCGCCTTTACGCCTGACCCAGCTGTGAGTCTGACCCTGCTGGGGCAGACCTTTTCCGGTTGGGATTTTTCTTCCTTCGCCGCCTCCTGGACAGCCGTGATGCCGCCCCTGGAATGGATCATCGCCGGGGCGGGGCTGGCAATTCTTTTCGCGGTGGATCTTCTGTCTGAACATGTCAAGCATTTCAACGACCGTCTGGCTGGGCGATTCCTGTTCCTCCGCTGGCCCATCTGGATTTTCCTGATCCTGGCCGCGCTGGTCTTCGGGGTCTACGGCGAAGGCTTTGACAGCAGTGCGTTTCTGTACACACAGTTTTGAGGTGATCGAGTGCAAAAGCCCATTCCGTCCCGCAGGAGAAAGCTGGCCCTGTTCTGGGCGCGGCTCGTTTGCTTTGCGCTGATCCTCCTGGCTGTGCTTTTGTACGGGGCCTATGTATTCGCGCCTAAGTACGCCTATGGTATGTGCCCCATGCTGAACCTGTATTTCCAGCCCCGGAACACCGTGGATGTGCTTTCCCTGGGCACCAGCCTGGCCTACTGCGGGGTGAACACCAACACGCTTTGGCAGGAATACGGCATCGCGGCCTATAACCTGTGCAGCGCAGAGCAGCCCTTCTGGGTCAGTTATTACGCGCTGCGGGAAGCACTGAAAACCCAGACGCCCAGGGTGATTCTGCTGGACACGCGCCCCGCTGTGTACCAGCAGGAGCATTCCACCTGGGCCCGCACCGTGCTGGGCACCTATGGCATCCTGGGTTTGGAAAACCGGGTGGGGGCTATGCTGGCCTGCGCCGAAACGCCAGGGGACGCCCTGCGCTACATCATCGGCGTGCCCCAGGTGCACAAATATTACCCCGAAATCACCCCGGACGCTTTCCGTTTTCCTCCGGATAACGAGGGCCGGGGCGGAAATTGGAAGGGCTACATCGAGGAGGACGCGGTGCATCAGTACGCCCGGCCCTCCCTGGTCTGGTCCAAAGAGGAGGAGACCCTGGGGGCCAAGCAGGAAACCTATGCGCGTAAAATCTTTGAACTGGCAAAAGCCCGGGGCATCCCGGTGCTGCTGGTGGCCTTTCCAAATCCCGATTATAAAATGGATCATGCGTACTGCAACCGGCTGTTCGCCATCGCGGCGGAATACGGCTTTGACGGGATCAATTACAACCTGCCCACCCTGCGCTTCGGCCTGAACTTCACCAAGGATTTTGCGGACTGGGAGCACCTGAACGTGCGCGGCAGCATGAATTTTTCCCGGAAGCTGGGGGAAGATCTCATGGCTGCTTTCTCCCTCCCCGACCACCGGGGCGACATCGCCTATGCTTCCTATGACGCCGCTGCCGCGGACTGGTACGCGCGGCTTGCTGATTTCCAATCCGCTCCGAAGGAAGATTAGACCCCCTTCCAAGAAAGGCGTCAAGGGAACAATTCATTGCAACATTTATAAAATAGTCATATAAGACGAAGAGGGAAAAAGAATGTTTTCCAATATGCTGGAATATCTGGAGCATACCGCCGCCCGGGTGCCGGAGAAGGTCGCTTTTTACGACGACCAGATCAGCTTCACCTTTGCCCAGCTCCACGCCGCCGCTCGGCGGATTGGCAGCTGTTTACTGGAATCCGTACCGAATGACGGCCCTGTCGCCCTGCTGCTGGATGCCCGCAGCGCTCGGAACGCGCCCGCTGTTTTCGGGGTGATGTACGCGGGCCGGGCTTACGCGCCGCTGGACATTGCCCAACCTCCCGAGAGGCTTTCCCTGATTTTGTCCCGCCTGCGTCCTGCCACCGTGCTGGCCGATGCCAAAGGATTGCAGGCGATCAAGGGCTGGCAGGGCGCGATCGTCCTTCCCTTTGACCAGGCCGTTCAGACCCCGGAGAATCCGGCGGCGTTGCAGTTGGTTCGGCAAAAAGCCAATGAAAACGATCCCATGAGCATCCTGTTCACCAGCGGCTCCACCGGCATTCCCAAGGGCTCGGTGCAGACCCATTTTAGCTATCTATGCTGGACGGAAGCCACCATTGAAAAGTACGGGCTCACGGAGGATGTGGTGTTTGCCAACCAGTCCCCCTTCTTTTACGCCAACTCCATCCTGGAATTGTTCCCGCCGGTAGCCCTGGGCGCCACGGTTTATCTGCTGCCAGCAGGCGTATTGACCTTTCCCAAAAAGCTGATTCAAGCCCTGAACGAGCAGAAAATCACCCTGCTGTGCATGACGCCCAGCAGCTTTATCAGCGTGGCCCATACCGGCGCGCTGACGCCAAATTGCCTGCCGGGCCTCAAATGGGGCATCATGTGCGGGGAAGCCATGCCCTGGCCCCCCCTGAAAACCTGGATGGACGCCGCGCCTGCCGCGTCCTGGTGGCATTTTTATGGCTCTACGGAAATGTTCGCCGTGGCAGTGGGGAAGATCGACCGGGCTTATCAGCCTGACGACCGGCTGCCCGTGGGCAAGCCCTTCAGCCAGGTGCGCATCCTGTTTCTGGATGCGGAAGGGAAAGCAGTTCCTGCCGGACAGCCGGGAGAAATGGTGGTATCCAGCCCGTGGATCGCCACAGGTTATTATGGCGAACCGGAGCGCACCGCCGCAGCGTTTGTTTCTGACCCTTTGAACGAAGGCGGGCAGGAACGGTTTTATATCAGCGGAGATACGGGATATTTGACCGATGACGGTCAATTGATGGTGCTGGGCCGGAAGGACAGGCAGATCAAGCACCGAGGCTACCGCATGGAACTGGGTGACGTGGACGCCGCCTTGGCCGCCGTGCCCGGACTCCAGGAGGGCTGCGCTTTATTTGACGGAGACAGCGACCGCGTTTTCTGCTTTTACACCGGCAGCCTGACTGAAAAAGAATTGCAGGGCGAGCTGAGAAAGCGCCTGCCCCGGTACATGCTTCCCGATGAAACCATTCGTCTCGAAGCCATGCCGCGCACTGCTACCATGAAAAGGGATAATGCGCGCTTGCGTTTGCTGATGAAAAAACGGACTGATAATCCGGGAAAGGAAAATATATGAAGCGGATTTTGGTTGGTTTTCTGGTGTTTTGTCTGCTCCTTCCGGGCATGGCGCAGGCGGAGGACGAAGGTATCCTGAGCATTTTGGTGAGCGCCTACGGCTTTGGCCCGGGCGTTTCCGGGGTGATCCTGCAAATGGATCAATCTGTATCCATTGCAGAAGTGCAAGAACTTAGTGTCACTGTGGGCGGAACAGAAAGAGATATCGTTTCTGTATCTCCCTGTGATGAACAGGGGAAACGAACGCAGGGACCTTCCGACCGTTTGCTGATCGCGCTTTCTGAGCAGAACGCCATGCGCTGCCCTTTGTTTGAAACCGATCCAGCCACAGGCTGGCGGGATTGGGTCATAGCATGTGAAGTATCTGTGGAAGGAACCCTGACGCTGGACGGCGATGAAAAGCAGATCACCCTGCGGGAGGATGGCATCAGCCGCCGCGTTTGCCCGGACGGGGATTTGTTTTCCGTGCGCATGGAATATACGGGGGAAGCGCTGAACGCTTTTACCGGCGAAACGGAAACCCAAACGATTCGTCTGGCGGCCTATGAGCCGGAAACGCTGCGGGGTGGAGCGCCCAACCCCCTGGTGATTTGGCTCCATGGAGCGGGCGAAGGCGGAATCAACCTGGACGCGGCCGTACTGGGAAACGAGGTCTCCCTGCTGGCAAAGGAAAAAATCCAAAACCATTTTACTTCTGCTGATGGAACGGCGGGAGCGTATGTGCTTCTTCCGCAATGCGAAACCGTTTGGATGGATGAAGGGGACGGGCAAAACGGAGAGGGGACCGGTGTGTCCCGGTATACCAAAGTGCTGATGGATGCAATTGAACAGCATGTGGACAATCATCCCGACGTGGATAAAAGCAGGATCTATCTGGGCGGCTGCTCCAATGGCGGATATATGACCCTGAATCTTCTGGTGGAATATCCCGGTTATTTTGCCGCCGCGTTTCCCGTGTGCGAAGCGTATGACACGTTGGATCAGGAGCAGCGGATCGAAGCGCTGGCAGCCCAGTCCATTTGGTTCGTTCAATCCGCGGATGACAACGTGGTCAACCCGGAGCGGTACGTCATCCCTACCTATACTGATCTGGTTTTTGAGGAAGCGGAGGACTGCTGGCTCTCCATGTTTGACGGTTATCACCATGCCGTTTGGAGCGCTGTGTTCCATGATTTGGTGAACGGCGTACAGGATGGGGACGATGTTTTTGAGAACATGGCTGCTCAGCCGGATCGGGAAAAGGGCGGAACCTGTACCGCCAATGGGATTGCCAATCTGTTTGATTGGCTGAATGTGCATGCACTCTGATGTCAGACGAGGTAACTCTTTTCAGAACGATTTACAAAAAAGAGAATCAGGGCAAAGAGTCGCTGATTCTCTTTTTCAGTTTTGTTTATCGTGCTTAAGGCGGAATGAGTTGTAGTTCAGCATTCCTTCGAGTGAGCATTTTCCTGCAAGCGTAAAGATGAAAAACGAAATGATGTTCTTTGTTATTTTGTGTTAACTTCCTAAACATTAGCCTCGATTCATTTCATCTTTTTTCTGTTGCTCTGCCTGCTGCTCCTGACTTCGTTCCCGCTCCTTCAATACAGAATCAATCTGCGCCTTGATGTGGAACAGTTCCTTGGATTCTTCCCGCTGCTGCTTCAATTCTTCATAGTCAGCGTTATATTCGGCAGAAAGCTGCTCCACTTTTTTCCATTGGCGGAGATGAAGCGTCTTGTCGGGGTTATCCTTCAAAAGATGTTCCAGGGTTCGTTTGGCGGCGAAGTGTAACTTAATCGTTCTTTCTCTTTTTATTCTTTCTCTATTATTTCTATTAGGGGACAGTTTTCTGTCCGTATCACAGACAGTTTTTTGTCCATGTGACGGACAGTTTTCTGTCTGTGCAGCAGACAGATTTCTTTCTCCTGGGGGACAGTTTTTTGTCTCTTGAGCAGACAGCTTTCTGTCCTCTTGCGGACAATTTTCTGTCCACTCCGCCAGAAGAACATAGATGCAATTTACCCGCTGGTTTCTCTGGCGGCGGCGCTCAATCAGCCTTGCCCGTTCCAAGGCAGCTAGTGCATTTTTGATCGTCATCTCGCTTTTGCATAGATCATCCGCCAACTCCCGGATGGTATAATGCAGGTACACATGTAGCCGCCATTTTGTTTGAGGAGTTTACCGGTTACCCCTGTTATGGAACACACTACGGAGAATACATATACGCCGATACGGATCGAGGCAAGATGGAAATGGCGCTGCAAGATTTCTGGATTACCCGGCATATCGGGCCCAATTGAGCCAATTCGGCACGTATCGGTTTTCCGCGCTCATACCAACTGTGCTAACCTGTACCCGGGTACAAAAAGGGTACGCGGGGGTACGTACCCGGGTACAAAAGCGAAAATGTACCCCCTAAACAGGGTACATTTGTACCCGGGTACAAGCCCGGAAATGCGTTTATTTACTGGGGTTTTCGGGCCTTTCGTGATACATGCGTTTCTCGCACGAAGTTACCAGGAGCGGAGAGGAAAAAGACTGCTGCCGCAATCAAAGACCGGGGCCAGCGTCATTTCGTCCGTTCTGCTGTTGTACAGAAATCCCCAGTTCCCATTATGCCGATCCCAGTTGCCGATCAAAGCGTCCACAATAAACATATCCCAAAACCGCCGCTTCAGAGCATCAGAATCAATCGCCTGCTGCTCATCCATCGCCATCAGAATATCCGATAATTCCGTTCCATATCCATTATGTTCGGAATCAATGATCGTATTTTTCAGCGAAACGAAGTCCTGGATCACGGTATCGGGCGTAGTGAAATCCTTTGCAGGCCACAACGATCTTTTCTTTGTCATTTCGGGTAAATGTGCCAAGCAGCGTTTTCTGTACCGGAATGCCCGCAATCTCAAAGATGTGACAGCCAAGATACTCACAGATACAGCCATTCGCATAGCTCATATCCTTGTTTTTCCTGGCGACGCCGGGGAACTTGAGCATATACAGCTCATCCTCATACATCACCGCGATCTTGCTGCCATTAGCGCCGGCATAGGTCTTGTTCCGCCGGGGTAATAAGCTAAAATCAATCATGTGTTATCATCCATCTCCATCCGCAGATATTTCCGGCGAAGATACCAGGCCTGGTCACTGGAAATCTCCTGCTCCGTTTCCGCACTGTTGATATCGGCATTCAACTCGCTCCAGTAAATATCCCAATGCAAGTCTTTTCCGCCGCGATCCACAATCGCCCATGACGTCTGCATAGCCGTGATAGATTTCTGAAGGTAAGCTGGAAGACCTTTCTCCAGATAGCTTTCATCCTTGGGCAGCCCGTTTGAGCGATCATAACGGGCATTGTCGATCTGCATCAATTCTTCCATCGTACAGCCCAACGCCCGGGAGAGCTGCATGACTGTTTTTGCAGTGCAGCCTTCAATATCGCTTTTGCCGGAGCATATATCAATCACGGTTGTCTTGGGTACGCCGCTGATCTGCGATAGACGATACATGGACATGTTCTTCTCTCGCAGCATGGATTGCATCGTCATGTTCATCCCTTCTTTCCTCGCTACTACTATATCGGTTAACCGACCATTCGTCAATATGAAACCCGTTCCAAAAAAGAAATACCCCGACATAAATGCCGGGGCAGGTGATTGCGGTCAATAAATGGCTCATCTGTAAACAAGCTCGGTCAGGACGATTTCTTCCACTCGGTTATGAACGCTGTTCATCCTCCGCAAAATCCAAACTTAAAAGAAATCCAAACTTTTGGAGAGGAATCGTAGAAT
>CAMJUL010000036.1 GCA_946408995.1 uncultured Clostridia bacterium | reverse complement strand
GAAAATTTCTCGGATATCCTTGACACGGGTCACTTCATAACAGGGATTAGGGATTAAGGGTTAGGGGCTCCACTTCGTACTATCCCCCATCCCCTTCGTCCTCCTCCGCCGGCTGCCGGAGGCCGCACTTGACACGTCTTTTCCCGTTGGGGTATATTATAGAAAAAGTTCGTCCCATCAGGAGGCAGGTTATGGCTGACAAAGCGACCCCAAAAACCATGGACCATAAAACCCTTTACAGCGCCATCGCCCAGGAGATCATCCATTTCCACTGGAAGCCCGGCGACCTGATCACCGAAAAGGCCCTCTGCGACCGCTACGGCGTTCCCCGCCCCCAGATTCACAGCGTGCTGCAGCACCTGCAGGACCATCACCTGCTGACGGTGGTCCCTCACCGGGGCAGCATCGTTTCAAAGCTGGACATGAACGTCATCAACCAGATGATCTATGAGCGGCTGGCGGTGGAAACCATGGTGCTGCGGGATTTCATCGCCGAACGCACCGACGAGGACGTCGCCGCCGTGCAGGCCCTGTACGACACCATGCGCAAATCCGCCGAGCGGTACCACCTGTCCGGCTTTGACGCGGAGACCTTCCTGCGGTCAGACCGGGCCATGCACAGCTATTGGTTCCACCAGATGCGCTGCGACCTGATCTGGGAGCAATTGAGCCGCAACCAGGCCAGCTACACCCGGTTCTGCATGCTGGACATCAACGCCGGGGACAACGCCGAAACCGTGCTGGAGGAGCATGGCGAAATGGTCAGGCTGATCAAAAAACGCTCCTCCGACGGCCTGGAGGACCTGCTGCGCCGCCACCTGTACGGCTGCGTCAAACGCATCGGCCCTCTGACCTATACCACCCTCCAGTCCTATTTTGAGCCCATCACCGAGGAGATGAACACGCCCCGGTCGTAAACGTGTCCCCGTAGTCCCAAACGCCGCCCCCGGGCGGCGTTTTTGCGGGAGCCTTCCTCAAGGGAGCAGCAAAGATGAAGACCGCTTATTACAACGCCCGGGTCTATCCCGGCTTCCTTCCCCTCCGGGACGCCTTCCTGGTGGAGGACGGCCGTATCCTCGCCTGCGGCGACAACGCCAGGATCCTGTCCGCCCTCTCCCCCGGAGATACGCGGGTGGACCTGGAGGGACGCTTCGTCTGCCCCGGCTTCAACGATTCCCACATGCATTTGCTGGGCTACGGGTCCTCCCTGGGATGGGTTTCCCTGGCCGAACACACCCTGAGCCTGGAGGACCTTTTGGCCCATACGGCCGCGTTCCTCAGCGCGCATCCCCGTAAAGAAGGCCAGTGGCTGCTGGGCCGCGGATGGAACCAGGATTATTTTACGGACGTGCGCCGCATGCCCGACCGGCACGACCTGGACCGGATCTCGGACCGGGTGCCCGTTTTGCTCATTCGCGCCTGCGGACACTGCGCGGTCCTCAATACCCCGGCGCTGCGCCTTGCCGGCATCGGCCCCGGAACCCGTTCCCCCGCGGGCGGAGACATCGGCCATGAGGCGGACGGCGCCCCGGACGGACGCCTGTACGACAATGCCATGGAGCTCTACAAGCACGCCCTTCCCGTGCCCGGCCGTGCGGAGATCCGCGCCATGCTCCTTTCCGCCTGCGCCGCGGCGAACCGGTATGGCCTGACAAGCGTGCAGAGCGACGATTTTCTCTCCCTCCCCGGCGTCCCCTGGCAGACGGTGGACGCCGTGTACCGGGAAATGGCCGTCCAAGGGGAACTGACCCTCCGGGTGACCGAGCAGGCGCAGTTCCAGGACGCGGCGGCGCTGAAGGCCTTCCTGGATGCCGGTCACCGGACCGGGGACGGGGACGAACGCTACCGCCTGGGGCCGGTCAAGATCGTGGCCGACGGGTCCCTGGGCAGCCGCACCGCCCACCTCTCCATCCCCTACGCGGACGCCCCCGGGACCCGGGGCTTTTCCCTGTATTCCAGGGAAGCGCTCTTTGAAATGGTCTCGCTTGCCCACGGCATGGGCATGCAATTGGCCGTGCACGCCATCGGCGATGCCTGCCTGGATCAGGTTCTGGACGCCCTTGCGGCCGCCCTGCGGGAGCACCCGCGGCCGGATCACCGGCACGGCATCGTCCATTGCCAGATCACAAGGCCGGACCAGCTCCGGCGCATCCGGGAAATGGAGCTGCACGTCTTCGCCCAGTCGATTTTCCTGGATTACGACACGCGCATCGTCAGACAGCGGGTGGGGACGGAGCTTGCGGCCTCCAGTTACAGTTGGAAGACCCTCCTTCAGGAGGGGGTCAGCGTCTCCAACGGATCGGACTGTCCGGTGGAAAAGCCGGACGTCCTTGCCGGCATCCAGTGCGCGGTCACCCGCGCCCCCCTTCAGGGCGGCGCGCCCTACCTGCCCGGCGAGGCCTTTACGGTGGCCGAGGCCCTGGACAGCTTTACCCTGCGCGGCGCCGAAGCCAGCTTTGAGGAGGGCTTCAAGGGCCGCATCGCTCCGGGATACCTGGCCGATTTTTACCGTCCTTGAAGGAAATCCCTTCGACACCCCCAAAGAACGGCTCCGCCTGATCCCCGTGGCCGGCACGTACCTGGCCGGAAAACGGGTCTATGCCCCATGACCGTCCTTTCCTTTCATATTTCACAGACAGGAGGAATCCCCTATGGCTATTTCCAACGCGCTTCTTCAGAAATACGCTTCCCTCATCGTCCGCACCGGCGCCAACGTACAACCCGGGCAGACGGTGCAGCTGACCCTCTCGGTGGAGCTGCACGACTTCGCCGCCCTGATCATTGAGGAATGCTACCGCTCCGGCGCCCGGAAGGTGAACGTGGACTGGACCTTTGACCGCCAGGCCCGCCTGAACTACCTCTACGCCCCCCAGGAGGTCCTGGCGAAGGTGCTGCCCTGGGAGGAAGCCAAAATGAAGCAGATGACGGAGGACCTGCCCTGCCGCATCTACATCGCCTCCGAGGACCCGGACGCCATGAACGGCATCGACCCGGAAAAGCTCTCCGCCGTGATGCGCGGCCGCGCCACCGTCCTCAAGCCCTATCGCAACGCCATTGAGGGAAAGCACCAATGGGTCATCGCAGCCTATCCGTCCGAGAAGTGGGCCCGCAAGTGCTTTCCGGACGCGCCGGACGCCGTGGACCGGCTGTGGGACGCCGTGCTCAGGACCGTCCGGGTCAGCGAGGACGGCGATCCCGTGGAGGCCTGGAAGGCCCATACCGCCTTCATTGAGGAAAAGGCCGCCTGGCTCAACGCCCAGGGCTTTTCCGCCCTGCACTACAAAAGCAAAAACGGCACGGATTTCACCGTCGACCTGATCCCCGGCGCGAAATGGGAGGGGGCCGGGGCGGTCAACACCGTCAACGGGGCCTTCTATATCCCCAACATGCCCACCGAGGAGATCTTTACCTCCCCCATCGCGGGTAAATGCGAGGGCACCCTGGTGGCCGTCAAGCCCCTGTCCTGGAACAGCCAGCTGATCGAGGACTTTTCCATCACTTTCAGCAACGGCCGGGCCGTCTCCTGCAAGGCCGCCAAGGGCCAGGAGCTTCTGGAAAAAATGATCCATATGGACGATGGCGCCGCCATGCTGGGCGAGGTGGCCCTGGTGCCCAAGGAAAGCCCCGTGAATCAGTGCGGCTTCCTGTTTTACGAGACCCTGTTTGACGAAAACGCCTGCTGCCACTGCGCCCTGGGCATGGGCTTCAAGGAGGTGCTCCCCGGCGGGGACGACATGACCATGGAGCAGGCCCGGGAGAAGGGCATCAACGATTCCATCATCCACGTGGACTTCATGGTGGGCGCCGACGACCTTTCCATTGACGGCGTCAGGCCGGACGGTTCTTTGGTGCCGGTCTTCCGGAACGGCACCTGGGCCTGAGGGGACGGGAGCGTGCGTAAAAACTGAAAGCTGAAAAAGGAAGGACCGATGAGGAGGACGCCGCAGTGCGCTTCCCCCGCTTCTTTCCGCCCCCGCGGTTTCCGCGGGGGTTTTTCGCTGTCGTTTGGAAGAGTCATGGTATTTATGGCAAAATTTCTTCCCTTCCATGCAGGAAAACCTCCTTCCCCGGCGAATAAAAAGCATAGAAGCCTTTTGAGCAACTTCAAAGCAGAATAAGGAGGCCCCTGTATGGAACAAAGCATGATTTCCGATATGATCCTGCAGAATCAGATGGTCCTTTACGGGCAGCCGAAATGGACCTTTGGCAAAAACACCTGCAACACCTATGAGCTGTTCGTTTCCTACTTCCGGCGCGGGGACGGCTCCCTCCTGCCCGCCTGGCCGATCCTGGAGGTCATCGAGCGGGACGAAGCCATGACCATGCTCTTCTCCATCTCCCTCCTGTGGGAGGCCGCCCGCAAAACCGTCCATCTGAGCAACAGTGCCAGCAGCAACCTGACGCTGTCGCTGAATCTGCTGCCGCGGTTCGCCGAAAGCCCCCAGTTTGTGGAGCAGGTCAAAAACTGCCTGGCCGAAACGGGCCTGGAGGCCAAACGCCTGCAGTTTGAGGTCAGCGAGCTGCAGGACCTCAATGAGGACGGCTGCAGGAACCTCAAGGAGATCCACGACCTGGGCGTCATGCTGGCCATGGGCAATTTCGGCACTTCCCATTCCAACCTGCCCCTGCTCTACCAGGTCCCCTTTGACCTGCTGGAATTGGACAAGTCCTATGCCGCCCTGATCCCCGAGAACCCGATGGTCTGCCGGGCGGCCATCGCCATTCAGCACATGGCGGATACCCTGGACATCAAGCTGTGCGCCAAGGGCATCGAAAACCAGGACGAGTTTGAGTTCTTTGAGGGCATCGGCGCTTACAAGGGCCAGGGGTCCTTGATCGGCAACCCCATGACGCTGGATGCGCTTGAGAAATACGTCAAGACCTACGCCCTGGAAAAGGGTCACAAATAACCCGCCCAAAGCAAATACACTTAACGGGGCTGCTGCAGAAGCGCAGATTCTGCAGCAGCCCCGTTCCTTTTTGGGCGCAACCGGATTCGGTCCCGTGACCCCCTATTGGATGGGAACGGTGGGGTCTGATTCGGCGGTTCATTGGCAGAAAGCAGATGCGAAGGGTTCACATCAGCCAGATCGTTGGTTTTTCCCTTTTCTGCGTTCCCTGCTTCACCCGTCAGGTGTTCACCGGATGGGTGTTTATGGGTGTACACGGATCAACGGGGGGCCAGGCCCTGCTTTGCTTCCATGGGGCATCATCGTCAGAAGCCGTAAAGGGATATACGGGCTTCATCCTATCAATGAGATCAACCGAATCCCGGATAACATCGATCATGGCTTCCAAGGATTTATATGCCATAGGCGATTCATCCAGTGCAAACCTGCCGTTCACCCTCTCAAAAGCCGGCAAAGCAGCCGTTCATTCAGCTGCGGTCCTTTGGCAGCTTTCGTGCTGCCGGGCATCCATTACAGGGGGATAGAGGTTGACGAACGTCCTCCTGCAGGGTAAAGTAATTAGCGGAATACGGACAGAATTTCTTTGGGATGAGGTGCCTGAAAATGACGATGATTCGCCCGTCGGCCGCCCTGCGGAACGAATACAGCGACCTTTCCCGTATCCCATTTTCTACCGGATCATCGATGAGAAGATCGCTGTCCTGCGGGTTCTGCATGAGCGTATGGAGATCAGGCGGCACCTGCCATAAGCCGGGAGCGTATGACAAACACCCGATGCAGCGTTGAAATGCAGCCATGGGTGGCAAAAAAGAAATCCGGTATGCACCAGGAATCTTTGATGCGTTTCGAACCGAAGAAAACCATGAACCATGGGATCGCTTCCCCGGGATCATGCGGGAACTTGGCTTCGAAATGGACTTGCGAAAAAGCTTCGGGGAGTACAGGACCAAGCGTAATCTGAAGCTTTCACCCGCCAAATCAAAGAGAGAAGAGCGAAGGAATCATTTATACCTGCTGGAGCATGCGGATCGGCAGGCTGCAGGGAATTTTCTATTCTCTGAGTGGCGGTCCTATACCCACTGGGCAATGCCAGGAGAAGTTGACGAGTTGATTGCCGACTGTCTTTGGCGCATCATGGACATTCGGATATGCTTGCTTTCGGAAGATCCTCTTTGTGTTGATTCACTTCCGACAGATATGCGGGAATAATCATTCTGTTTATAACACATTTTCAAGGCAGGGAGATCAAAATGAATAAACCCATTGTTCGCAGGATCTGCATGTCCCTTTGCGGTGTTATCATCTGCGCGATTGCTGTCGGCTTTTTCAAACTGGCGGCCTTTGGCGTGGATCCGTTTCAAAGCCTGATGAGCGGGCTGGACCAGCTGATTCCGATTCCCTTCGGAACGCTGTATGTGATCGTCAACTGTGTGCTGCTGGTTTTCAGCCTGGTTTTCAATTGGCACAACATCGGCATTGCGACCTTTATCAACCTGTTTTTGCTCGGATACATTACCCAGTTTACACTGGAAACCCTTCAGGGATGGTTCCCGGCGCCCGGCACAGGACTGCGGATTCTGTTCCTTGCCGTCGGGATTGTCGTAATCTGCATCGGCAGCGCCCTGTACATGACCGCCGATCTTGGGGTTTCAACCTATGATTCCTTGGCGATTACCATGGCCGAAAAATGGAAATGGGGAAAGTTCCAGTATGTCCGGATCGCAACGGACATTGTGTGCGTCGTGCTGGGAACCGTGCTTTATCTGATCGGCGGCGGATCCTGGAGCCGGGTGCCGGAAATTGTGGGGGTGGGAACCATCATTACCGCGTTCTTTATGGGTCCCCTGATTGAGTTCTTCAATGTGCATATCGCCAGGCCTTTGCTGAAAGGCAGACAGCCGGATTAAGGAATGGCTGACAGGGATTCACCGTCCTCCTGCCATAGCTCATGCGGGGGGATGAAGAAAGCCGGGCCATGGGCCAACCCTTCCCGGACATCGCAGTCTGATCCGGCGCATGAAAAAACCGGAAAAGGGGCTGCCGCAGCTTTTTCGATTCTGCGGCAGCCCCTTTCCGGTGCCCGGTTACAGCGCCCCAAGAAGCCCCCGCAGCGCTTCGCAGGCCGCGTGGAAGGCCGCCCGGCTGTCCGGATAGCTTTCATGGTGGGTCAGTTCCTCGCTCTGAAGGTTCTTGAGGCCATCAAACACCGTCAGATGGGGCTCCACCGTCAGGATCACCTGCCCCTCCCGCTCCCGGTTCAGTCTGGAAAGGATCTCGCCCACATGGCCGTCCCCGTGGCCGGCCGCCACCACCGCGCCATCCGCCTTCAGGGCGTCCTTGATGTGCATATAGGTGATGGAATCGTGCAGCCGCTCCCAGGCCTGAAGGGGATCCACGCCGCACTGGATGAAATTGGCCGGGTCAAACACAAAGCCCATGCGCCCTTTGAAACGTTCCACCAGTTCCTCGCACCGCTCCGTCACATCGCCGTAGATGCCCTTTTCGTTCTCATGCACCAATTCAACGCCGGCGTTTTCCGCCAGGGTGAGCATGATATCCAGGCGGCGGAACACCTCCTCCCGCCACAGGGACGGTTCAGAGCCCTTTGGCAGATAAAAGCTGAACATGCGCACCCGTTTGCATCCCAGGCGTCCGCAGAGGTCCAGCCCGTGCCTGAACAGGGCCAGATGTGCGTCAAAGGGCTGGTCGATGGGCGCCTTTCCGTAGGGGGATCCCAGGGCGGACAGGCCGATGCCCGCCTCCTCCAGGCGGCCGCGAAGGGTCTCCGCCTCCTCCAGGGTCAGGTCCGCGCAGTTTTTCCCGTCCGCGTTGCGCAGCTCCACAAGGGAGATTCCCTCCTCCTTCAAGGCCTTCAACTGGTCGGCCAGGGCTTTCGCCGCCTCGTCGGCAAAGGCTGACAATACAAACCGTGCCATAAAAAATGCTCTCCTTCCTCCCGTTTTTCCGGGATCAGTCCGTTCCGTCCCTGTCAGGCCATGCAGGAGCCCAGCAGGGGCATGTCCAATTGAAACAGGATCTGGTTGATCTCAAACACGTCGTACCGCCGGTTCCGGATGCAGTACTCCATCACCAGGTCGAACCGGCTGCTGTGGGACAGGGCGAACCCGGCCCGCTCCAGAAGCATCCTGGTTTCCCTCAGGTCCAGTTCCAGCGCCACGGCAAAGGCAAACACCGTCTGCTTTTTGGGCCGGTAGGCGGGGTTGGAGCGGATCTTGCTGAACAGCTTCCGGTCCACGTTCGCCCGCTTGTAGCACTCCGTGTCGGGAATGCCCTTTTGATCTATCAGGCGGAGCAGCGTTTCGGAAAACCCCTCGTCGGTCTGCCGCAGCAGCTCCTCCCAGTCCGTCTCCTCCAGGGGCTTTGAGGCCGCCGGGGCAGGGGCGGGCGTTGCTTCCATCATCAGGGCCCGGTCGATGGCAAGGCCTTCTTCCTCGCCCTGCCGCCATGCCGCCGACCGTCTTGCCTCCACGTTTTTCTTGATGTGGGTCTCGGCATAGTTTCGGTCGATGTATTCCTTTACGTCCCGGTAAAGGGCTTTCCCGGTCAGGAACTCCGTCTCGCCGAACAGGACCAGGTACACGGTCATCTCCCGGGTCTGAAGGAAGCGGGTGATCTCGTCCACGGCTACCCCCATGGCCTCCGCCTTCGGATACCCGTAAGCCCCCGCAGAGATCAGGGGAAAGGCCACGGAGGCGCAGCCCATGTCCTGCGCCAGGGCAAGGGAATTCCGGTAGCAGGCCGAAAGCGCTTCCCTTTCCCCGCATCCGCCCCCCTGCCAGATGGGGCCCACAGTGTGGATGACGTATTTCGCCTTCAGGCGGTACCCCCGGGTGACCTTCGCCCGGCCGGTCTCGCAGCCCCCAAGGGCGCGGCATTCCTCCTTAAGCTCCGGGCCCGCCGCCCGGTGGATGGCCCCGTCCACGCCCCCGCCCCCCAAAAGGGAACGGTTGGCGGCGTTGACGATGGCGTCCACGTCCATCCTGGTAATGTCGTCGCGTACAAACTCAAGCGGCATAGGCATCCTCCCCGCGCGTCCTCAGGGGTCACTTTCCCCTGTGTCTCCGCATGTAATCCACGGTGCGGTACAGGGTCTCCCCATGGAAGATCCTGTCCAGATTGCCGGCAAAATCCAGGCCGTACCGGCGGTGCAAAGCCTCCAGCGCTTCCGGGAGGCGTTTTTCGTCCTGCTCCGCCTTTTCCGGCGAACCGTCAAACCGCATCTGAAGGACCCGATCCCCCGTCAGGCGGCTGATGCCGACCCCGATCAGGCGGACCGGCCGCTCCGGCACCTGTCCTAACAATTCCAGGGCCCGCGCGTGAATATCCAAAGCGTCCCGGGTGGCCTCCATCATGCGGGACCGGGTGACGGTCTTCATATCCGAAAACGTCACCTTCAGCGTCACGCCCTCCCCGTAAAGCCCGACCCGCCCGGCCCTGCGTTCCACGCTCAGGCTGAGCAAAAGCAGCACCTCCCCGAGAAAGGCACGGTCGCTGACGTCCTCCTGGAAGGTCAGCTCCCGGCTGATGGATTTGGCGTCCTCGGGCCGCCAGGCCGTCACGGGGCGGAAATCCTCCCCGGAGGCCACGCGGGCGATCCACGCGCCCTGCTTTCCCAGCAGGCGCACGACCTCCCCGGGCCTTTCCTGAATGTCCCGTACGGTGCGGATGCCCGCCCTGTTGAGCTTTTCGGCCGTCCTGTCCCCTACGGTGTACAGGACCCGTACGTCCCGGTCCCTGATCAGGGCCACAAAGGCTTCCGGCGTCGGGATCTCAAAATAACCGTCCGGCTTTTTCTCCTCGCTGGCGCACTTGGCGGCGGTCTTGGAATAGGCCACCCCGACCGAACAGGTCAGGCCCAGCTCCTGCCGGGTGCGCCGCTTGATCAGCCGGGCGATCTCGCAGGCCTTATCCCAATTCCCCGCCTTTTCCGTCACGTCCAGGTACGCCTCATCCAGGGCGACGGACTCCGCCGCCGTGGCGTAGGCGTTCCAGATGCGGTGCAGCTGGTCGGAGACCAAACGGTATTTATCAAAATTCGGGTGCATGTAGATGCCGCCGGGGCAAAGGCGCCAGGCCTCCTTGATGTTCATGGCCGAATGGATGCCGAATTTCCGGGCCTCGTAGCTGCAGGTGGCCACCACGCCCCTTTCCCGGGGCAGGGCCCCGATGATCAGGGGTTTGCCCCGGAGGGCGGGATCGTCCCTTGCCTCCACGGAAGCGTAAAAAGCGTCCATGTCCACATGGATGATCATCCGCTGCACCCTTCCGCCTCCCTTGCCCTTAAAACGCGTCCCGCTCCCCCGCAGCCTTAAGCGCCTGCCGGAGCAGTTTAAGGCTCTCGGCGGGCACGCAGAAAATGCTCCCGGGGCTCCCCGTTTCGCTTATTACATGGTCCAGATCAAACCAGCGGACCTCGTCCACCTCTCCCCGCTGCAGGGTAAGGGTCCCCTCGTCCAGGCTTTTGAGCAGCAGGTACACCGTGACGGCCTCGTTGTCCCTGAAAAGGCGGCCATGGAAGGTTTTTTCGTACCGGACGCGGAAAAAGCCGATCCGCCGAAGGTCCTCCGGGGAGGCTGCTGCCCCCAGCTCCTCCCGAAGCTCCCGCAGGGCGGAAAGAGAGGGCTCCTCCCCCGCCGGGATATGTCCCGCGGAGGAGGTGTCATACAGGCCTGGGTAGCTTTCCTTCTCAAGGCTCCTCTTTTGCAAAAGCACCTGCCAGTCCCTCTCCCCGCGCCTGACCACCCACACATGGGCCGTCCTGTGCAGGATCCCCTCCCGGTGGGCCCTTTCCCGGGACACGGTTTCCCCCGTGGGGCATCCGTTTTCGTCGCAGACATCCAGGTATTCCATGCAAAGTCCCTTCCTTTTCACAGGCAAGTATACCATACTTCCAAGCGATTCTCCACCCCCTGTTCCTTCCACGCCTCACGCATGCCCTGCCCGTTTTTCAGTAGTTCCCGGCGTGGGCTGACCCCGCCCGGACGGTTGACACGCGCATCCCGCGGCTCTATAATACAAGTCCTGGAATGCCCGCCCCGCGCGGGGTTTTCCTTCCCGCGAAGGCGGAATCCATCAAGAATCATAAGAGGCAGCCATGACCATCAAGGATTTAAAACCCGGCCAGAGCGGCGTCATCCTCCGCGTAGGCGGCGAGGGCGCGCTGCGCCAGCATTTTCTGGATATGGGCGTTCTTCCCGGCGCCAAGGCCACCGTGACCAAGCTCGCCCCCATGGGCGACCCCATGGAGATCCGCATCCACGGGTACGAACTGACATTGCGGCTTGCGGACGCGGAAAAGGTGGAGGTGGAGGCCGTCCGGGATTCCTCCCCCGAAACGGTCCCGGAAAAGGCGTATCGCCTTCGCAGGACGGACCACCCTGGCCTTGGCGAGGAGGGCCGGTTCCATCCCAAGGGGACCGGCACGCCCCTGCCGGAGGGCACGGTGCTCACCTTCGCCCTGGTGGGCAATCAAAACAGCGGCAAAACCACCCTGTTCAACCAGCTGACCGGCGCCAACCAGCACGTGGGCAATTTCCCCGGCGTCACGGTAGACCGCAAGGACGGGGTCATCCGGGGGCATGCGGACACCTCCATCACGGACCTGCCCGGCATCTATTCCATGTCCCCCTATTCCAGCGAGGAGCTGGTTTCCCGGGACTTTGTCCTCAAGGAAAAGCCCCGGGCCATCATCAACATCGTGGACGCCACCAACATCGAGCGCAACCTGTACCTGACCATGCAGCTTTTGGAAATGGACGTGCCCATGGTGGTCGCCCTGAACATGATGGACGAGGTCACCGGCAACGGCGGCTCCGTGGACGTCAACCGCATGGAGGCCCTCCTGGGGGTCCCCGTGGTCCCCATTTCCGCGGCGAAAAACCAGGGGGTGGATGAGCTGGTCCGCCACGCCGTTCACATTGCCCGCTATCAGGAAAAGCCCCTTCAGCAGGATTTCTGCGGGGAGGAGGACCACGGCGGAGCCGTGCACCGCTGTCTCCACGCGGTGCTCCACCTGGTGGAGGACCATGCCCGGCGGGTGGGGCTGCCGGAACGGTTTGCCGCCAGCAAGCTCATCGAGGGGGATGCGCTGATCCTGGAGCAGCTGGATCTGGACCAGAACGAAAAGGAGACCCTGGACCACATCGTCCTGCAGATGGAAAAGGAGCGCGGCATGGACCGAAGCGCCGCCATTGCGGACATGCGCTACGACTTTGTGGGCAGGGTCTGTTCCCGGTGCGTGGTCCATCCACGGGAAAGCCGGGAGCATCTGCGCAGCCAGCGCATTGACCGGATCCTGACCGGCCGTTTTACGGCCATCCCCGTCTTTATCGCCCTGATGGCCCTGGTGTTTTTCCTGACCTTCTCGGTCATCGGCCCCGCCCTGCAGGATCTGCTTGCCTCCGGCATCGGCGCCCTGTCCGGTGTCGTGGACAAGGCCCTGACCGCCGGCAACGTCAACCCGGCCATTCACGGCCTTGTGATCGAGGGCATTTTTGAAGGGGTAGGCAGCGTGGTCAGCTTCCTGCCCATCATCGTCACCCTCTTCCTGTTCCTGTCCCTCCTGGAGGACAGCGGCTACATCGCCCGCGTGGCCTTCTTTATGGACAAGCTGCTCCGGCGCATCGGCCTGTCCGGCCGCAGCATCGTCCCCCTGCTCATCGGCTTTGGGTGCACTGTACCCGCCGTCATGTCCACCCGCACCCTGCCCAGCGACCGGGACCGGAGGATGACCATCCTGCTGACCCCCTTTATGAGCTGCACGGCCAAGCTGCCCATCTATTCCTTCTTCGTCAACGCCTTTTTCCCGGGACAGGGATGGATCGTCATCACCGCGCTGTACGCGCTGGGCATCCTGACGGGCATCCTGGCCGCCTTCCTTTTCAAAAGCACCCTGTTCCGCGGTGAGGCCGTTCCCTTTGTGATGGAGCTGCCCAACTACCGCCTGCCCAGCCTGCGCAGCGTCCTGCAGCTGCTCTGGGAGAAGGCCCGGGATTTTCTGCAGCGGGCTTTCTCGGTCATCCTCATCGCCACCGTCGTCATCTGGTTCCTCAAAAGCTTTGATTTCCGTTTCAACCTGCTTCCGGACCCCCGCGGAAGCGTTCTGGCCTCCATTTCCGGCATCCTCGCGCCTCTTCTGTCCCCGTTGGGGCTGGGGGACTGGCGCATCGTCACCTCCCTGGTCAGCGGCTTTATGGCCAAGGAGAGCGTGGTCTCGATCCTTGGAATGCTCTATCAGGCCCAGGGGGGCGTCGCCCAGATCATGGCCCCGCTGACCGCCGTGACGCTTTTGGTGTTCAGCCTGCTCTACACCCCCTGCGTAGCCGCCGTCACCTCCATCAAGCGGGAACTGGGCGGCCGCTGGGCCCTTGGCGTGGTCGCCTGGCAATGCGCCGTGGCCTGGCTTTGTGCTCTTTTAGTCCGTCTTGTCGGGCTGTGCTTCCATCTGGGGTGAGGATATGAATACGCTGGATCTTCTTCTGCTGCTTCTCATCATCGGGCTGCTGGCCCTGGCCGTCCGCCGGATCCATCTGAACAAAAAAGCCGGCAGGGGCTGCTGCGGGGACTGCACCGCCTGCGCCGGCTTGTGCGCAAAGAAAAAAAACACGCCCTGAACCCCTGTCCCCGTTGCTTACAAAACAAGACAAGGAGGACCCGCATGGACGCGCTTGATGCGATTTTTACCCGCAGGAGCACAAGAAAGCTGTCGGAACGCCGGCCCCCCCGGGACCTTGTCGCCCGTGTCGTGGAGGCCGGCCGGGCCGCCCCCAGCGGCTCCAACAGCCAAAGCACCCACCTGATCGTTCTGTCGGACCCGGAAATGCTGGGCGCCCTGGCCCGGCTTGTGGAAAGGGAATTTGCCGCCATGGAGGAAAGCGAGGACACCTATGTATCCCTGCGCGCCTCCATACGCGCCTCCAAAAAGGGCGGGTATGTCTTCCATTATCACGCGCCGGTGCTGATCGTGACCGCCAACCGCAAGGGCTACGGCAACGCCCTGGCCGACAGCGCCTGCGCCCTGGAAAACATGATGATCGCCGCCAACGCCCTGGACCTGGGGGCCTGCTGGATCAACCAGCTCCACTGGCTGGACGACCGGCCATCCGTCCGCGCCTTCCTGGAGCCCCTGGGGCTTCTTCCCGGGGAGACCGTCACCGGCGGCCTGGCCCTGGGGTACGCCTCCCAGGGCGCTCCCATCCGGGAAAAGCGGGAAACCCCCGGAAACCCCGTCACCTGGATCTGGCCGGAAAACGTTCCGTAAGCCTACGCCCGCCCCGTTTTTTCGTATTCCTCCGCAAGGCGGAGGGAATGGTCCGGTTTACGGGATACCTTGTCGTGACTTGGACGCATTTCTTCCATTTTTTGTTCCACCAGGGCCTGCTGCCGGCGGAGAATGCCGCACCTCTCCCTCAGCGTGCAGGGCCCTTTTCCCTTCAGCTCCACAAAAGTCCGGATCTCCCTGAGCCGCATGCCGGTTTTTTTCAGGCAGCTGATCAGCCCCGATTGCTCCAGGTCCTGCGCGGTATAAAACCGGATTCCTCCCTCGCTGCGGCCGATGTGGGGCAGAAGGCCCTCCTTTTCATAGCAGCGGAGCACACAGGGACTGATCCCGGTCTTTTCGGATACCTGCCGGATGGGGTACTTCATGGATGCCTCCCGCGTTTGTCAGATAAAATCAAAACATACTCTAACTGATATTCGTCATTTTGCACAGTTGCGCCCCGGAAACAATCCGGGGCGCCATTTTGCGCGCGGGCCGGGCATTGACAGTCCAGTCCGCAGGCGTTAAGATTTCTTTTGTCGCTTTTTTTACGCTGTCCATTTTCAAGGCATGGCCGGAAAGGACCTTCTGAATGAATCGGGAAACGAGACTGGCGGCCCATTACGTCAGGCCCTATTGGTACCTGTACCTGATCGGCATCCTCGCCCTGACCGCGGTGGATTACTTTGTGGTACGCATCCCCCGCATCACCGGCGCCCTCATCGACGGCCTCAAGGCACAGACCATGGACCTGGGCGCCGTCCGCACCGCATTGCTCGGGGTGATGGGCCTGGGGCTTTGCATCGCGGTGGGCCGGTTCGGGTGGCGCTACTGCTTTTTCGGGGCGGCCCGCAATATCGAGCGGGACATCCGCAACGACCTGTTCGGGCACCTGGAGAGTCTCTCCATGCGGTATTACAACGCCCACAAGACCGGCGACCTGATGGCCCATTTCACCTCCGACCTGGGGGCGGTCCGCCAGCTGCTGGGCATGACCGTGGTGACCACCTTTGACGCCACCGCGGAATTGATCCTGGTGCTTTCCTCCATGATCCTCTTTGTCAGCCCCCGTTTGACCCTGGTGGCCATCCTGCCCATGATCATCATCATCTTCGGGGACATCTGGTTCGGCAAGGCCATGCACAAGCGCTTCATGGAAAAGCAGGAGGCCTTCGCCGAGCTCTCCGACCGGGCCCAGGAAAGCGTTTCCGGCATCCGGGTCATCAAGGCCTTCGTCCAGGAGCGCCAGGAGCTGGAGGCCTTTTCCCGCGCCGCCCGCAAATGCAAGGACAAGAACCTGCGGGTGGTCCGCCTGACCGCCACGGTCTTCCCCCTGCTGGATCTGATCATCGGTCTGTCCGTTCTGCTGACCCTGCTCTACGGGGGATATCTCTGCATCCACGGGGAGATCACCATCGGCCAGTTCGTCACCTTCAACGCCTATGTCACCATGCTGGTCTGGCCCATGATCGCCGTGGGCGAAGCCGTGTCCAGCATCTCCCAGGGCATGGCGTCCATGAAGCGCATCGGCGTGATCCTGGACGAAAAGAGCGACATCGTCGATTCCGGCGATCCCACCGTCACCGCCCTTCGGGGGGAGATCACCCTGGACCGTCTTTCCTTCGCCTATCCAGGAGCCGAACGCCATCCGGCCCTGACGGACATCAGCGTCCGCGTCCGGCCTGGGGAGACCCTGGCCATCGTGGGCCGCACCGGCAGCGGCAAGACCACCCTGGTCAATCTTCTGGTGCGGCTCTGGGACACCCCCCGGGCCGACATGATCCGCATGGACGGTCTCCCCCTGCGCCAGATCCCCCTGAACGTGCTCCGGCGGGACATCGCCTATGTGCCTCAGGACAACTTTCTCTTTTCCGACACCGTGGAGCGCAACATCGGCTTCGGGGTGGAGCATCCCACCCGCCACGCCGTCGAGGCCGCCGCGAAGGCCGCCTGCGTACACGACAACATTCTGGAATTCCCCAACGGGTACGACACCCTGGTGGGCGAAAGGGGCGTGACCATCTCCGGCGGGCAGAAACAGCGCGCCAGCATTGCCCGGGCCCTGATGAAGGACGCGCCCATATTGATCCTGGACGATTCCCTCTCCGCCGTAGACACGGATACGGAGGAGGAGATCCTGAAAAACCTGCGGGCCCTGCGGGAAGGCAAGACCACCCTGATCATCGCCCACCGGGTCTCCACCATCCAGCACGCGGACCATATCCTGGTTCTGGAGGAGGGCCGCATGGCCGAGTACGGCACCCATGAAGAGCTGCTCCGGCTGGGCGGCATTTACCGCGGCATCTATGACCGGCAGCAGCTGGAGAAGGAGCTCAGCGCGGAAGGCGGTGAGGCCGTATGAAGCAGACCCGGAAGGACCGCCTTTTCGGAAGCGCCGAGGGCCGTCAGGCCGCGGCGGAGATCCACTACAAAGGGAACGCCCTTTTGCGCCTGCTGGGCTATGCCCGGCCCCACTGGAAACCCCTGCTTGTCTGCCTGCTGGTGGTCCTCGCGGCCACGGCGCTGGACCTGTTCCGCCCCCTGATCCTGCGCAATGCCATCGACACCTACATCACCGGGGACTGGGCCCCCGGCGAAATGGCGGACGCCCGCTTCGCCGGCGTGCTCCGGGCCGCGGGGCTGTATCTTTTGTGCCTGCTGGGGCTGTTTCTGTGCAACCGGACCCAGTTCTGGCTGATGCAGAAGACCGGCCAGGACGTCATTGAGGGCATGCGCCGGCAATTGTTCGCCCATGTAGAAAGCCTGACCATGCGCTTTTTTGACCTGACCCCCGTTGGCAAGATCGTCACCCGCCTGACCAACGACGTGGACGCCATCAACGACGTGTTCTCCAATGTATTGGTCAGGCTTTTCAAGAACACCGTCAAGATCATCGGCCTGATGGGCGTCATGCTGGCCCTGAACGTCCGGGCGGCCCTGGTGGCTTTCGCCCTGATGCCCGTGGTGGCGGCGCTGACCTACCTGTTCCGCAAGCTGAGCCGGGAGGCCTACCAGATCACCCGGTCCCGCCTGACCGATTTGAACACCTACCTGTCCGAGCACCTGTCCGGCATGAAGATCATCCAGCTCTTCGGCCGGGAAAAGATGAAGATGGACGAGTTCCGGGAGAAGAACGACGGCCTGTTCCGGGCGGGCTGGCGGGAACTGATGATCGCGGCCCTCTTCCGCCCCGGCCTGTACCTGATCTCCATCCTGGCCACGGTGCTCCTGGAGGGCTACGGCGCGGGGCAGGTGCTGGGGGGGCTGATGACCATCGGCACCCTGTACGCCTTCATCGAATACATCGAGAGCTTCTTCCAGCCCATCCAGGAACTGGCCGAGCAGTTCACCACGCTGCAGAGCGCCATCGCCTCCGCCGAAAAGATCTTCACCCTGCTGGACACCGAGCCCCTCATCACCGATCCCAAGGAGCCCGTGCCCCTTGGACGCGCGAAGGGAAGGATCGAGTTCGAGCATGTCTGGTTCGCCTACAGCGGGGAGGACTGGGTGCTCAAGGACGTGTCCTTTGTCATCGAGCCCGGGCAGAAGGTGGCCTTCGTGGGCGCCACCGGCGCCGGCAAAAGCTCCATCCTGAACCTGATCGGCCGGTATTACGACATCCAGAAGGGCCGCATCCTGATCGACGGCCATGATATCCGTTCCCTGGACCGCAGCGAGCTTCGCGCCTCCATCGGGCAGGTGCAGCAGGACGTGTTCATCTTCACCGGCGACATCGAGCAGAACATCCGCCTGGGCAATGAGGAGATCACCCGCAAACAGGTCCGGGAAGCGGCGGTGGAGGTCAACGCTGCCCGGTTCATCGACCAGCTGCCGGACGGCTATCAGCACCCGGTGACCGAAAGGGGCTCCACCTTGTCCGCAGGACAGCGGCAGCTGATCTCCTTTGCGCGGGCCCTGGCCCACGACCCCAGCATCCTGGTGCTGGACGAGGCCACCTCCAACATCGACACTGAGACCGAGCAGTGGATCCAGGAGGCCGTGGAACGGCTCATGCGGGGCCGCACCACCATCATGGTGGCCCACCGGCTGTCCACCATCCAGCACGCGGACCGCATCATCGTCATGCACCACGGCCGCATCCGGGAAAGCGGCAGCCATCAGGAGCTTTTGGCCCTGAACGGCATCTACAAAAAGCTCTACCAGCTGCAGCTAAGCGAAAAAGGAGGGACTGCCCATGGAAACGATTAAACCGTACCGCCGGCGCGTTCACTACTACGAAACCGATAAAATGGGGGTCACCCACCACGCGAACTATATCCGCTGGATGGAGGAAGCCCGCGTCGATTTCATGGATCAATTGGGCTTCCCCTACGCGGACATGGAGGAAAGGGGCGTCTTTTCCCCGGTGACGGGGCTTTCCTGCGAGTACCGCCGCCCCTGCACCTTCGGGGACGAGGTCGAAATCACCGTCCGCGTCGCGTCCTTTGACGGGGTCACCTTGCAGATCGACTACCGGATGACCAGGGTCGGGGACGGGACGCTCCTGTGCGAGGCATCTTCCCGTCACTGTTTTTTGAACCGGGAGGGGCATTTCGTGCGTCTCAAAAGGGAGCTGCCGGACTTTTACCGGGCGCTCCGGGATTGCGAACCGGCGCAGTCCCCCCGGGAGGAACCCTGACGGCTTCCCGCAAATCACAACAAGGAAAATCGACGCAAATGCCCAAAGGCAGGAATACAAAATGGCATCCTGACACCAGAGATTCTGGAAGCAGGATGCCATTTTTATGTGTGCGGGATTTTTCTCGTGCGCTTTCTTTATTGTGTTTTATGAGCAAGCGAAAAGAGGGCAGTCAGTTCTTTCCCACTTTCCTGCATGCCCCGCTTGATCCATTCAAGCATCCACCCGTAAATACCATATGCCCAGAAAGATTTCATGTAGGCTTCCAGGTTCTGCATTTCAGGAGTGATCTGAATCGTGCTTATGATCGTTTCCATCATGATAGAGGACATACCCGCATGATAGAGCGTGGTATAAAAATCCCTGTGCTCCCGATAGAAGTCAAACAAGGAAGGGAACAATGTCTCTGGTGCAGATTCAGGGTTTGACTCATAGAGAACGCCCCATTCTTTGATGAGCCGATCAGACTCCTCCCTCAAGATATCTTCTTTGCTCTGGTAGTTTCGATAAAAAGAGACTCGCCCAATTCCAGCTTTGTCTGTTAACTCGCTGACAGAAATATCCGACAGTGGCTTTTCTTTCAGAAGAGAAAGAAGCGCGTCTGTAATCTGCCTTTTTACATAAGTGTTTTTCTGCTCGTTATTCATATTCATGCGATGAAACAAACCTCCCTTCAGTGTATCATTTTGCTGAAACACTTGTATCGTCGGCAATTCCATGATACACTTGTTCCATCACATTGTCAAGGAGGTTAGTGTGAAAACATCATTCACGAGTGTAACCGGACCACCAGCAAAAGGAACGCATAGCAAACAAGCCTCTGAGAGGCGACAATTGTAGAAACGAAACTAACTGGGCACAGCCTCAAGCGAGATGGATCCTTCAGGAACAAGGCCGAGAGAGACAAGAAACTTCACAGCTTCTTTGGCAGCGGAAACAGTCTGTTTCTTTTTCAGTTCTTCTGGCATATCGTATTTCTGGAGGTCGCATGGATTGAATGTTTCACCAGTTGAAACCATTGCGTAGATGACGGTCAGCATCATACGAGCGATGGCAATGGTACCGTGCTTTGTAGTGTACCTCTCTCAAGCGTAGTTTAGCAGAAAGCGGGCAATTCTGCGGCTCCCGTTTTCATTCCTATTTGTGCCGGGGCCGCACCGGCATGGTGATTAAGATGAGCAAAGCAATGAAAATTGTTATGATCGTGTTGGGAATGATTCTTGTTGTGGTTATTGCCGCCTTCTTATACATCAAATCCATGATGCCCAATGGAGACGGAGACAATGACATTACGGAGGGCTATTATAAGCGTTTTCAATCCGATGCGCCGCTGGAGATGAAATATGCGCAGCCGGGCTCGTGTGAGATAAGCTATACGGAATTTGTATCTGACAATGCATCCATTGGAAAGGTGCGCGTCTGGTATCCACAAGAATTGGCAGGCAGTGATAAAAGCTGGCCAATGATCCTGGTTGTCAATGCCAGCGGGACGCCCGCCTCCTCCTATGAGCCGTTCTTCCCACGCTTGGCCTCATGGGGCTTCGTTGTGGTCGGTAATGAGGATGGGCAGACCGGAAATGGAAAAACAGCGTCGATCACGCTGGACTGCATGTTGAATCTTCCTGATGACAGCGTGCTTACGGGGAAGATCGATTATGACAGCATGGGAATTATCGGCTATTCCCAGGGCGGAGCCGGTGCGATCTGTGCAGTGACAAATTATGAAAACGGCGCACGCTACAAGACGATGTTTACGGGAAGCGCCGCCTATCCTACCCTTGCCAGAAACATGGGATGGGAATATGATGCCTCGAAAATAACGATCCCGTATTTCATGGTGGCCGGTACCGGCAAGTCTGATGATTCAGGCAATGATCCGGAGAAAGGATACGGCGGAGTCTCACCGCTTTCCGCACAGATCGCAAATTATAACAGTATCTCTGATAAAGTGCAGAAGGTTCGGGCACGGGCTGTTGGAGCAGAACATGAACAAATGCTGATGCGCTCGGACGGATACATGACGGCATGGATGCTGTATCAATTAAAGGATGACACCGAAGCCGCTTCCGTCTTTATTGGGGAAGAAGCAGAGATACTTCATAACAACAACTGGCAGGATGTGGAGAAGAATCAATGAGCAAAAAACAGGGAAAAAGAAGCATACGTTTTTCATCGTCATGGCAATTATATGGATCATACTAATAGCTGCAGCTTTGATGCTCATGACACATACTCAGCTCATCGTAGGCGCAATCCAGAACCTGTCCGCAGCCACGGTAAATACCAAAAACCTCTATGAGCCTCTTGGGACGCCCATGGAAGGAATGAAGGAAAATGGGCAGTACATCATTACCGAGATCAGGTATTCCGATCGTTTTCCCAACAGCTATCTTGATATAACTTACCCGGATGAAAATAGATTGACGTCGCGTCCTACCCTGATTTACTTCCATGGCGGCGGCTTCTTTGGCGGCAGCAAGAATATCGGCGATCCCCTTGCTGGCAGCGATGCGACGGGACTCCTGGACGACATCTGCGCCGAAGGCTTTAATCTTGTAAATGTTGATTATGTGCTGGTGCCGGAATACCATTTCCCTGATCCGTTGATTCAGGTAAATGAAGCATTTGCATTCTTAATGGAACACGCAGAGCAATATCATCTGGATATGGATCGGGTGGTCATGATGGGATCATCCGCCGGGGCAATCATTACAAGTCAGATGGGAAGCGTCATTACGAACCCGGATTATGCCGAGATTCTCGGGATCGTGCCAACGCTGAAAGCAGAACAGGTCAAAGCAGTTGTGCTTGATGACACCCCGCTCGTCTACGATCAATTTTCAATTGGAACCAAGGTACTGGTCGGTAATTATGTCAAAGGCAGCATTTTCTTAGGGCAGGAAGAAATCCGGAAGTACAACAACATTCTATGGGTCGACTCCAACTATCCGCCCACAGTCCTGCTTGGCAGTGAGTATTATATTGACATGAGATCCATGCATGATGCGTTGATTGAAGCCGATGTCCCGCACGAATTGATTGATCCCTTGGCAGAAAGGAATCTAAGGATGCCGCATTGCTTTGTGGCGTCTGAGCGTGCAGATGCAGTGGCAAAAGACGCATTTGACAGAATGATGGGTTTTATAGCTGAACAGGTAAAGTGAAAAAAGGCATCCTGACACCAGCGATTCTGGAAGCAGGATTGGCTTTATCCGCATAGGCGATGTTCGACAAGGATCTGCATCAGGAATATGTCTACTGCTCTTTCCTCGTCGGGATGCTCCCCGCGGAGCAGGTGCAGATGGAAGACATCGAGAAGATGCTGAAGCTGGAGATGTACAAGCTGGAGAAGACCTTCGAGGGCGATATCAGTCTCGGGGACGGGGACGGGGTGTATTCTCCGGCCAAGCCGAAGGGCGCGGCGAAGCCCGAGGGCAAAGATCCGCTCGACAAGATCATCGAGCGGATCAATGAAAAGTACAAGGGCAGCTTCACGGATGGCGACCGGGCCATGATCAACGCCCTGGCCGACAAGCGGCGCGGCAACACAAAGCTGGCCAATATGGCGGTTTCCTCCGATCCGCAGATCTTCGCCGAGAGCATCTTGCCCAGACCAGCTATATGGAATCCCAGGAGACCTACAGCTCTCTCTTCGAAGATCAGAGCAAGTACAAAGCGATCATGAGTACGCTGGCAGACATCCTGTACCGGGAGATGCGCAGACCCGGCGGCAGGAAGTAAAGGCAAGACGGCGGCCCGGTGTTTGAAGGGCTCCGAAACGGTCCAAAACCCATCGCCGCGGAGATCGGACAGAACAAACGGATCTGTTCAGCGGCCGGCAAATTCGCCGGCCGCTTCCCTTTATACAGTCGATCATTGCGTGATCCGTCACGGGATTGCCGGTACGTTACGGAAGGTTCGCGCACCCGGCCATACAAAAAAGGACGGCGGACAAGCGCGTTCCCCCGGGAAAGCCTTCCCGCAGGTTCCCTGCGCATGCCGCCGCCCTTTTCGCGTCCGGCCGTTGGCTGTCTTCCGCCGTTTATTTCTCCTCCGCTCCCTTCCGGAAGGGCGCGGAAAGGATCGCGCCCGCGTCCACCTTCAGGGCGCCGGTGGGGCACACCTGGAAGCAGTAGCCGCAGCCGATGCATTTGTCAGTCTTTTGGGCCTTGCGGTCCCGGATCTCAATGCCCTCCTGCCAGCAGACGTCCAGGCATTTTCCGCAGCCGACGCACTTGTCCGCATCCACCTGCGCCCCCTGGTAGGCGTCCCCCAGGGCGTTCTGCCGTTTTTTGGCAAATTCCGGGGACATGTTGAACAATTGCAGCGCGTCCCCCCGCAGGCTGTCCATATCGGGGTAGCCGGCCTCATCCATCCATTTTTCAAGGTCCGAAATCAGTTTTTTGCAGGCCTGGGTACCGCCGGAGCAGGCCAGGGCGCCAAGCTGCACGCAATCGCTGCCGGCCAGAAGGAACCTGGCCGCCTGGTCGAAGGAGAACACGCCGCCGCCGGCGTACATGGGCAGGGTGATGCCGTTGCTGCGGCCCTCCGCCACCGCGTAGCAGACGATGGGGTTCGCCTGGGTGCCGCCGTACCCCGCGCCCGGCCGGGGCTGGGTGCGCCGCCAGTCCAGGTCCATGCAGAAGGCCTTCCAGCGGGCGGTAGGGCCCACCGCGTCCGCGCCGGCCGCCTGGGCCACGCGCATGGAGGTCAGTACGTCGCAGCTCTCCACCGCCAGCTTCACCATCACCTTCACGTTCCCGGGCGCGGCCTTGCGGATCAGGGCGGTGCAGTGGCGCACCAATTCGTAATAGTCAAAGATCCGGTCCTTGGCCACCGCGATGCCCGGGGTGTTGAAATGCAGTTCCAGGGCGTCCGCCCCGGCCAGGGACAGTTCCTTCGCCTGGCGGACCCAGTCCTTTTCCCAGTCCCCGCCCTTGACGATGTCGCTGTAATGCCCCACGCTGACCCACAGTTTGATGTCGCTGTCCAGGGCCTGCCGGGCTTTTTTCACTTCCTCGCAGTATTCCTCCAAAGTGGAAACCGTGTCCGGCACCTGCCTTCCCACCGCGTGGGAATGGTAACAGGGCTCCCCCCGGTACGCGGCCTGGGCGCCGGGATAAAAATAGCCCCCGCCGCCGCTGCCGTGGCCGAAGTTGCGCATGGTGATGGCGCCGGGGCGCATTTTGGCGCTCTTTAAAACGTTTTTGGCCCCCTGGGTGGCCGGCGAGGAGGCCACCACGAAGGGATTGATCATCTCCAGGGATTTGACGTACAGGTCCGCCATGGGCTCACATCCTCTCTGTCAGGGACCGCAGCACCGCCGCGTCCGATTTGAACTGCTCCGGGGAATCGTCCCGCACGAACTCCAGCAGGGCGCAGCGCTCCCCGGAAAGGTCTGCCGCCGCGTCGAAATAATACTGCCATTCCGCCGCGTTCAGGGGGCCGCGCTTGCCGTCCGGCCAGGAATACACATGGAAATTCAATATCCTGTCCCCCATCAGACGGATGCCCTCGGTCCTTTCCCGGGGGGTGAGGGCCGCCGTGGGCTGCCAGAGGCAGTACAGGTTGCCGCAGCCGGCCTCCTTCAAAAGCCTTTGCGCCGAAGCGTTCGTGTCGGTCAGGGTGTTTTTGTGCCATTCGAAGGCCACCCTGATCCCCGCCTCTCCGGCCATCTCCCCGATCAGGGCCGCCTCGCGGCAAAGCGCTTTCAATTCCGCCTCTCCCACCTCACAGGAGGGCTTTGTGCCCGCCCAAACGCGGATGAGGGGGGCGCCCAGGGCCACGGCGGACCGCAGGCTTGAGCGGAAGGCGGCGGCGGGGTCCGCGTTCTCCCCCAAACGGAAATAGCTTCCGTAGGCGGCCACCCGAAGGCCCGCCTTCTCCGTCTTCTCCCGCAGGGCCCCGGCCCCTTCCGGGTCGTCGGGGAACACGTGGGCGTTCTCCGACCATTCCACGGCCTCAAGGCCGCAGGAGGCCATCAGGGAAAGGATCTCGTCCGCGTTCATGGGCATTTTTTTAAAGGTGGCGGACACCGCCCCGGGGATCCATTTCATGTTGCATTCCTCCCGCCTTCTCCAGGCTCCGGGTCACAGCTTCCGGACCGCTTCCCAGACGCTCTCCTCCACGGGAACGCCCTTTTCCAGATTCTCCCTGCGGGTGCGCATCATGTTATAGCCCGGATAATAGACCGCCCTGCCCTCCTCCACGGGCGTGGAGGTGACCATGTCCGCGAGGGTCTCCCGGACCCGGGCCGCGAAAGTCTCCCGGTCCGGCAGGTTTTCAAGGCTGATCGCGACAAACACCTGGCTCAGCTCCGTCTCGGTGGGCAGCTGTCCCACCTGACAGGCCGTCCTTCCGCCCGAGAGGCAGGAGGCCACCAGGTCCAGCACCAGGGAAAGCCCGCTGCCCTTCCAGTAGCCGATGGGCAGCGCCTGATGGGTCTCCAGGATCTTCCCGGCGTCCTTGGTCAGCTTCTGGTCCGGGCCAAACCCGCCGTCCACCGGCAGAAGCTTCCCCTGCCGGGCATAGCTTTCCAGTTTGCCGTAGGAGAACATGGACATGGCCACGTCCAAAAGCACCGGCGCTTCCTCCCCGTTGGGCACGGCGACGACCACCGGGTTGTTGCCAAGACGGGCGTCCCTGCCGCCCCAGGGGGGCATGTTGGGGACGGTGTTGGTCCACAGAATGCCGATGCAGCCCGCCTCCACCGCCTGAAGGCCGTAGTTGCCCGGCCGCATCCAGTGATTGGTGTTCCTCAGGGCCACGACGCCGATGGTGTTGGCCTTGCTCAGGGCGATGGCCCTTTCCATGCAGCGCCAGGCGTTCAGGTTGCCGCAGCCCCTGTGGCCGTCCCACCTTTCCAGCAGGCCCAGGGCGCATTCCAATTCGGCCTCGGCATTTACGTCCACCGAGCCGTTTGCCACGCTTTTGATGAACTTCGGGAACCGGTTGAGCCCGTGGGTGTAAATGCCGTCCCGGCTGGCGTCGGCGAACAGCCGGGCGCTGAGGGCGGCCCGCTCCCCGGTGATGCCGTATTTGTGCAAAACCCGTTCGAATTCCGCCCGCATCGTCTCATAGGGAACTCTCATAAGCTTCTCCTTCCATTGTGACCGGTCAGCCCTTGACCGCGCCGACCATCACGCCTTTGACAAAGTACCTTTGGATAAAGGGATAGGCGCACAGGATCGGGACCGTGGCCACCACGATGGTGGCAAACTGAATGGTCTCGCTCATCATCATGCCCTCGTCCGTGTCCGACAGGATCAGGATCTCCCGAAGGATCAGCTGCAGGGGATACTTGCTCCGCTCCTTGATGAACAGCATGGCGTTGAACCAGCTGTTCCAGTGGGAGACCGCGTAATACAAGCTGACCACGGCGAAGGAGGGCAGCACCAGGGGGAAGATGATGCGGAACAGGATGGTCAGATGCCCGGCGCCGTCCAGCTGGGCGCTTTCCTCCAGGCTGTCTGGCACCCCCAGCATCGCTGTGCGCAGGATGACCAGGTTGAACACGTTCACCAGGGAGGGGATGATCAGGGCCCAGGTGGATTTGTACAGGCCCACCTCCTTGACCACCAGGAAGAAGGGGATCATGCCGCCGGAAAAGTACATGCTGAACACCACCAGCAGGTTAAAGAGCTTTTTCAGCATGTATTCCCTGCGGCTGAGCACATAGGCGGCCACCAGGGTGAACAGCATGTCCAGGCCCGTTCCGACCACGACGATGAACAGCGTGTTGCCGTATCCGGTCCAGATGTCCTTGTTCCCCAGCACCGAGGCATAGGCCGCCGTGGTGGGCTTGAGGGGCCAGAGCAGCAGGCCGGAATGGGTCATGTACGCGGTCCCGTCGCTGAAGGAGCCCGCAAGGACGTGCAGGAGCGGCACCAGGATGCACACGCACAAAATCACCATCAGCACGTTGTCCGCAGCGTAGAAGATCCTCTCCCCCAGGGGGATGCGGATCGCGGGGCCTTTGTTCTTTTTCATTTTCCCGCCTCCTTACCACAGACTGCTGCCGCTCAGACGCCGGCTGAGCTTGTTGGTGACAAAGACCAGGGTGAAGCAGACCACGGAATTGAAGAACCCCACCGCCGTGGAATAGCTGTAATTGACGTTCTCGGCAAAGCCCCGGCGGTAGACGTAGGTATTGATGACGTCCGCGGTCTCATAGGTCAGGGGGGTGTAGAGGAGCATGATCTTCTCATATCCCACGTCAAACATCTTGCCCACCTTCAGGATGAACATGATCACGATGGTGGGCACAAGGCAGGGAATGGTCACGTGGATGATCTGGTGCCATTTGTTGGCCCCGTCCACCTTGGCGGCCTCGTACAGTTCCTGATCAATGGCCGTCAGGGCCGACAGGTAGACGATGGAATTCCAGCCGATGTTGGTCCAGATGTCCGATACGATGTAGATGGGCACGAAATATCCCGGCTCGTAGAGCATGTTGGTCACCGGCATGCCAAAGAGCTGATGCAAAAGCATCGTGACGCCCCCCGTGCGGCTGACCAGGTCCCGGATGATGCCGCACAGCACCACCGTGGAGATGAAATGGGGCACATAGCTGATGGTCTGCACCACCCGGCTGGTCTTTTTGCTGCGCAGCTCGTTGATGAGCAGCGCCAGCACGATGGCCGACGGGAAGGAAAACACCAGGGTGGACAGGGCGATCCGGAAGGTGTTGACGATCAGCCGCCGGAAGTAGGGATCCCGGAAAAAATCCTGAAAATGCTTCATCCCCACCCAGGCGGACCCGCCGATGCCCTTGGCGGGCTTGAAATTCTGGAAGGAGATCACAAGCCCGGCCATGGGGCCGTACTTGAACACCAGAAAATAGCAAAGGATCGGCAGAAACAGAAGATACAGCTTCCAGTTCTTCCTGAGATCCCTTTTGAAACGTGCGCCAAAGGGCTTTCTGCGGGCCTGCGCAGCCGGAACCGGGGCTCTTTTTTCAGCGGAGATGCTCATGCGCGGACGCCTCCTTCAGAAATCTGTGCCGGGCCATGCCCGTGCGTTCAGCTTTCCGCCCACAGGCGGCGGAGCAGCCTGAGGGCCTCCGGGCCCTCGTTTTTCAGATTCTCGCACTTGCCCTCCACGCTCAAAAGCCCCTCGTAGCCGGTTTTTTTCATTGCGGAGAACAGCGTCCTGAAGCCCTCCTCCGCCTCCAGGGGGATCCGGCGTCCTGCCAAAGCGGCGATGTGGCAGTGGGCGATGCCGCCGAGCCTTGCAAGGTCCGCCGGGGGTTCCCCTTCCATGGCGATGTGGTAGTAGTCCGCCAGCAGCTGCACCCTCGGGTGGTTCGCCGCCGCCCGCAGACAGGCGCCCTCGGCCACCGAGTTGATCATGTTGCATTCCCCGCGGTTCAGCGGTTCGATGACCACGGTGAGGCCGTATTTCTCCGCCGCCTCCCCGCAGAGCACGCACACCCGCGCAAGGGCCCGGAAGGCCTCGTCATAGCCCATGCCCTCCGGCCTTGCGCGGCTTTTGCCGCTGCCAAAGACCACCACGCGTCCCCCCAGGGCGCTGACCCGCTTAAGAGCGCCGTCCAGGTAGTCCCGGATCTCCTGCTCCGTGCAGCTTCCGTCCAGCAGCTTCATCGTGCCCGGGAACAAAAGGTTGAAGGCCGGGCAGGGCAGGGCGCCTTCGCGCACCTTTTCCGCCAGACGGTCAAATTCCTCCCCGCTCAGGGCGGCCACGTAATTGACCGGCAGCTCGATGTAATCAAATCCCGCGTCCCTGATCTCCTCAAGCCTTTCCGGCTTGGCGCAAAAACCGATCTTCATATGGACAGGCTCCTTTCCGTCGTTCCCCGGCACTCTATCGTCTGAGCACCGTATCCCCGTTCAGTTCAAATTCGCTTGTGATGGACCCCGAAAGAAAGACCCTGGCCGTCTCGCCCGAAAGCTCCACCCGGGTCCGGACGCTTTCGGGGGCGATCACCGTCACGCACCTGAAGGGCGCCTTCCCAAAGCGCTTCAGGGTCCATTGGGGGGCGGGGACGCGCAGGCTGTAGCCGTAGCTGATCCAGCCGCCGATGGGGTCCTCGCTGCCCTCCAGCATCTGCCCCTCCATCTCCCTGTCGCAGACGGAAAGGAGGGCGTACCGCCTGTGGAGGGGCGTCTCGTAGATCCTTTTCAGGCCCTCCGCCGCTTCCAGCCTGCCCGGGGCAAAGTTGAAGGTCAGGCGGAAATCGTGGTCCTCAAGCCCGAGGCCCGTCACCCGGTCGTCCAGGATGTAAATGTCCTTTTCGGCCCGCACCGCCACCCGGCGGTGGTAGACCGGATCGTCGGTAAAGACATAGCCGTTGTGGCTGATGTCGATGACCGCGCAGTCCTCCCGCTCCTCGAACCGGTGCAGGAACATCCTCACCCCCCGCACCCGGCTGACCCCGGGCACCTCGCCCATGGTCCTGTCGTCGCAGTAGAGGGTGTTGTGCGCCAGGGCGCCGGTGAAGTAGTGCCGCCAGTTTTTCCAGATCGACTGGTTGTAGATGAACCTTCCCCCGTCGATCAGGATGTCCTCCCCCCGGATCATCAGTTCAAAATGCCCGGTGTCGTTGTGGCTGTGGGTGCTCTTCTCCCCCCGCTCCAATTGCGCGCCGTGGATGTGCATGTAGGAATCGTCCCGGCCCCAGCCGGTGCGCATGATGTGGACGCCGCTCTCCTTCATGGAAAAGCAGCGCTCCACCGGCGGATGCCCTTCCCGGCCTCCGGTGGCGGCCCACAGGAAATCCCCCCGGCCCCGCCAGGCGGCCATCTGCCTGAACCAGGCCCGCATCTCGTTCAGGTCCCAGGGGTCCATGGAAAGGTTCATCCCCTCGTAGACCGAGGTGTCCGACCGGCGGGCAAGCAGGTCGTTCCGGTCCGCGTCCCCGATCATGGGGGTGGAAAAATCCGGCTTGATCTGCCGAAGGACAAATTCGCAGGCCCTCTCCAGGGTGGGCGCGGCGTAGGGCGGCACGGGGATCTGGTTGATCTCGCACAGCCTGACCGACTGGAAATAGCTGATGGCCGCCACCATGTGGTAGACCGTGGTGCGCTCCATGTGCACGCCATCGTTGTCAAAGGAATAGCGCAATTCGTGCATGACCCTTTGATAGCCCCGTTTCATCCATTCGTCCGCGCCTTTGAGTTCCGGGAACATCACGGCCGTCTGCAGAAGGGCGCCGGATTCCATGGTCAGCCAGTTGGAGCTTTTCTCGTGGTTGGTGTAATGGGTGGTCAGGTAATCCGCGTGGATGCGCACCGCCCGAAGGTACAGGGCCCAGCCCTCCCCGTCAAAGGCGGCGCTTTCCCGAAAGATCGTCAGGCAGGGCAGAAAGGCCGTATACAGCCGCATGGCCGTTTCGATGTGCCGCCAGGGATAGCTGGGATACACGTGGGCGCGGATATAGGCCTCCTCATCCGCAAGCATCTCCTCCAGGGGCCAGGCTTCAAGGAAGGAACGGAGCAGTCCAAGGGCCTCCCGGGGGTATTTTTCGTCCCCGGTCTTGGCGTAGGCCCGGGCCAGAGGCTGCCAGAAGATGAACCGGTACAGGCTCCAGGACCATTCGTTGTCGTGGGCTGCATCGGTGGTCGGATTGAATTTCCAGTCCACCTCCCCGGGGAAGGTGTGCCCGTAGAGGGTATGGCGCATCACTTCTTCCGCGTCCTCGATGATGCCCTCGCATGCCGACGCGCGCAGATCCCCGGCCGAAAAAAGGTAGCGGGGTTTTTCCCTTTGGCGGAAATGGTCGATCACCGCCCGGGCGCTCTCTTCCCGCCGGCCCTGCTCCAGGAGGGCGCGTGCCTCCCCGAGGGCGGGATGGTTCAGGTTTGTCACCTCCAGGATCGTATCAACCCAGCTCATACTGTCCTCCTGTGCGTTTCTAAAGGGAGCCCCCTTTGGAAAGCCGCCCGAAGGACGGCTTTCCGAAAAGGGCCCCGGGGGGAGCGGACCTGCTCCCCCGGGGCGATAAGGTCAGTTGGCCATGAAGGCGTCGTAGGCCGCCTGCTTGTAGGAGATGGCGCGGCTGAGGCCGAAGGTTTCCATCTGATCCGTGTAGGCCTTCCAGGCTTCCTCGGTCAGTTCGGCCTGACCGGTGATCCACTTGGCTTCCATTTCCTCCCGATAGGTCTTGACGTTGGCGGTAATGGTGGCAAAGTCGTCCGCATTCTCGGTGGCGACGGCGGCGCCGGCGGGATACATGTACTTGCCAAAGTCCGTCTTCGTCCACAGCTTCATGCCGGCGATCTGGCCGGAGTAGCTGTAGTACTGGTCATTGACGCGGGTATCCTGCACCACGGGGCCGTTCTGATGGCCGCGGGCATAGACCGACAGGGCGGCGGCCACGTTCAGGCCGTCCGCGTTGTGGAGCACCACGTCGGTGAAGACGGGATAGCCGTCCACCAGGTTGTAGCTTTCCCCTTCAATGCCGAAGCAGTTGATCATGTGGCCTTCCTCGGAGTACATCCAGTCCAGCAGGTACAGCGCGGCTTCGTATTTCTCTCCGCCCTCGTCCGCCAGGCGCTTGGAGATGGCCGCGGAGGAACCGGAGGCGTCATACAGGCCGTTCATCTTGGAATACCGGGCGTTCTGCCCCTTCACGCTGGTGACGGGGACGGTGGTCACGATGTCGCTCTCGTCGGAGATGATGCCCGCTTCCAGCAGCGGCGGGATGATGTTGGAGGCGCCGCCGCCGCAGGCGTCATAGGTGGCAAAGGCAGCGCCTGCCGCCATCAGGCCGCGGCCGTCGCCCGCCTTGGTGTGGGTCAGGTAGTCCTGGTCGATGAGGCCGTCGGCATACCAGCGGGCCATGGTCTTGAGGTATTCGAAATGGCTGTCCTCTACAAGGCCGTTCTTGACCACGCCGTCTTCCACGTAATAGTCCCAGAAGCTGTCAAAGCCGGGGCAGAAGATCTGGTTCATCCATTCGGTCCGGGTGACGAAGGGCACCATGTCCGGATGGGCTTCCTTGACGGCCCGGAGCACCTTCTCCCACTCTTCCACGGTCTCAGGCACCTCGAGCCCCAGCTCTTTGAGGATGTCGCCCCGCATATAGAAACCGGAGGTGAACAGGCAGTTGTTGTCCTCATAGGTGGTGCCGCGGAGGAACGGGAAGACGTAGTAATGCCCGTCGGCGGTCTTGACGCTCTTGTCGATATCCACGTTCGCATCCAGGATTGCCTTAAGGTTCGGGGTCTTTCCGTTCGCGATGGCATCGTCCAGGGGCGCGATCACCTCGTCCTCAATGGCCGCGCTGGCGCCGCCGGGATAGGCGGTCCAGGAATACTCGACGATGTCGGGCATTTCGTCCGGGACGGCGGTCAGCAGGTTGAACTCGGTCCCGTCCTGGCCGGCGGCGGGATGGATGAACTCGATCTCGATGCCGGTGGCTTCCTTCACCGCGTCATACCAGCGGGTCTGGGCCATGTTCTCCACCTGCGCGCCGTTCACGGTCACGCCCTTGAGGTTCTCGTGCAGCTTCACCCAGTAGGTCAGCTTGACCCCTTCGTAGGGCTTCTCCGCGCTGGCCAGGGCGCCCGCCGGGGCCAGCATGGCCGCCGGAAGCATGACCGCCAGTGCCATTGCTGTCAGTTTTTTCATGGTCTCGTCTCCTTTTTTTCTATTTTATCGGCGGTTCTCCGCCAATAATTCATCGTTAAACCGGGGAAAGGCCGATCTCCCCCGGAAGGGAACGTTTCTCCGCGCAGGTCCGGAGGGTCTCCTCCAGCCCCCTGACACATACAAACCGGTCCCCGTCCTCCTCAAGGATCTCCGTCCGCTCCTTTGGAACGGGACGGATGGGAAGCTTTTGGGCCAGGCGGACCGCCCTCAGGTGCCCGAGGCCCGCCTCCGCGCCGCACCCCGGGGCTTTTCCGGTTCCGGCGAGGGCGGCGCAGTCATACAGCTTCTGCAGGGGAAATGTCTCCCCGTCCATGCCGTACACTTTCTCCCCTCCGCCGGGAAAGACCGCCCGGAAGGGCTGTCCCCGGCCCCAGGTGACCCGGGCAGACTCAAACACGATCTCCCCCTCCTGCCCCAGGTTCTTCTGCCGGAGGGGATGGGCCGTAAAGTACATCACCTCCGCGCCGCAGTCCATTTGAAAGCGCAGAGCGGCGATGTCGTAGTTCTCCACCTCCGGGTTGCCCCGGTAAAGCTCCCCCTGACAGGAAAGGGGCAGGGAAGGCCTCCCGTTTGGATCCCCCAGCAGGAAGGTGATCAGCTGGAAGTGATGGGCGCAGGCGTTCATGAAGGGGCTGTCCAGCACCTCCCGCCCCGCCAGCGAGATCCGCCCCGCCCACGGCGCGCGGGCGTAATATTTGGCCCCCCGGCGCATGGCGTGAAGGCACCGGGCGTACAGCGGCCGTCCGAAAAGACCCGAAAGGATGTCTGAGCGCAGGGCCAGCACGGCCCGGTCGTAATTCAGCTGCCATCCAAGGGCCAGGAAGCGCCCCCGTTTTTCGGCGTGGGCTTTCAGGGCAAGGGTTTCCTCCTCCGTCAGGCACAGCGGCTTTTCGCACAGCACATCCACGGAATGGTCCAAACAAGCGCGCACCATGTCCGCGTGCAGGTGGATGGGGGAAGAGATCACCGCCAGGTCCGCGGTATCTTTCTCAAAAAAAGCCTCCAGGGACGTTTGGACGGGGATGTGCTTTTCCCGGAGCACCGGAAACCGCTCCTCCAGGTCCTTTGCCACGTCCACCACCGCGGCCGCGCAAAGTCCCCCCTTCCCAAGGGCGACCTCCTGAAGGTATTTCTGTCCGTACATGCCCACCGATACGATCAGGATCTTTTTTTTCGCGTCCATGTCCGTCTCCCGTTTTTCCGTCCGCCCGGGGGCGTCCGTTATCTTCCGTTTTCCGCCCGGTACCTGGCCCAGACCGTTTCAAACCACAGATCCCTTTCGGGAATCGGCCGGGCGGGCACCCGGCGGGAGCCCTTTTCGTCCGTCATCAGGACGCCCTCCGGCTCCCCTTCCTCCGCCAGGGAACAAAGCATGGCCGACAGCACCCGGCTCTGGGTCACAAGCAGGTCCCTCAGTTTGAGCCCTTCCGGGATCTCCCGCCCTTTTTCTTCAGTGGCCAGGGCCTCCCGGACCCTTTCAAGCAGGGCTTCCATCCCCGCCCGGTCCCTTTCAAAGGCCGCGCACCTGCTCATCTCCGCCTGAAACGCTTCCGCGTCCCCCGCCGGCAGGCGGATCTCCTCAAAGGGCAGCGGAGAAGAGGAGACGGTCCGTCCGTTGCGGAAAGCATGGTTCGCCGCCCGCAGGGAGCCCGCCTGGGCGGCGTTCAGGGCGGTGCCCCCCGGCCGTCTTCGGCCGAAGGTGCCCGCCGCCTCGCCGCAGACATACAGCCCCGGCACCCGGGTCTGCCAGTGGGCGTCCACCGCGGCCCCCCCGTTGTGGTGCTGGGCGCATACCCGCATTTCCAGGGGCTCCCTCGCAAGGTCGATGCCGTGGTCCAGGTACAGCTGGATGGCCGGCGGGTTCATCTTCCCAAGCCTTTCAAGGGGCGTCTCCAGCAGGGCGCCGCAGTTTTCAAGGTAGTTTCGCGCTTCCTCGCCGATCGCATCCCCGGAAAAGCCCCTGGGGTTTTTCCGGTAATCCAGGTAAACGCGCCGTCCCAGGTCCCCCTCCCGCTTGACCAGGAGATCCACCCGGGAGGAGCCCTGGGTGTTCCGGGGGTCAAAGGGCCACTGATACCCCTTGAGGAAGGTCATGGCCATGGCCTCCCTCTCCCCCAGGGCATCGGCGAGGAATTCCCGCTCGACCCCCCTTTCGTCCACGGAAAAGACCCGCGGCACCGCCTGCTGATAGGACCCGGACAGGTTCCATTTGAACTTCACCGACGCCAGGCCGTACTGCCAGCAGTCCAGGTTGGCCCCCTCGGCCCCCGCCTCAAAGGCCAGGCCGCTCATGCCATGCTGGCTGTCCGGATAAACCCGGTCCCGGTAGATGTGGGCGGGGCCCCCGGTGCACAAAAGCACGTTGGCGCACCGGATGCGCAGGTATTCCCTTTCTTCCGTCAGGTAGACGTCCAGGGCGGCCACGCCCTTATCGTCCGTCACGATCCGCGCGGCCAGGGCCCGATCCAGCACGGGGACCCCCCTCCTCCGGACGCTTTCCTCCAAGGCCTCGGTCATAAACCGGCTGGTCAGCGGCCCGGCGGAGGTGGCCCTGCGGCGGGTGTCATGGTCCGTGCGGTAGCCCACGTATTCCCCGTACTCGTTGGTGGGGAAGGGCACGCCAAGGCCGCACAGCTTCAGGAAGCAGGGGGCGGAGGCGGCCGCCTCGCACAGGGCCGTGTCCCCGTTCACATCTCCCCGGCACAGGGTGCGTGCCATCTCCCCCACGCTGTCAGCGTCATCCCCGGAGAGGGAGAGCTTGTAATAGGTCTGTTTGTCGCTCCCGGTGTTCCTGGACGTGCCCGCGTTCATGTCCTCGGTCACAAGCAGCAGATCCTTTTCCCCCAGGGCCGCCAGGGTATCCGCCCCGTTCAGCCCGGCACAGCCGGAGCCCACCACCACCGTGCGCGCGCGCATTTCCCGCATCTTTCTTTTCCTTTCGTCCTTACAGCCGCCGCAGATGGAATCCGCCGTCGCAGTCCAGCACCTGCCCCGCGGAGTAATCCAGATACCCCATGGCGCAGGCAAGCACCATGCGGGCCACGTCCAGCGGCTGCCCGAAGCGCCGGATGGGCAGAAGCCCCCCCTCGATCAGGGCAGCGTATTTCTCATGGACCCCCCGCGTCATGTCCGTGTCCACGATGCCGGGCCTGATCTCAAACACCGATATGCCCTCCGGGGCCAGGCGGTCGGCGAACAGCCTGGTCACCATGCCGACCCCGGCCTTGCTGATGCAGTATTCTCCCCGGGAGATCGAGGAAGTGTCCGCGCTCATGGAACCGATATTGACGATCCGCGGGCCCCAGCCGGGAAGGCCCCTTTCCCTCTCTGAAAGCATCTCCCGCGCAAAGAGCTGGCACATGAACAGCGTCCCCTTCAGGTTGATGTTCATCACCCGGTCGTAGCTCTCCCCGGTCATCTCCAAAAGATCGCCCCGCTTGAGCGGCGCGACCCCCGCGTTGTTCACCAAAAGGTCGATCCGGCCGTATTTCGTTTGGATGTGTCCAAGGGCCCTCTCCCGGTCTGCGGGCACCGAGATGTCCAGGGGACACCAGTCCCTTTCCGGGGCAAGGTCTCCCGGGCGCTCCGTCTTCGTGCCCGAATAGACCGTTTCCCATCCGTTTTCGCTCAGCAGATCCGCGATTCCCCGGCCGATCCCCCGGCTGGAGCCGGTCACCAATGCCACCTTCATGGACGATAGACCTCCCTGTCCCGGACGATGCACCCCGCGGGGGTGCCCTTGCGCAGCAGCGCGGCGCAGCCGCCGCAGGCGACGCAGCAGGCCGCGGCGTCTATCTTCCCGTTTTCCCTGAGGTCGTGGATCATCTCCGGATAAGCAAAGGCCATGCGGCCAAAGCCCGCCAGGTCACAGGCGCCCTGCCGGATCATGCCGGCGGCAAGGCAAGGGGAAAACTGCCTAAGGTAGGAATACCCGCTCCCCAGCACCTTCAGGTCCCCGACGCCCTTTTTGACAAGGGCCGTGTTTTCCATGATCCGCCCCACGCCCTCCAGGGGATGCTCCGGCGGCACGTAGCCGCCGTGGTCGTAGGGGCGGTTGATATGGGGCTCCCGGTAGGGGTTCCCCATGGTGATGTTGACCAGGGGGATGCCGAATTCCGCCCGCAGTTCCCCGATCAGCCGCACGGGCTCCGCCGGGTCAAAGGCCGTGCCCTTCCCCTCCGCCGTGCCAAAGCCGTATGGATAGGGATAGCCGTCATACACATTCAGGCGGGTGGTCAGGAAGAAGTCCCCGTCCCCCGCCCCGGCCCGGGCCGCCCGAAAGCAGTTTTTCAGGAACCGGGTGCGGTTCTCATAGCTTCCGCCGTATTTCCCGGGGCGCGTAAAGGCGCTCAGCAATTCGCAGCACAGGTATCTGTGACAAGCCTTGACGTCCATGCCGTCAAACCCGGCTTTGCGGCACAGGGCGGCGGTCTTCTCGTACGCCTCCTCAAAGCGGCCGAGCTCTTCATCCGTCACCACCCTGCACTGATCCAGCGGCGGGATTTCCAGGTGCCCGTAATGATAGGCGATCATCGGCTCCGGAACCCCGCGGGGCTTGGAATACCGGCCCGAATTGGTGGCCTGCATCACAATCAGCGGCGCAAAGCCGTTCCTGCGAAGGCAGATCCTGCGTATTTCGTCCGTCAGGCGCGCAAAGGCATCCACGTTCTTTTCCGTCAGATACAGCTGATGGGCCGAGGCGCGTCCCTCCGGCACGGTCGCCACCGCTTCAAACCAGATCAGTCCCGGACCCGCCGAGGCAAAACGGCGGTACCGGCGTTCCGTCAGCTCCCCGGGGGCCCCCTCCGGCGTGCCGTCGGTCCCCTCCATGGGCTGGAAGGCGAACCGGTTGGCCAGAGCACGTCCGCCGCCCAGGTCCAGCGGCGTGAAAAGGACGGATGTGTCCGCCTCCAGGGGCACAAAAGCCCCCAGCCTCTTCGCTTCCGCCGCCGCTTCCTCCAGGGAAGCGTAATGAAAAGTCCTGTGTTCCATTTTATGCGGCTCCTTGATTTTTCTGATTTGTATGATACACTAAAAACGGGCAAAAAAATGGTCTTTGGGCCCTCAAATATATGTAATTTCGATTTCATGGAGGAAGCATGTCCATAGAGATCCGCTACAACGAAACAGCGGTCTCCCACAGCCGCCATACCCATCTGTACTATGAAATGCTCTACGTCACCGGAGGCGCGGGCATCATCACTGTGCGGGACAGGGAGTTTTTGTGCGGGCCCGGCTCCCTGATCTTCCTCAACCCCTTTGACGAGCACGCCTCCCGCCCCTACGCCCTCCCCTACAAGCGCTATTATCTGCTGATCCCGCTGACGCAGATGAAGGCCTTCCACAACGACGTGCTCCTCATGTCCGTCTTCCGTTTCCACGGCCGCCAGTTCCCCTACGTCATGGACACCGGCCCCGGAAAAGAGCGGTTCGATACCTATTTTTCCCTGCTGATGGAGACCCAGCGCCAGGGAGGCCCCTATGCGGATACCCGCTACGAGGCCCTGATGACCCTAATCCTGACCGACGCCCGTTCCCTGCGGCCGGAAATGTTCATCCCCCCCAACAGCCTGTCCTTCCTGCCCGTCCAGGACATCCTGACCGACCTGGACCAGTCCTTCGACCAGCCCTTTTCCCTCGCCCTTCTGGCCCAAAGATACCATGTCTCCCCGGGCTGCCTCTCCAGCCATTTCCGCCGGGCCGTGGGCCTGAGCCCCATGCAGTACGTCACCCAGAGCCGGATGAGCCACGCCCAGCTGCTTTTGCTGGGGAGCGAACTGAGCGTCAGCGCCGTCGCCCGCAAGTGCGGGTACGCGGACGAGAGCAATTTTGTCCGCCGCTTCCGCCAGCAGTTCGGCATGACCCCCCTCCAGTACCGCTCCGGCGCCGCCGCCTCCCCTCTCCGGCAGGACCGGGCCGCCGCTGCCGGCGGACTTGGGGACGCGTGAGGAATCCCATGCCAAATTTTTCGGAAAAAAAACATATTTAAAAATTGTTCCGCAATCAAAATGTAACTGACAGCGGCGCAAAAAAACGGTATAATACATACTGAATACAACTCAGGAAGCGGTCGCAGACCGCTTCACAGGAGGCGTGCATCCATGAAAAAAGGAATGATTATCCTGGCGGTGGTCCTGGTCCTGGCCCTGGGCGCGGGCGGCTGGCTGCTGGTCAAAAACAACCAGCTCAACGCCGAGCTGTCCAGCGCCCGCTCCAGCCTCGCGGATACGGAAACCAGGCTGACGGACGCCCAGTCCCGCCTGACGGATACCGAGGGCAGGCTGACGGAC
>CAMJUL010000035.1 GCA_946408995.1 uncultured Clostridia bacterium | reverse complement strand
GTATCTGGAAAATTTCTCGGATATCCTTGACACGGGTCACTTCATAACAGGGGAAGGTGGCTGGCCCCATTAAAGGGCCAGACGGAAGAGGTCCTCGTATAGACGGAGAAGCAGACCGGAATCTGTGACATGAGAGGTACGCGGGCCCAGCATAGCGGGGACCTCTTCCGACCCCTTCGGGGCCACCTTCCCCAAAGGGGAAGGCATCATCCGTGCCGAGATCTGACAAATCCCTCCATCACCGCAAGACCCTCTGGGGAGGACGGCCCAAAAGCCTTCCCCTGAGGGGAAGGTGGCAGGCCATGCAAGGCCTGACGGAAGAGGTCCTCGTACGGACGGGGAAACAGGCTATTAACCGTCACAAAGCACGGACGCGAACCCGGCGTAACGAGGACCTCTTCCGCCTCCTTCGGGGCCGCCTTCCCCCCCCCTCAGTCGCCGGGTGGCTGTCAGGGCCGAGACCTGACATATCCTCAGTCGCCGGGCGGCTGGTCAGGATTTGTCGAATATCGGTTTCGACAGCCACCCGGCGATTGAGGGGCCGAGACTTGACAGCCACCCGGCGACTGAGGGGGGACGAACACGTGGCAAATCCTCAAAGACCGGAGATCCTAACGAAGGCAGAGGACGGAGTTGAATTAAAACGAAAAGATTGCTAAAATGACATGAAAGAAAAACCGGGGGAGGCCGCGGGTTATGAAAAAGACAAAATCCATCTTCACCAGGCTGCTGCTGCTCATCCTTCCCCTGGTGCTGATCGCGGATGGCATTATCCTGGCCGTGGCATACGGACGGACCTATCAATCCAACTTGAAACGAAGCAGGGAACAGGTTGAGCGGGTCTCCCGGAACGTGGCAGAGTACTTCGAAACCATGGATACCACCGGGCCGGAGAAAATGGAAAACACCGGCTGGTTTCTTGATTTTGTATGTGAATTGTCCGATATGGCCTACGTGTATTGCGTAGAGCCGGGGCTAGCGGACGGCAGCATCCGTTATCTGGCCATCGGCTTTGGCAAGGATGCGGAGGATGAGGCGCGCAAGACGCATTTCACCGGTGCGGTCGTGGAGAACGTAGAGGACCCGGCGCTGTTTGACACCATGAACGGCAGCGGGACGGGCAGCATGCGAGAACAGCACAACCAATACGGGGACATGCTGATCAGCTATACCCCGGTCAATGGGGATCCCGGCCGGGAAAACACGGGGAGCGGACCGCGGCGCGTCGTCGGGGCGGAGATGTCCATCACCGAGATCACCCGGGCATTCAAGGTCCGGTATTGGATGATCGCTGCATATATGGTCCTGGCGACCGTGCTGATCGTCCTGGGCGTTATCGCCATCGTGCACCGGAAGGTGCGTGTGCCCGTGCGGGAAATCAGCCGGCGCATGAGCGGGTATGTCGCCAACCGGGAGAAACACACGCGGGAGGATAAGCTGCAGGTCCGGGGGAACGACGAATTTTCTTTGATGGCGGAGTCCTTCAACACCATGACGAAGGACATCGACCATTATATCGACCGGATCGAGACCATGAGCCGGGAAAAGCACAAGGCCGACGCAGAGATGAAAATAGCCCGCGACATTCAGATGGGCCTGCTTCAGCCGGAGCGTCTGGAGAGGGAGGGGGTCTCCCTCCGGGCGTATATTCAGCCTGCCAGGAATGTGGGCGGGGATCTGTACGATTACGGTGTCCTTGAGGACGGCAGGATCTTTGCCGCCATCGCGGACGTATCGGGCAAGGGCGTCACAGCCGCGCTGTTCATGTCCCGCGCGATCACCCTGCTGCACCAGTACGCCACCGCCGGCTACAGCCCGGCGAGGATCCTGAGGGAGTTCAACAACGTCCTGGCCGCAAAAAATCCGGGCAGCATGTTTATCACCACCTTCGTGGGGATCTACGATCCGGCGGACGGAGTGCTGACCTATTCGAATGCGGGGCACAATGCCCCCTATGTCCTGACAGACCGGCTGACCCGCCTGGAGGAGGGGCACGGGGTCGCCGCGGGCCTGTTTGAGGATGAGGAATACGAGGACGCGAAGATCGCCGTCCCCGAAGGCACCCTGTTTATGTATACCGACGGCGTCAGTGAGGCCAGGGCCCCCGACAGCGCGCTTTATTCGATCAAGCGGCTGGAGGAGCGGCTCAGCGTCTGCGCGGCACAAAAAAAAGCGGACCCCCTAAAGGAGGTCCTGGAAGATCTGAACGGGTTCGTGCGGGATGCGGCGCAGAGCGACGACATCACCATGCTGAGCCTGCGCGTCAGACAGTCGGCAGTGGACGGAGCAGTGCGGAGCAGAACGATGAGGCAGGCGGGGTCGGCAGACTCGTACTGCTGAATATGCGTCCTACTGAATACAGAGCTGTACCAGGTCCCTGGGGGCGTGGTTCAGGGTCTCGCAGCCGTCGGGCGTGACGGCCACCAGATCCTCGATGCGCACGCCGAATTTGCCGGGCAGGTAAATGCCGGGCTCTACGGAGTGGACCATGCCCACCTGCTCCACCGCCCGGGAAGCTGCGGAGACGTCGGGGAACTCATGACATTCCAGACCGATGCCGTGGCCCAGACGGTGGATAAAATAGGGGCCGTACCCGCCGTCCTCGATGACCTTCCGGGCGGCGCGGTCCACATCGCAAAGACGGGCCCCGGGGCGGACAGCCTCCCGGCCGGCCTTGTTGGCGGCCAGCACCAGGTCAAAAACCCGCTTCATTTCATCCGTCGGCTGCCCAAAGCAGACCGTGCGGGTCATGTCGCTGCAGTAATCCTGCCAGGTGAGCCCCACGTCGAGGATCACCATGTCCCCCTTCCGGGCGCGGGTAGCATCGCTGGCGTGATGAGGCTCTGCGCAGTTTTCGCCAAAACAGACAAGCGGCTCAAAGGACGGACCGGAGGAGCCGTTTTTTTCGCTTTCCGCCAGGTACAGGGCGGCGGCCTCCTTCTCCGTCATGCCGGGGCGCAGCAGGGGGATCACGGCGGAAAGGGTCCGGTCGTTCCGCAGGCTGCTTTCCCGGAGCGCGGTCAATTCCGCCTCATCCTTGACAAGCCGGGTTTCGTCCACCGCGGGGGAGCCTACGCACATTTTCAGGTCCGGCCGGGCTGCTTGCAAACGCAGGGTAAACTGGCTGGGCCAGGTCTTGTCGATGCCAAGGGCCGGGCCCTTCAGGCCCTGGGAAAGCGCGAGCACGCAGTCGTCCGTGTCGTCGTATTCCACCAGCGGGACCTGGGATGTGCCGCCCAGGGCGAACAGGCGATTGGCGTACAGGACCGCGGAGGCGTCCCGGCCGATGACCAGGGCCAGCATGCGCTCCCCGGGATGGACCCACAGGCCCGTATAATAGAACACCGACGAGGGTGCGGATACGATCAGCTGATCAAGGCCCATGCGGGCCATTTTTTCTGCCGTGCGGTTCAATCTGGACTGATTCAAAATGGATGCCTCCTGTCTCCTCAGGCGTTTTCAAAAAGAGCACCTGTATTCTATCACCCGGGGAAAAGGGATTCAATCCCGTCCAGGGGCAAAAAAACCGCCGGCGTGTGCCGGCGGGGGGTCATCCGCGCAGGTTTTCCTCCGCCCAACGGACGGGGCGGCCCTCCCGCAGGGAGGCCCGCAGGTCCAGGATACGCTGGTTTCGGCTTCCCCGGAACCGAAGAAGGGGGTCTTTTTCCGCGGCGACAAAGGGCCCGTCCACCAGGTAATCCCCCAGGGAGAGCAGGGGCACCGTCACCTCCGTATGGGGATGCCGGCCCTCTTGGAGCAGCTGTTCCAGGGGATAGCCGGAATAGATCCAAAGGTCCTTTTGCGTCATGCGCCCCCGGAACCTTTCAAGGAAGGGGTACAGGACCCGCTGATTTTCCGGTTCCATGGGCTCGCCGCCAAGGATCGTCAGGCCCCGGATAAAGGGGCGGTCCAGCAGGGAAAACAGCCTTTCCTCCACGGCGCCGTCAAAGGGTTCTCCGTAGGCAAAGTCCCAGGTTTCCGGCTGAAAGCATCCGGGACAGCGGTTCCGGCAGCCGGAGACGAACAGGGTGACCCGGACCCCCGGGCCGTCGGCGATGTCGCAGTCCTTGATGCCACAGTAATGCATGCTTCACGTGCCCTCCAAAGGCGGCTTACAGGTGCAGGACCCGTTCCCGGATTTCCTGGGTGCGTCCCTGGTTCCAGTATTGGGTGCCGATATAGCCGCAGGTGCGCCTGGCCACGTTCATCTTGTCCTGGTCGGTGTTGCCGCAGCGGGGGCATTTCCATTTGAGCTTACCGTCTTCTTCCACGATGGAGATCTCCCCGTCATAGCCGCATACCTGGCAGTAATCGGATTTGGTGTTCAATTCCGCGTACAGGATGTGGTCGTAGATGTATTTCATCACTTCCAGCACCGCGTCCAGGTTGCCCTGCAGGTCGGGCACCTCCACATAACTGATGGCGCCTCCGGGAGAGAGGGCCTGGAACTGGGCCTCGAAGGCCAGCTTGTCGAAGGCGTTGATCTTTTCGGTCACGTGGACATGGTAGGAATTGGTGATGTAGCCCTTGTCCGTGATGCCGGGGATCACGCCGAAACGCCGCTGCAGGCATTTGGCAAATTTATAGGTGGTGCTTTCAAGGGGCGTGCCGTAGAGGGAAAAGTCGATGTTGTGCCTGGCCTTCCAGGCCTTGCAGGCGTCGTTCATGTGCTGCATCACCTGCAGGGCAAAGGGGGTGGCTTCCGGGTCGGTGTGGCTTTTGCCGGTCATGTATTTGACGCACTCATACAGCCCGGCGTAGCCCAGGGAGATGGTGGAATAACCGTCGTACAACAGCCGGTCGATGGGCTCGCCCTTCTTGAGCCGGGCGCAGGCGCCGTACTGCCACAGGATGGGGGCCGCGTCGGACAGCGTGCCCTTGAGGCGCTCGTGGCGGCACATCAGCGCCCGGTAGCAAAGCTCCAGCCGCTCGTCAAAGATCTTCCAGAACAGGTCCATGTCCCCGCCGGAGGACAGGGCCACGTCCGGCAGGCTGATGGTTACAACGCCCTGGTTGAAGCGTCCGTAATACTTGTGCTTTCCGGGCTCGTAATTGCCGGCGTTGGCGATGTTGCCCACCCCCGCGTCGGTGAAACGGTCCGGGGTCAGGAAGCTGCGGCAGCCCATGCAGGCGTATACGTCCCCCTTGAGCTCAAGCATTTTCTTTTCGGAAATGTAATCGGGCACCATGCGGCGGGCGGTGCATTTGGCGGCCAGGCGGGTCAGATCCCAATAGGGGCTTCCTTCCCGGATGTTGTCCTCCTCCAAGACGTAGATCAGCTTGGGGAAGGCGGGGGTGACCCAGACGCCCTTCTCGTTCTTGACGCCCTGGATGCGCTGCTCCAGCACCTCGCGGATGATCATGGCCAGGTCATGTTTTTCCTGTTCGTTTTTCGCTTCGCCCAGGTACATGAACACGGTCACGAAGGGGGCCTGCCCATTGGTGGTCAGCAGCGTGACCACCTGGTACTGGATGGTCTGGACGCCCCGGCGGATCTCTTCCTTCAGGCGGGTTTCGGCGATGGCTTCGATCATTTCGTCGCTGACGGAGGCGCCCACGGCGGCCATTTCCTCGGCGACGGCCTTGCGGATCTTCTCCCGGCTGACCTGCACAAAGGGGGCCAGGTGCGCCAGGGAGATGGACTGCCCGCCGTACTGGTTGGAGGCCACCTGGGCGATGATCTGGGTGGCGATGTTGCAGGCGGTGGAGAAGGAATGGGGACGCTCGATCAGCGTGCCGGTGATGACCGTGCCGTTCTGGAGCATGTCCTCCAGGTTGACCAGGTCGCAGTTGTGCATGTGCTGGGCGTAATAATCGCTGTCGTGGAAGTGGATGATGCCCTCGTTGTGGGCGTCCACGATGTCCTGGGGCAGCAGGATGCGGTTGGTGATGTCCCGGGAGACCTCGCCGGCGATATAGTCCCGCTGGGTGGAATTGACCACGGGGTTTTTGTTGCTGTTTTCCTGCTTGGCTTCCTCGTTGTTGCACTCGATCAGGGACAGGATGCGGTCGTCGGTGGTGTTGCTTTTGCGGATCAGGGAACGGGTGTAGCGGTAGGTGATATAATTCTTGGCCACCTCAAAGGCGCCGTGGGCCATGATGTGGTTTTCCACCAGGTCCTGGATCTCCTCCACGGTGGGAGTGCGGCCCAGTTCCTCGCAGGAGATCACCACGGCGTCGGCGATTCGACGGATCTGCTTTTCCGTCAGGCGGAGGGCATCCTCCACGGTGGCGTTGGCCTTTTCCACCGCATGGATGATTTTTTCAATGCGGAAGGGTTCCTCCGCACCGTTGCGTTTGATGATCTGCATGGCAAACTCCTTTTTCCGGCACGTTCCGAGGGAGCCGTCCGGGCTTTTGTCAAAAAGTGCGCAGAAGGGACGGGCGGCACAAGCACTGCCGTCGAATGGGGGTTAAACATCTATATATTGTGGTCTTCCCACCTGCGAGATACATTATATAAATATTTAAGAATTTCGTCAAGAGAATATCACAGATTTAACAATTCCATAATCTGTAAGCGACGGGCGGTTGACAGGGAAAAGGCCGAAAGCTTATAATGCCCTTGGGAACGGGGAAAAAGCCCCGTTAAAAGAAGCCCCTAAAAGAGGAAAGAAGATGGGACAGACGTTTATGCTGAAGAAATGGGACAGGAATGCCCTTTGCTGGTGCGGCAGCGGCAAAAAATACAAGCACTGCCACAGCGATTTTGACGAAAAGCTCCTCCGGTTTCAGCTCCGGGGCGTCGAGGTGCCCTCCCGCAAGCTGATCAAGAACGCGCGGGACGTGGAAGGGATCAAAAAAAGCGCGGTCATCAACATGGCCTGCCTGGATGAGGTGGGCAAACGCATCCACGATGGAATGACCACGCTGGAGATCGACGAGATCATCAACGAGATCACCTACGGCATGGGGGGCACCCCCGCGGATCTGGGCTATCAGGGGTTCCCGAAATCCGTATGCACCTCCATCAACGAGGAGGTCTGCCACGGCATTCCCTCCGCGGACGTGGTGCTTAAGGACGGGGACATCGTGAACGTAGACTGCTCCACCATTCTGGACGGCTATTTTTCCGATTCCAGCCGGATGTTTATGATCGGCGAGGTGCCGGAGGAAAAGCGCCGCCTGGTGGAGGTCACCCGGGAGTGCGTGCAGGAGGGCATCAAAAAGGTGATCCCCTGGACAAGGATGGGGGACATGAGCGACGCGGTGCACCGGCATGCCCTGCAAAACGGCTATACCGTGGTGCGGGAGATCGGCGGCCACGGCTGTGGAAAGGCCTTCCATGAGGACCCCTGGGTCAGCTATGTCGCATCTCCGGGGACCGGCATGCTGATGGTGCCCGGCATGGTGTTCACCATCGAGCCCATGGTCAACATGGGCGGCGACGAGATCTACGAGGACAAGAAGAACGGCTGGACCATTTACACCAAAGACGGAAAGCCCTCCGCCCAATGGGAGGTGGAGGTGCTGGTGACGGAAACAGGCTGCGAAGTGCTGTCCTGGTAACGTCAGGCAGCCGGCCATGCAAAAAACGCGCCTGTCGGGCGCGTTTTTTGCATGGCCGGAATAAAGGACCCGGGCGGCTTTCCCGTTTACCGCAGGGACGGAGCCTCCAGGGGAAGAAGATCCAACAGAACGCCGTCCGCGTCTGTTACGGCCCGCCAGCCGCAGGGGAAGGCGGCGATCCGGCGGTTTCCAAGAAAAGCCTCGGCCGTTTTCCCGTCACTGACCAGGCGGTAGACCCTGTCATCCAGGGTCTGGGTATAGTCATAGGCGAAGGGGGCGGCGCAGGCGCCGAACCAGACCCGATCCCGCCACAGCCTTACGCCGTACAGGCGGGCGATGTATTCCAGGGCGCTGAGCAGGGTGGGGCCGTAGGAATCCTGGAAGGGCTCCTCCTCCCCGGGCAGAAGGACCCGGTGGCTGATCATCCCAACCCGGCTGGGGGCGGCGGTGAAGGGGTCGAACTGCTGGGTGAAGACGTACCCGCCGTCGATGAGGGCCTTGAGGAGCTTGCGGCCGTAATGGGGAAGCAGCCAGGTATACCCGTAGTTTTCCAGGGCGTCCAGGGCCCGCTGGTAGGTGAGCCCCTCGCACTGCCCGCTCCAGTTGTTTTCCGGCGCGTTGCGAAAGAGCGGGTCCGATACCGATACGGAGGGCAGGGGCAGGGGCGTGTCAAATTCCCCGGGATTGAGAAGGTGCTCCCGGACGAATCGTTCCGCCATGGAGGCGTCCAGGGAGCGCCAGTACATGCAGCGGAGGCTGTTGTGGACCAGGGTGGGCAGGGTGCGTCCCGTCCGGTCCCGGTCAAACAAGGCTCCCTTCGCCTCGTCCCAGAGCCGGCTTTTCAGGGCGCGGCGGACCTGGGCGGCGGCATTCTCCCACCGGGCGGCGCCGGCGGCGTCTCCCCGGAGCAGGCAGATCTGCTTCAGGGTGTCCCTGCAGGCGTGGGAAAAGCTTGTCACGTCCATGCTGGCCAGAGGCACCACCCGGCTCCCCTCCGGCGGGGCGTCTGTCGGGCAGTAATTGGGGGCGTCCCCGTACCGCAGGGCGTTGTCCTCCCCGGTATCATAGACGCAGAAGCTCTCCAGGCACCCGTCGCCGTCGGAATCCCGGGTGCGCCACAGCCAGGCGTCAAACCGCTCAAGGCACTCCGCCAGGGCGTCCAGATAGTCCCGGTCCCGGCCGGTCAGGTAGTACAGGCTCAGGGCCGGCGCGGGGAAGCAGAAGCCCTGCAGCTTGTTGAACTGGGGCTCCGCCCCTCCGTCCGGCAGGCACTGGATGGACCCGGCCAGCCGTCCGTCCGCCCGCTGGGTGCGCATGAACAGCAGCTGGTTGTTCAGCGCCGCTTCCGGGCAGCGGGAAAAATACATTTCGCCCCCCATGGGCTGGGTTTCCAGCCAGATTTTTTCGTAGCCGCCGCCCTCCACCAGCACCAGGTCCTTCCCAAAGTGCTTCAGGTTGTTTTTGCATTTTTCCTCGGCGGTGTCATAGAGCATTTTCAGTTTTGCGTCGTCCGTGTCAAAGGAGACGCGCACACAGGGCAGATGCATGGCATACCTCCCGGAATCAGGGCCGAAAAGAAAAACGGAAACTCTCTGGCAGTCTATTCTTTCCCCGGGGCGGAAAGTCCTCTTTTTCCGCGCAAATCAGGGGAAACGCGGCGGAGAATGGAGGATCTTTGCAAAAAACATGGAAAAATGTAAAAAAAGCCGGCTCCATCCGAACCGGAAGCCCCGCAGGAACGTATATATAAATGGAAACCGGCAAAAAGCCGGCGGATAACAAGGAGGAAGATTCCAATGAAGAAGATCGCAACTGTATGCATGAGCCTCGCGTTGGCGGCCGCCTGCGCCGCGCCGGCCTTTGCCGCGGAGGCGCTCCCGCGCTACACCTATACCGGAAGCGATGCGGTGGAGGCGGCCGTGGCGGAATACACCGCAGACCTGGGCAAAATGTACCAGACGCAGGAGGATTCGGTGTCCGTTCCCGCGCCCATTATCCTTCAGACCGGGGAAAAGGAGAACGGAGACCTAGAGGTGTACGGCAATTTCTGGACGTTCAATTACGTCCTGAAAGGGACCGTGCTGGAATGCATTTCCGGCGGGGAAGCCCCCGGCATCCTGACCCTGAGGCGGGAAGGGGACGGCTGGAAGGCGGACACCTTTGACGAGGCCGAGCCCGGGGAAGGATTCGGGGAGGAGCTCAAGCGCCTCAGCCACGGGGATGAAGCCCTGCTGAAGGGATACTATGAGGCCTCGGACACCTCCGGGAAACTTTACCTGAATACCCGGATCCGCTACTTGCGGGAATACGTGACGTCCAACGGCCTGAAGGCGGAGGCTTATCAGGACTATGGATGGGAGCCGGTACCGCTGTTTGACGCCCTGGAGCGCCGGCCCCTGAACCTCCTGGAGGGCAGGACCCTTACGTTTTCCAGCGGCGTCGGCGCCTGGTATACCAGTTTGACCTTTGGGAAGGACGGCGCTTTCACCGGGGAATACCACGACAGCAACATGGGCGAGACCGGGGAAGGCTACCCCAACGGAACGGTCTACGAATGCCTGTTCCGGGGGCAGATGGTCCTGACGGAGTGCCTGGACGCGAACACCTTCCGCCTTCAGGTCAAGGAACTGACAAAGACGGAGGAGGGGGAGACGGAGTCCATTGAGGACGGCGTCCGCTATGTGGCGGCGGAGCCATACGGGCTGAAGGCGGGGAATGAACTGACCCTGTACCTGCCCGGGACGCCGGTGGAAGGCCTGCCGGAAGGGTTCCTTCCCTGGTCCCACCTGAACGAAATGGAGGACCGGCCGGACGAACTCCCCTTCGCCGCCCTCTGGAATGAAGCGGAGAACGCCGGGTTCGTGGGGGAGATCGGGGACTGAACCAACGCGGAAGCGTTTTCCTGTCAAAAGGGCAGGGCATCCAAACCGCCGGCAACGGCGGAGGGATGCCCTGCCCTTTTTCAGACCGCGGCCTTTGCCGCTTTTTTTGTGGAACTTCAGGGGCCGTCAGGCGGGATGTCCTGCCGGGGCGGGGGCGCGGAAGCGCAGGATTCCCGCAGGACAAAATCCCACCGGGCCTCCTCCCGCGTGTCTTCGGCGTTGACCACCATGCGGACCGCGCGGGCGCCGATGGAGAGCTGATGCAGGTCCACGGTGGAGAGGGCCGGGCCCAGGTAGGGCCCGCTGACCAGGTTGTCGCAGCCAAAGACCGACAGATCCCGGGGAATGGAAAGGCCCCGGTCCCGGGCCGCTGCGTAGCAGCCCATGGCCACCAGGTCATTCAGGGCGATGACGGCCGTGGGCCAGAAGGAGGGCTTGAGGGAGTCCAGCATGTGGCACAGGCCCTCCCGCCCGCATTCCGGCGTGCCTGTGCCGTAAACCCGGTAGCTTTCCGTAAAGGGCAGACGGGCTTCCCGGAGCCCTTCCATGTACCCGACGTCCCTGCGCAGGGGGTCGGTATCCTCCTGCAGGCCGCCCACCAGGGCGATCCGCTCGTGCCCCAGGGAGACCAGGTGCCTTACGATCTCCTTCAGCAGGGCGGCGTTGTTCTGGAACACGCCGGGGAAATCGTATTCCGTCGGGACGCAGCCGATCAGCACCACGGGCATATACCTGCGCAGCCGCCGCAGGGAGTGCAAAAGACGCTCGTTTTCCTCCGGGGGCAGGTATTCCACGCAGACCACCGCCCCGGCCAGGCGTCTTTCGGCCAGCAGCAGGGCCGGATCCAGGGAAGGGGTTCTTAGGCTGCTCCACGGGAACATGCTCAGGGCGTAGCCGCAGGATCGGGCTTCCTCCTGGGCGCCGGTAAAGAGCATCGCGTAATAGGGGTTGACCAGCCTCGGCAGGACGATGCCGACGGTGTTGACGCCGCCGCCCGCCAGGCCCCGCGCGAAATCGCTGGGCCGGTAATCGTGCTTGCGGATGGCTTCTTCCACCCGGGCAAGGGTGATTGGCGCCACGTTCTTTTCGCCCCGGAGCACCCGGGAAACGGTGGCGATGGAAACGCCCGCGTCGGCGGCGACGTCGTAAATGGTGGCGCGTTTATGCTCTTTCATCGTTATCCCTCCCTGACGGTTCTTCCGGGGGGCATCTGTTTGTAAGCGCTTCCATTATAACATGAAAGCATCGTAATGACAAGGAAGCAAAAGCGGTTTTCTGGCAAAATTCAGGATTTTTTTCACATTTTTTCAGGGACATATTGACAGGAGAATGGCCCGATATTATAATGTAAGCGCTAATATAAACATGTATTATAATAGGAAAAGGACACAGAGCGTATTCTTTTGCTTTCAATATCAAGGGAGAGGATGACAGCCCATGAGCGATTACAAGGAGCTGGCCGCGAAGGTGCTTGGCATGCTTCAGCGGGCGGACGGGAATGACCCGTCCCGCGGACATCTGACCATGAACAACTGGGAATGGCCTACCGGCGTGGCCCTGTACGGCATTTACCAAACCTACCGGCAAAGCGGCGACAAGACCATTCTGGACTATCTGCGCTCCTGGTATGCGGACATGCTCTCCCGGCCGGAAAAGCCCCACCGCAACGTCAATACCGTGGCCCCGGTGCTGACGCTGACCTGCCTGTACGAGGAAACCAAGGACGAAAGCTATCTCCCCGTCATCGAAAGCTGGATCGACTGGGTGATGAAGGAAATGCCCCGCACCGAATACGGCGGGCTGCAGCACTGCACGGTTTGGAACAAGCACTACCAGCAATTGTGGTGCGACACCCTCTTCATGGTCTGTCTGTTCCTGGCCAAGGCCGGCATGGTCCTGCACCGGGAGGAACTGGTGGAGGAGGCCGAATACCAGTTCCTGATGCACATCCGCTACCTGCAGGACAAGGTAAAGGGCCTGTTCTTCCACGGATGGACCTTTGACCGCAGGCACAATTTTGCTAACGCCTTCTGGGCCCGCGGAAACGCCTGGTTCACCGCCGCGGCCGTTGAGTTATACGACATCACCCGGCGCGAGAACGCGGCCATGCGCATGATCCGCTCCGCCTGGCAGGACCAGGCCCTGGCGCTTTGGAAATACCAGCGGGTCAACGGATTGTACACCACGCTGATCGACGTGGAGGAAACCTACTGCGAGACCAGCGCCACCGCCGCCATCGCCTACGGCATCCTCAAGGGAACAAGGCTTGGCTGGCTGCCGCAGGAGCCCTACGCCGAGATGGGTCTTCTGTCCGCCAGGGCGGTCATTGGCCAGATCGACGAAACGGGGGCCGTGCAGGGGGTCTCCGGCGGCACCGGCATGGGGCACACCCTGCAGCATTACAAGGACATCATCGTCACTCCCACGGCGTACGGACAGGGACTGACCTTCCTGATGCTGACGGAACTGATGGTCCAGGACGGCAACGGCTGAACCTGGATGGTAGGATATACAGAGGAGGGAAATACGTGACGACAACAACACTCCCCGCAAAGAAAAAGGGCTCCTACTGGAAGCGGCTTGGGCTGGACCTGGTAAAAAACAAATGGCTTTATATCATGCTGATTCCGGGCCTGATCTACTTCATCGTCTTCAAGTATCTGCCCATGTGGGGCATCATCATCTCCTTTGAGGATTACAGCCCCTTCCTTGGCCCCTTCAGGAGCACCTGGAAAGGCCTGTACTGGTATCAGCGGTTCTTCGCCACCAAAAAGTGGATGGATTACCTGTCCAATACGCTGATCCTCTCCTTCATGAGCATCATTTTCACCTTTCCCGCGCCCATTATCCTGGCGCTGCTGCTCAATGAGATCCGCAGCACCGCCTACAAGAAGGTCACCCAGACGCTTCTGTACATGCCGCACTTCATCTCCATCGTGATCGTGGTCTCCATCACCTACGTGATCTTCGGCACCGAGGGCATCATCTACAAGCTGACCACCCAGATGCTGGGAAGGAGCATCGATTATCTGGGGGATCCAAAGGTCTTCCGATGGATGATCGTGGGCCAGAGCATCTGGAAGGAGACCGGGTGGGGCACCATCATCTTCCTGGCCGCGCTGACCAACGTGGATACCCAGCTGTATGAAGCGGCCATGATCGACGGCGCCAACCGGGCCCAGCGCCTGTGGCACATCACCCTGCCGGCCATCCGCTCCACCATCGTGCTGATGCTGGTGCTGCGCATGGGCAGCGTGCTGGATACGGGCTACGAGCACCTGATCCTGATGTCCAACGCCCTGAACCGCTCCGTCTCCCAGACCCTGGACGTGTTCGTGTACCAGAACGGTATCGTCAACGGCCAGCTGAGCTATACCACCGCCGTGGGCGTGATGAAGAGCATCGTCTCGGTGATCCTGGTGGTCACCTCGAACAAGATCGCCCATGCCCTGGGTGAAGAAGGCCTGTATTGAGGAAGGAGGCGGAACGATATGGCAAAGAAGAAGATCGACGAAACCACCGTTGAGCTCAACGGCAAGACCATCACCATCGGTTCCGGCCCTGTGGGCGTCTTCCGCACGCCGGGCAGCGTCGCCTTCGACGTGATCAACTACCTGATCATCGGCATCGCGGCCATCACCACGGTGCTCCCGATCCTGTACATCATCTTCAACTCCTTCGCTACGGAGCTGGAACTGCAGACCAGGCCCATGTTCCTGATCCCCAATACCTGGTCTACGGACGCGTATACCTATATCTTCGCCTCCAACAAGCTGATCCGCGCCTTTGGGAATTCCGTGTTCATCACGGTCTGCGGCACCGTCATCAACCTGTTCTTCACCGTCACCATGGCCTACCCGCTGAGCAAAAAGTTCCTCAGGGGCCGCACGCCGATTTTGAACATGGTCATCGTGTCCATGTTCTTCTCCGGCGGCATGATCCCGGGGTACGTGGTGGTCTCCTCCTGGCTGGGCCTGCGGGGGACCTACTGGGCCATCCTGCTGCCCGGCGCCATCAGCGCCTACAACATGATGATCGTCAAGAACTTCTTCCAGGGCATCCCCCAGGAGCTGGAGGAGAGCGCCGCCCTGGACGGCTGCAACGATCTGATGACCCTTGTGCGCATCGTGCTTCCCCTGTCCCTGCCGGTGCTGGCCACCTTCGGCCTGTTCTATGCGGTGGGACACTGGAACTCCTACTTCTCCGCCATGATCTACCTGACGGACGACAAAATGTATCCCCTGCAGCTGATCCTCAGGAACATCATCGTCACCGCGGAATCCTCCGCCAGCGATATGAGCCTGATGGACCCCAACTTTGTGGAGCCTCCCAAGCAGTCCATCAAGATGGCGGTCATCGTGGTGGCCACCGTGCCGATCATGTGCATTTATCCCTTCCTGCAGAAGTACTTCGTCAAGGGCGTCATGGTGGGCGCGCTCAAGGGCTGAGGGCAGGAAAAGCGATCCCGGTTATCTGCGGGGGAACCCCGCTGCTTGATAACAAATTTGAAAAGGAGGAACCTTTCATGAAGAAACTCGTTGCTCTGTTTCTGTCCCTGGTGATGCTCATGTCCGTGATGAGCTTTGCCGCGGCCGAGGAGGACATGACCCTCAACGTCATGCTGCCCGACTTCTATTCCGATTCCGACTTCATCTCCCTGGAGAACGGCAACCAGGTGCTGCAGAAGATCTATGAAGCCACCGGCGTCAAGCTGAACATCACCTGGGTGCCCGATTCCGGCTACGGCGAGCGGACCACCCTGACCCTGGCGGACCCCAACAACATGCCCGAAGTCATGGTCATGCAGGGCGTGCGTGACGCCATCATGATCAGCTCTGCCCGGGCCGGCGCCTTCTGGGATCTGACCGACTACGTGGCCGACGCCGAGAACTATCCGAACCTGGCCGCCGGCGCCCAGTCCGTTTACGATAACATCGCCGTGGACGGCCACGTGTACGGCATCTACCGTGCCCGCGCCTATGCCCGCGCCGGCATCTATTACCGCAACGACTACGCCGCCCAGGTGGGCTACGAGAATCCCCCGGCCAACGTGGAAGAATTCAAGGACATGTGCCTGAAGCTGGCCGCCCTTGACCCCAACCTGTATGTGTTCAATATGTGCAAATACGTGGCGGGCACCATCGGCATCATGACCGTCATGAACGGCGCGCCCTTCCAGTACGGCGTGAACGACGAAGGCAAGATCTATCCCGCCTTCGAGGATCCGGCGTTCCAGGAAGGCCTGGACTTCATGCGTGAACTGTATGCCGCCGGCGGCATCGACCCCAACTTCATGACCATCGAATCCGGCAACTGGAACGACGCCGAGCGCAGCGAGCCCCTCAAGGCCCTGATGCGTCTGGACTGCCTGGACAACGGCTACCGCTATCAGGAATGGCTGGAAGCCAACAAGGGCGCGGATCCCGAGAAGCCCATCGTTACCCTGCTGACCGCCCTGCCCGACAAGAACGGCAACATCCAGATCTGGCCCCAGAACATCGGTGCTTCCGGTGAAATCGTTGTGACCAAGGCCGTTTCCGCCGAGAAGCTGCCCAAGGTCATGAAGTTCCTCGACTGGTGCAACAGCGCCGAAGGCCAGACCCTGCTGAACTGCGGCGTGGAAGGCGTTACCTACTGGATCCACAGCAACGGCTACCGCTACACCTATCCCGAGGGAGAAGCGGACAACTCCTCCACCTATGACACCACCACCCATACCATCCAGCACAGCCTGAACCAGCTGGGCATGAACGTCAACGGAGACCTGACGCCTCCGGCGGCCTCCACCGGTCTGCGCGCTGTGTACAACCAGAACCTGCTGGACAACGCCCAGTACGTGATCGCCAACCCCTGCTTCACCTATGACAGCGAAACCAACAACCTGATGGGCGCCAGCCTTGCCCAGGATGTGGAAGACGCGCAGGTGCAGTACATCGCCGGCAAGATCGATCTGGCGGGTCTGCAGGCCATCTACGAAGATTGGCATGCCCAGGGCGGCGATGAGATCCTGGCGGAATACCAGGCGATCTACGACGCGGAGAACAAGTAATCCCATGTGAATCCATCCGGGGGCTGCCTGCGGGCAGCCCCTTTTTACGGGGAAAGGAGCCAGGCGGGCCATGCCTGTGATTTATCTGATCGGGGATTCCACCGTGGAGGACAACCAGCCGCCCTTTCGGGGCTGGGGCTGGGCCCTGCCGGGGTATGTGCGGGAAAACGTGGAGGTCAAAAACCATGCCCTGTCCGGCCGTTCAAGCAAAAGCTTCCGTCAGGAGGGGCTGTTTGCCCCCGTGGAGGAGGCCCTTCGGGAAGGGGACCTTTTGCTGATCCAGTTCGGCCACAACGACGAAAAGACCGACGAAAGGCATTCCGATCCGGAGACGGAATACCCGGAAAACCTGTATTCCTACTGCCGGGCGGCTCTGGACCGCGGGGCAAGGCCGGTGCTGTTTACCCCGGTTTCAAGGCGTCTGTACGATGAAAACGGAGCCCTGCGATGGACCCACGGGGCCTATCCGGAAGCGGTCAGGCGCCTGGCAAGGGAAAAGGGCCTGCCCCTGTGCGACCTGGAGGCGGACAGCCGCAGGCTGTACCTGGCACTGGGCCGGGAGAAGACGGCGGAGCTGTTCGTGCGTTTGGCCCCGGGGGAAAATCCGGACTTCCCGGACGGGCACGACGACCCCACCCATTTCAACGCTTACGGGGCGGAGGAGATCTGCCGCCTGGCGGTGGAGGAGATGCGCGCGTATCTTGTCTGCGAGGCGCTCCTGAAGAAAGCGTAACAAAAAAAGAGGCGCTGCCAAAGCCGGCAGCGCCTTTTGCGAAGGGAAAGCTTATTCGTGCAGGACGGGCTTCCCGTCCACAAACACCTCCACGGTCCGGGCCTGGATGTCCCGGAGGGGGTTGGCGGAGAAGACGGCGATGTCCGCGTCCTTCCCGGGCTCCAGGGAGCCGACCCGCGCGTCGATGCCGGCTACCCGCGCCGGGTTCAGCGTGATGGCGCGCCAGGCCTCGTCCTCCGGCAGGCCTTCCCGCATGGCCAGGCCCGCGCACAGGGCCAGGTGATAGAGGGGGATCACCGGAGCGTCGGTGATGATGCATACCGGCAGGCCCGCGCGGTAGAGGATGGCGGGGGTGGCGAAGGTTTTGTTTTTCAGTTCGAACTTGCTCTTGTTGCCCAGGGAGGGCCCCACCAGCACCGGATAGCCTTTTTTGGCCAGGGTATCGGCGATCAGGTGGCCGTCGGTGCAGTGGTCCAACGTCAGGCGGATGCCATATTCCTCGGCGATGCGGATGGCGGTCAGCATGTCGTCCGCCCGGTGGGCGTGGCACTTGAGGGGGATCTGACGCCGGAGGACCGGGAGCATGGCCTCCAGTTTGGGGTCGTAGGGGCGTTTCTTTTCGCTGTCCTTTTCGGCCGCTTCGATTTCCTCGGCATAGCGGCGGGTTTTCTCCAGCGTTTCCCTTAGCAGGGCGGCCACGCCCATGCGGGTGACCGGCGCCTTGCGGCCCTGCTGGCCGTAGCAGCCCTTGGGGTTTTCCCCGAAGGCGGCCTTCATGGCCACGGGATCCTTCAGCACCATCTCGTCCACCACGCTGCCATACAGCTTGAGGGCCACAAAGGTGCCGCCCAGGACGTTGGCGGAGCCGGGGCCGGTGACGGCGGTGGTGACGCCGCCCTGCAGGGCCAGGCGGAAGGCCTCGTCCTGGGGATTGATGCCGTCGATGCCCCGCATGTCCGGGGTGACGGGGTCGCTGGACTCGTTGTAATCGGCCCCCTCCCAGCGGATGGCCTCCTCGTCCAGGCCGATGTGGGTATGGGCGTCCACCAGGCCCGGGGTGATCACGCAGTCCCGGGCGCTGAAGACTTCGGTGCCGTCCGGCACGTCCAGGCCGGTGCCCACGGCGACGATTTTTCCTTGGTCGATCAGGACCTGGCCGTTTTTCAGGTCCGGTCCGGAGATGGGTTTGACGATTCCGCCTTGGATCAGCAGCATCTTCGCGGCCTCCTTTTTGTATTGTCCGATACAGGAAGCATACCCTTTTCCGGACGGAAATGCAAGGGGGTCTGACAAAAGAGCGGGGTTGCGGCACGTCGGGCGGCCGTTTCGCGTTTTCCCGTTGAACCCGGCCCTGAAAATGGGGTATACTGGAATGGAACGGAACCTTACGGGGCGCTTCCCAAAGGGAGGAGGCCCGGGGACCCTCCAAAGGAAACGGGACGGGAAAGAAAATGGAGAAAAAGAAAGCGGCCGGCGGGGGTTCGCCGCAGGTTGTCATCCTGGCGGATGATCTGACCGGGGCCCTGGATACAGGTGTCAAGTTCGCCTGCGAGGGCACGCGGGTGCGCGTGGGGCTCTTTGAGGACCCAAATGCGTATGCGCCAGACGCGTCCGTGTGGGTCCTGGACGCAGAGACGAGACACCTTTCGCCCGGGGAAGCCTATGACCGCACCTTCCGTCTGGCCCGGCGGGCGGCGGAACAGGGTGCGCAGCATCTGTACATCAAGACGGATTCGGCCCTGCGGGGAAATGTGGCCGCGGCCGTCTTGGCGGGACTTGCGGCCATGGAGTGCGGATTTGCGGCCTTTGCCCCGGCGTATCCGGATCTGGGACGGGTGACCCGCAGCGGCGTGCAGCTGACGGACGGCCTTCCCGTTCAGCTCAGCGGGTACGGGCGGGATCCGCTGAACCCGGTGCGTTTGTCCCGCGTAAAGGAGCTGTTTGCCGCTTGGGATGTTTCCGTGCAGGAGGTCCCCGTGGGTGCGCGGCTGGAGGAAATACCGGCGGGGAAGACCGTGGCCGTGTTTGATGCGGAAACGAACGAGGATCTTCAGGCCATCGCCGGCTATCTTCGGGAGATGGACCTTTTGCGCGTGACGGCGGGCTGCGCAGGCTTTGCCCAGGCACTGGGTCCGTTCCTGGGGGCTGGGGGCCCAAAACATGCCGTCCCGGGGGCGGATGGGCCCCTCCTGGTGCTCTGCGGCAGCCTTCATCCCGCTTCGCATGCCCAGCTGGCCTATGGGGAGCGCAGAAGCTTTGTCCGCCGGACCTGCCCGCTTTCCGTCCTGGCGGAGGATCCCTGTCTGGCAGGCAGCGCGTTAAGGGCCTGGCTGGTGGAGCTCCGGGTCCATCTCGGGGCCGGGCGGTCCGTTTTGCTGGACACAGGCAGGCCCGGGGAAGCAGTGCGGGGCCCTGGGGCGGAAAGCGGGGAAAAGGTGGCGGAACGCCTTGGAAAGCTGCTGCTGCTTTTGCTTGCCCTGCCGGAGGCGGAGAACCATACCCCCCTGGTCATCGGGGGGGATACGCTGGAGGGATTTGTCAGGCTGCTGAAAGCGCCGGGGATCTGCCTGGAAGGGGAGGCACTTCCCGGGGTGGCGGCGTTCACCCTCCGGGTGGGGGACAGGCGGCTCCGCATGCTTTCAAAAAGCGGCGGAATGGGTGGAGAGGCCCTTCTGGACAGCCTCGCGGGCGGTACGGACCAGGACAAAGGAGGATAATAACATGCCGGAGATCAAAGGAATCATCGTACCCATCCTGACCCCCATGTACGGGGACGAAACCATCAACGAGGAGGAACTGCGCGCCCAGGCAGAGCGGCTGATCGCCGCGGGGGTGCATGGCATCTTCCCCTCCGGCACCAACGGGGAAGGGTACATCCTGTCCGGGGAGGAAAAGGAGCGGGTGCTGGAAATTTGCGTGGACCAGGTCCGCGGGCGGGTGCCGGTGTACGCGGGGACGGGCTGCGTCTCCACCCGGGAGACGGTTCGGCTTTCCCAAAGGGCGAAGGCCCTGGGGGCGGACGCCCTTTCGGTGATCACGCCCTCCTTTGCCGCCGCCTCCCAGGAGGAACTTTACACCCACTACCGCACGGTGGCCCAAAGCGTGGACCTGCCCCTGATCCTCTACAACATCCCCGCCCGTACGGGCAACGCCCTGGCCCCGGCCACGGTGGGCAGGCTGAGCGAGGTGGACAACATCGTGGGGGTCAAGGATTCCAGCGGCAATTTCGACACCCTGCTGCAGTACATCGAACGCACCCGGGACAGGCGGTTCGCCGTGCTGTCGGGCAACGATTCCCTGATCCTGTGGACCCTCCTGGCCGGGGGCGCGGGGGCGGTGTCCGGCTGTGCCAACGTATTCCCGGAGAACATGGTGGCGATCTACGAAAAGTTCATCGAGGGGGATCTGAAGGGGGCCCGGGCCGCCCAGGATGTGATCCGGCCCTTCCGGGACTGCTTTAAGCTGGGCAACCCCAACACAATCACCAAAGCGGCCGTGGCCCTGCTGGGCTATCCGGTGGGCAAATGCCGCGCGCCCTTTAACAGCCTGTCGCCGGAGGCGGAAGACGCCCTGGAAAAGGCCCTTTCGGGGCTGAAGGCCAAGGGGGTGATCCGTCCGTGAAGCCCGTCATTGCCATCACCATGGGGGACCCGGCCTCCATCGGGCCGGAATTGTGCCTGAAGGCCCTGGGGGACGATACGCTGTATGAAGACTGCCGGCCGCTTGTGATCGGGGACCTGTCCATCCTGGAAAGGGCCGCGGCCATCCCGGGCATGCCGGCCCTGCGGCTCCATGCCGTAAGAGGAGTGGAGGAGGCGTTGTTCCAGCCCGGGACGGCGGACGTCATGGACCTTTGCGCATGTACCCCGGCGGATGTTCCCGTGGGCCGGGTCAGCGCCCGGGCCGGGGACGCGGCGTTCCGCTACGTCCGGAGGGCCATTGATTTGGCCCTGTCCGGGGAGGCGGACGCCACCGTCACAAACGCCCTGAACAAGGAGGCCCTGAACCTGGCGGGGCATGCCTTCTCCGGCCATACGGAGATCTATGCCCGCTATACGGGCACCGACCGCTACACCATGATGCTGGCCCACGAGAGCCTGCGGGTGGTGCATGTGTCCACCCACGTTTCCCTGCGGGAGGCTTGCGACCGGGTCAAAAAGGACCGGGTGCTGGAAGTGATCCGCATCGCGGACCGGGCCTTAAGGGACATGGGCATTGGATCCCCCCGGGTCGGGGTGGCCGGGCTCAATCCCCACTGCGGGGAGGGCGGGCTCTTTGGCCGGGAGGAGATCGAGGAGATCACGCCGGCTGTGGAAGCGGCCCGTTCGGAGGGCATTGACGCCCAGGGGCCCGTGCCGCCGGACACGGTGTTCTCCAAGGCCCGAGGGGGCTGGTATGACGTGGTGGTGGCCATGTACCACGACCAGGGCCACATCCCGCTGAAGCTTCTTGGCTTCGTCTACGACCCGGGGGAGGGCAGATGGCAGACTGTCAGCGGGGTCAACATCACCCTGGGGCTGCCGGTCATCCGCGTATCCGTGGACCACGGCACCGCCTTTGACCAGGCGGGAAAGGGCACCGCCAGCGAAAAGAGCCTGAGGAACGCCATCGACTACGCAGTCCGCCTCAGCCGGGCGAAAAGGAGAGGGGAAAGAAACGCCCCGGCTCCTGAGGAACCGGGGGAATGAGAGATGACAGAGAAGATCCGGAGAATGCTGTCGGTTGGCGTCCGGGCCCTGTGGACGCGTCCGGGCAAACTGCTGCTGGGCCCCACGGGCAGGCGGCTTTGGATGGATTACCTGGACCCGGCGCCGGGGTTTTCCGGACGGGCGGATTTCATCCATAAAATGAACCTGCCCCTGCTGTTTACCGTATACCGGGAAGGATACGGGCCGGAGCTGTGTCCGATGCGGAGCCTGTGGCGGCCGGATGAAAGCGAGTTTTCCTTTGAGGACGGCACCGTTTCCTTCACCGAAAGGAAGCTGATCACCTGGGAGGACCAGGCCCTGTCCCTGCAAAGCTGGGAAAACCGCCTCAACACGCCCCTGACATTGTGCCTTTCCCTGCCGGAGGGCGCGGAGACAGGAACACCTTATGTTTTCCCCTGCGGGAATCACGGCATCACGCCGGTGATGCGCTTTGGCAGCAGCATCCCCTGGCGGGACGGGAAAATGACCCTGGCCCCCGGGGAGAAGCGCAGCTTCCTCCTGGCTGCCGCTGTGGGCCTGCCCGGGGAGGAAGAGCGGATGGAAGCGGGGCTGCGGGCGCTTCTGGATGCGCCGGACGCGGAGCGCCTTCTGCAGGAAAAGGCTGACGCGTACATGCGCTGGTTTGAGGATGTGCCGGACTTTGAATGCGATGACGCCCTGATGGAAAAATGCTGGTATTACCGGTTTTATCTCCTGCGCAATGTCCTGTGCGAGCCGGGCCTTGGACACCTGCCGGGCCGTTGCGTGTACGAGGGCCGGGGCCACCGCATGCCAAAGACGCCCCTGCGCCCCACCGGCTGGGAGTTTTCAAGGGTCATTCCCCTTTCCACCCCGCTGCAGGTGACGGACCTGCGCTGGCTTGGGAACAGCCGGGAGGCCCGGGAGGCCCTGCGGGCCCTGACGCACTGTCTGGATGAAAGGGGCGTTTTCGCGGTCACGGCGGCGGATACAGTTCTCAAGGAGTATGCCAATTACGCCTCCTGGGCCCTGTATCTGTATTATCTGGTCACCTGCGACCTGGACTTTGTCCGTCAGGTGCTGCCCGCCTTCAAGACCGACGCGCGGAACGTATTCAGGGCAGCGAAGGGGACGGGGGATTCCCTGCAGGTGGAGCGCACCCATGCCCTGACCGGCAAGGAATACCAGCCCAGCTTCTGGTATTTTGCCAAAGGCGGCTACCCGCATACCGTCCGTCCCGCCGGGGAGGGCTATACGCCCCTCAAGCGGGTGGACCGGTCGGTATACAGCTATCTGAATTATCTTGGGCTTTCCCGGCTCTGTGCGCTGGCGGGGGACGGGGACGAGGCGGAATTCGCTTCCGGCGCCGCGCGCCTGAAACGGGACATCCTCACCAAAATGTGGGACCCGGCGACCGGCTGCTTTTACGACCTGCATTTTGAAACGGATGAGAAGGCCCTTGTCAAAAACATCGTGGCCTTCTACCCCCTGTGGGCGGGGATCACGGGGGAGGAACACCTTGCCGCGTTTGATTCCCTCCTGAGCGAAAGCTGTTTCGCCCTGGGGTCGGGGTTCGCCTCCACGGCGGCGGACTGCCCGGTGTTCTCCCCGGACGGGGGCTGGCAGGGGCTGTATTTCAAGGGCCGTAACGGCTGCATGTGGAACGGCCCCTCCTGGCCCTACACCACCGGCATCGCCCTGGACGCCCTGGCAAAGCAGTCCAAGGCCCATGGGCACGCATGGGACGCCGCCTTTGAAAAGCACCTGCGGGAATACACCCTGCAGCATTTCCGTTTCGGGGACGTCGAGCAGCCCTGCCTTGTGGAGTTCTACGACAGCCGCACGGGCGAACCCCTGAGCGATGAGGCGGACTACTGCCATTCCTTCTGGATCGACCTGATCGTGCGTCACATCGCCGGCATCGAGCCGGAGGAGGAGGGCGTCTTTTTCCGCCCCGTCCGGACGGGGCTGGGGTATTTCTGCCTGAAAAACCTTCGGGTGCGGGGACGGAGGCTGGACGTGTATTATCAGCGGCCGGGCTGCGGACGCCTGTCCCGCCTGCCGGAGGGGTATACCGTGGCGGTGGACGGGACGGAGCGTTCCCTGGGCCTGTGTCCGGAGAACGTTCGCCTGTTCTGAAGATCGCGGCTGCTCAGGCCTCCGCCACGGCCTCCACCTCCACCTTTACGCCCTTGGGCAGGTCCTTGACCGCCACGCAGGAACGGGCGGGCAGGGAGGGAAAGTATTTGGCGTAGACGGCGTTGAAGGCGGCAAAGTCCGCCATGTCCGCAAGGAAGCAAAGGGTCTTGACCACCTTTTCCGGGCCGGAGCCGGCGGCCGTAAGCACCGCGCACAGGTTTTTGCACACCTGCTCGGTCTGCTCTTCAATGGTGACGGCATGGACGGTGTTGGTTTCGGGGTCGATGGCGATCTGGCCGGAGGTGAAAACGAGGCCGGCTGCCTTCATGGCCTGGGAATAGGGGCCCACCGCTTCGGGGGCGTTTGGGGTGTAGACTTTCTCCATGGTTTGAACTGGCCGCGGCGCGCCGCGGCACGCTCCTTTCCTGTATTTGGGCCCGGCCGGACACGCGTACAGGGCCAGTGCCGCGCCGGGGCCCCATGCGGAGATTATAGAGCAGGGAAGCTTTTTTTTCAATCGGGATTTGAGGGTGGGCCGGAACAGCGGAATAACCTGTTCAGGCCCTTGCTTTTCCGGGCCGGACACGATAGAATGCAGACAACAGGACAAAGGAAAACGGGCAGCAAAAAACCGCCGGGCGGACAAATCCAAAGGAGGCATCTGGATGGGACGGAAGATGAAGACAGGCCGCATTGGGAGAGGGAAGGGCGTTCCCCTGTGGACGGGGGCGCTGCTTTTGACGATCCTTCTTTTCTGCGTACTGTCCGCGGCGGCGGGCGAAGGAAGCTATGTATCCGATTTTACAAGGGACACGGATGGCTGGTACGCCAGTTCGCTTGGGAACGCGCGGATCTGGGTCCGGGACGGCGCGCTGTACATGGAAGGCCGGGATATGGACTGGAACGGGCCGATGCGGGAATTTGACCTGGTTCCCGGGACGGATTACCGCATCAGCTTCGAGGCGTACCAGGAGGAAATGGACAATGCGACGCTGGTGCTCTCCGTGACCCGGATGAAGAACGGCGAACCGAGCTGGGAAAACATCGTCTCCGGAGGCGTGAAGCGGGGCGTCTGGACAAAGATCAGCGAGGTCTGGACCCCGGGGGATTTTGATTCGTTTTCCCTTTATGTGGAAAGCCCGGGCTTGCCGGAACTCTCGTACGGGATCCGCAATTTCCGTCTGCTGGGGCCGGAAATCAAAGCGGAGCCGGTGGAGATCCGGCTTTGGACCGTGCTTTCCGGGGCGGACGGCGCGGCCATGGACGCTCTGGTGGAGGCCTTCAACCAAAGCCAGACAGAGGTTCATGTGACTCACCGGGCCCTGTATGAAGAGGACCTGTATGACGCGATGAAGCGGCCGGCGGAGGAAGCGGAGAGGCCGCAGCTCTGTCTTGTCAATCCGGAGCGGATTCCGGAGCTTAAGGACCTGGGGGCTCTTTCCCCCTTTGATCTTCCCCTTCTGGAGGAGACGAGGGTTCGGGCGGAGGACTATGACGCCGCGCAGTGGGCGTTGGGCGGATACGCCGGGGAACAGTACGGGATTCCCCTGGACGAGCACGCCTTCGTCCTCTATTACAGCCCGGAACTCTGGCGTCTTTACGGGCTGGACAGCTATACCGAAGACGGATTTGTGACCTTTGAGGAACTGAAGGCGCTGACAAATCAGGCCCGGGCGCAGGGCTATACCGGGGCGGGGACGAACATCGCCTGGATGCGGCCCCAGATTTTAAGCTATTACGCCCAGAAGGATGGGGCCCGTACGCTTTTTGACGCGGAAAACCCGGCCCTGAACCGGGAGGCCCTGCAGGCGGCGCTCGGCGAAATGAAGGAACTGGTGCAGGAGGGGTATACGCTTGGCGCGGAGGAGGACGCCGAGACCGCCTTCCGCGAAGGCAGGCTGCTGGTCCTGACGGACGGAACCTGGATTCAGCCCTCCCTGAAGGCGGCCGGTACGGCGTACGGCATGCTTCCCTCCCTGTGTTTTTCGCCGGAGGAATGCAAAAACTGGGCCTCGGCCCATCTGTTCATCCGTACGGCGGACGGGGAAGGAGGCTGGGAAACGGAGGAGGCCGAGGGAAGGTTCCTCCGTTTCATGAGCGAAAACGCCCTGACCTGGGCGGAGAAAGGGGGCCATTGCCCGGCGGCGCTTTCCGCTTTGGAGGATGAAGCCTATCGGAACCTGCCCCAGGCATTCCTGACCGATTCCGCGCACCGGGAGAACAGCGTCCTCTTTACCGTCCCCTGCTGGAAGGAACTGGAGGAGGCGGTTTCCTCCGTCGGATGGGAGACCCTGGAGGGCCGCGTTCCGATGGATGTGACGGTGAACCGGGTGGACGGGGCGTACCGGAAGGCCGCGGACGCGCGCAGGAAAGAATCGGGCTCCGATTTCGGACGGCGGTATCTGGAAAATCCGGAGTCGCTCTTCGAAGCGAATCCGCGTTCTGTCCAGGGGATCGGGGACCCCTTTACCCTGCGGGCGGGGAACCGGTACGCGACGTTCGCCACCGGCGGCTCGGTGGGCTTTTCCGCCTGGATCAGCCGGGATCTGACGGACTTTGAAAAAACAAGGGTGATGCGGAGCGTATCCTGGGGCTCCGAGAATTACTGGGCGCCGGAGGTCTATCGGATAGACGGCCGGTATCTGATGCTGTTTACCGCCCGCAGTGCGGAGGACGGCCGCCTGCATACGGGCATCGCTTTCTCGGACCGGCTGACGGGGCCCTATGAGGACCCGCTGGGCAGGCCGCTGCTGGACAAGGAGTACGCGACCATCGATGCGACCCTGACCTGGGACGATAACGGGAACCCGTATATGATTTATGCCCTGGACTGCTCCGACAATTGGATCAACGGGGTGTCCGTCAGCCAGATCTGGGGGGTCCCCCTGGCCAGGGATTACCTGTCCGCCGTCGGGGAGCCGGTGCTGCTTCTGAGCCCCAAGGGGTCCTGGGAAACCCTGAGCGTGGATCCCCTGTGGAACGAAGGCCCCGCCGTCCTCCGGCATGACGGGAAATACTACCTGTTTTACAGCGTGAACGGGTATTATATGAAGGAATACTCCGTCTGCGTGGCGGTGTCGGACAGCCCGCTTGGACCCTATGTACGCCAGAGCAACAATCCCCTGATGCGGTACGTGGAGGATGAATCGGGTGTGTTGATTTCCGGCCCCGGGCACAACGCCTTCTTTACGGTGGGGGAGGAGCTGTTCACCTCCTACCATACGCACACCTATCCTTCGGATCCCTCAGGCAACAGGCAGTTCTGCGTGGACCGGGCCGGGTTCCATTCGGACGGAACGGCCTTCATCAACGGCCCTACCCTGGCAAAGCAGCTGCGGCCCCTGAAGGATATCGGCGCGGTGAACCGCATTCGCGCGGCTGCATGCGAGGGCGACGAAAAGGGCCTTCTGTCCGACGGGGATTTCTGCTTTACGTCGGCCAGTGCGAAATGGGCCTGGAAAAACAAAAACGCCGAATTCGTTTGGGAGGAGCCCGTCAGCGCAAGCCTCCTGGTGATTTATCCCGCGTTGGGCCGGCGCATCAAGGGGGAGATCCTGCTCAATGACGGCGTGAAGATCCCCTTTGAGAAGGGGGCGGGCGGTTTGCCCGGGGAAATGCTGGTGCTGCCCTTTGAGGAGACGCAGGTTACCCGTCCTCCTTCTCCGTCTGACCGAGGGGGCCCTGGGGGAGATCCAGCTGTTCTGACTTAGGGACGGACCCAAAGTCTGCCGGGGAACCCAGACAGATGCGGGCCGGGGCAGAACGCCCCGGCCCTTTGCGATCACACGATCTTGAAGCCTTCCGCGGTCAGGGAATCCCGGATCCGCTGGATCTGGTCCCAGTCGACGGTCTCCATTTTGATGCGCAGGTAGCAGCCGTTGACGGCCTCGGTGGAGCCGGCGTGCTCGTGATGGACCTCGGTAACGTTGCCGCCGCAGTCGGCGATGATGCGGCTGACGTCCTTGAGCTGGCCGGGCTTGTCGATCAGTTCAATTTTCAAACTGGTGGACCGGCCGGTCTTCATCAGGCCCCGCTCGATGACCCGGGAGAGGATGGTCACGTCGATGTTGCCGCCGGAGACCAGGGAAACCACCTTTTTGCCCGCCAGGGGGAATTTGTCGAACATGGCGGCGGCCACGGATACGGCGCCGGCGCCCTCGGCGATCATTTTCTGCTTTTCGATCAGGCTCAGGATGGCGCCGGAGATCTCGTCCTCGTTCACCAGGGCGATGTCGTCCACGTAATGAGACACGGCGTCGAAGGTATGTACGCCCGGCTGTTTGACGGCGATGCCGTCGGCAATGGTGGAAACGCGGTCCAGGCGTTCGATTTTCCCGTCGTGGATGGAATTGTACATGCTGGGGGCGCCGGTGGTCTGCACGCCGTAGACCTTGACCCCCGGGCGGATCTGCTTGATGGCGTAGCTTACGCCGCTGATGAGTCCGCCGCCGCCCACGGGCACCAGCACCGCGTCGATGTCGTCCAGGTCGTTCATGATCTCCAGGCCGATGGTGCCCTGCCCGGCGATAACGCTTTCGTCGTCGAAGGGATGCACGAAGGTGTAGCCTTCGCTGTCCCGCATTTCCAGGGCGCGCTGATAGGCGTCGTCGTAGACGCCGGGCACCAGAACCACCTCGGCGCCGTAGCCGCGGGTGGCCTCCACCTTGCTGATGGGGGCGGAATCCGGCAGGCAGATGACCGCCTTGATGCCGTTTTTCTGTGCCGCCAGGGCCACGCCCTGGGCATGGTTGCCCGCGGAGCAGGCGATCACGCCGCGGCTTTTTTCTTCGTCCGTCAGCATGCTCATTTTATAGCCCGCGCCACGGACCTTGAAGGAACCGGTGATCTGCAGGTTTTCCGGTTTCAGGTACAGTTCGCACTGGGGGGCGATGCCGAAGGCACGCACCACCTGGGTCTTGCGCACGATGGGCCTGAGCACCTGCTGGGCCCGGAAGATTTCTTCAAGTCGAATCATGGCTGTTCTGCTCCTTTGTTTTCAAGGCTCCGCCCCCAGAAGGGAGGAAGCCGTATGCCGCCGGAGGGGGGCAGCCCGGGGAGACTTTTTCCCGGTTGCCTGCGCGGGCGGGACGGGGTACAATAGGCGTTGGAGAATACCGATAACGGGAGGACAGGAAAGATGCTGAAGATTTGGAAAGGCTATCAGCACGGGGTGGATCTGGGGGGCTGGTTTTCCCAGTGCGACCACACCCGGCAGCGCTACGACACCTTTATCACCCGGGAGGACTTTGCGGTCATCGCCTCCTGGGGCCTGGACCATGTGCGCCTGCCCGTGGATTACGAACTGGTGGAGGACGCGGAGGGCCGCTTCCTGGAGGAAGGGGCGGAAAGGATCCGGCGGGTCGTCGAGGCCTGCGGGGAGGAGAAACTGAACCTGGTCCTGGACCTGCACAAGGCCCGGGGGTTTTCCTTTGACGCGGGGGAGGCCGAAGAGGGGTTCTTTGACAGCGGGGACCTGCAGGAGCGGTTTTACCGCCTGTGGGAAGAACTGGCGAAACGGTTTGGCGGGTACGGGGACCGCGTGGCCTTCGAATTGCTCAACGAGGTGACCGACCAGGCCTATTCGGAAAAATGGAACCGTATCGCGGACAAATGCATCGGGCGCATCCGCGCCATCGCGCCGGATACCTGCATCCTGGTGGGAGGCTACTGGAACAATTCCATCGACGCCCTGCCGGACCTGGCCCTGCCAAGGGACGAGGGGGTCATCTACAATTTCCATTGCTACGACCCGATGATCTTCACCCATCAGGGGGCGCCCTGGGTGCGGGGGATGGACCCGGCTTTCCGGTTTTCCCTGACGCAGCCGGTGAAAAAGCTGCGGGAGGAAACCGAGCGCTTTTTCGGCAAGCCCGCCCCGGAATTCGACGGACTTGACCCGGAAAAGCCCCTGGGGGCGGATTATTTTGAAAGGCGGATGGAGAAGGCTGTCCGCGTGGCCGAGGAACGGGGCGTGCGGCTGTACTGCGGGGAATACGGGGTCATCGACCGGGCCGATCCCCTGGACGCGGCGCGCTGGTACGGGGCCATCAGCCAGGCTTTTGACCATTTCGGCATCGGCCGGGCGGCCTGGAGCTACAGACAGATGGACTTTGGCCTCACGGACGCGCATATGAAGGACGCGCTGCCCGGGATCCTTCCGCTGCTGTAGGGTTACCAGACCACCGAGGACAGGGCCACCAGCGCCGGGATGCTCACGATGCTCAGCAGGGTGGAGAGGATGACCGTTTCCACCGCGTAGGCGTAATCCTTGCCGTGCAGCTGGGCATAAACTGCCACATTGGCGCCCACGGGGCAGGCGATGCACAAGAGCAGCGCCAGCTTCATTTGATACAGGTCCTTTGGCAGAAGGGCCATCAGCAGGAGGGCCAGCAGGGGGATCAAAAGCAGGCGGGACAGCTGGATCTTGTACAGGATGGGCTTTTTCAGCATCTTCAGGGGGTCGGTGTGGGCAAGATACACCCCGATGGCGAACATGGACAGGGGCGTGTTCAGCGCCGCCACGCTGTTCATGCAGCCGGAAAGGATGCCGGGCAGCTCAAGGCCGGTGGCGAACAGCACAAGCCCGATGAGGGTGGCGATGAAGAAGGGCGCCTTCACGAGCTTTTTGGGCTGGAAGCCGGCGGTGACCTTCTGCCCCGTCAGCAGGCTGACCCCGTAGGTCCACTGCAGGATGTTCAGGTAGGCAATGTAAAAGGCCATGTAGAACACGGCCTCCGTTCCCAGAGAGGCGGTGACCAGGGGGATGCCGAAGAACCCCGGATTGCTGAAGGACGAGGCGAACTGGGCGATGGGGTCGTTCCGGAACAGAAGACGGGACACCCCGATGCTCAGCGCCAGAAGCACCGCGGCCACCCCCGCGCTGATGAGCAGGCCGTTGGCGTGCTCCGGCGTCCGCTCGATCCGGAAGCTGTTGATGATGACACAGGGCAGCACCAGGTAGATCAGGATGTTGCCCAGGGTCTTGCTGCCCTCCGGGGTGATCTTTCCCCCGCGGTACAGAAGAAAGCCAAGGCCCACCAAAAGAAACATCTGCAGGACCTGGCGGATCAGGATCAGGACGGTATCCATGGGGCGCCTCCTTGGAAAGGGACCTTGGGTCCCTTTTTTGATGGGTCAGTCGGCCTGAAGGTCCAGATACCTCATTTCCTTTTCCGTAAGGCTGAGGTCTGCGGCTGCGGCGTTTTCGAAGACGCGCTGGGGGGAGGAGGCCCGGACGATGGGCAGGACGTTCAACTCCCCGTTCAGGAGCCATGCCAGGGTGATCTGTGCCACGGTGACGTTTCTTTGGGCTGCCAGCTCCTCACAGCGGCGGAGCCTTTCCTGGTTGTCTTTGCTCCCGTAGCCCCAGCGGACGTTGAGGCCGAAGCGCTTCTGCAGACTGCCCCAGTCGGCACTTTTCAGCTGGCCGGAGAAGACGCCGTTGCATACGCTGGACCAGGCCAGCACGGGCATTCCCGTCTGCAGGTACCAGTCCCGCTCCCGGGCATGGGGCTCCCCGGTGAGGGTCCGGCAGCCGTTGCCCCAGGGGTCGTGCCGCTGGCGTCCCAGGCTGTAATGGGGGCTGGTGACGGAAAAGCCCAGCAGGCCGTGGGCGGCGGCATAGGCGTTGGCCTCGGCGATGCGCGCCGCGGACCAGTTGGACCCGCCGAAGGCGCCGATCAGGCCCTCCTCATGAAAACGGTTCAAAAACTCCACGATGGGGCCGACGGGCACCCCCGGGTCGTCCCGGTGAAGCAGGTAGACCTCCACATGGTCGGTCCGGAGCAGGTCCAGGGACTTTTCCAGGTCCTCCCTGGCGGCCTTTTCGTGCACCCGCCGGAGGAACGCCAGGCTTGGGTGGCAGCCCTTGGTCACAAGGACCACCTTTTCCCGCGCCCCGCTTTTTTCAAGCCAGCAGCCCAGGGCCTTTTCGCTCTCCCCGTAGACCCGTGCGGTGTCCACGGTGTTGATGCCGGCATCAAGGGCCGCCTCCAGGATATCGCTGACGTCCTCGCCCGCGGCGAAGCGTCCCCCCGCAGCGCCCAGGACGATGCGGGAAACCGGTTTGGATACGGAAGGGATCTGCAGGTATTTCATGCGTGCGTACCCCCGTTTTTTTTTCAGTGGCAGCCCCATTCGGGATCGCCGGCAGTATTGTAACACAGCGGGGGAGGGGAGGGAAGAAGGAAAAGGAAAACTTAAGACTGAAAAATGAAGAACGGCTGAAGGACTGCTCCGGCGGTCTCTCGGTTCTGATGATTCCCTTTTACGCCTTCCGTTTTCAGTCTTCATTTCTTTTTTCCCCCAAAAACCCGAGGCCGCAGAAGGCGTGCTTCTGCGGCCCCGCGGGATTGTGAGGGGAGGTCAGGCTTCCGGGATGCCCAGGGGCAGGTCCTGCACCGCCAGGAGGGAGCAGGTGCCGTCCAGGGCCTCGTACACATAGACCAGGGCCCAGTGGGAAACGGCGCCCGGCGCCACCGGGGTAACCCGGCACAGCAGGCAGTAGTTGGTGCCGGCAACGATCTGGTAACCCAGGACGGCTTCTTCGTCGTACGTCGCGCCCACCAGCCCAACCAGGGCCTTCTTCAGGGCCTTTTCGGCACGCTCCTCGATTTCCTCATGGGCGTCATCGTCCTCCAGGACGATCCAGCCGCCGGCCAGCGGCGCTTCGGCATGACACAGGGAGACCCCCAGCAGCAGGGCCAGGGCCAGGATGAGGGACAGGGTCTTTTTCATTTTGCTTTACCTCCAATGGATGTTCAATGGGTTTGGGGGCGGAGCGGCATTGCCCGCCCTTCTTTGATACGGGCCAAACGCCTTCCCGGCAGGGCAGGATCTTCGCTTTGGCGCTTCCCCACAAAGAATACGGGGAAAAACGTCCAAACCCTGCGTGAAGTTCCAAATCATTCCGTTTCTTTTATTCGACCGGAGGGGTCCATCCCGAGGAGGGGCCGTCCGGGTCCGGGAGGCCCTCCGTGGGGAGGGCTCCGTCGGGCAGGACATCGGAAAAAAGGCGCAGCAGGGTCTCCCTGTCCAGGACGAGCCGGAATTCCGTTTCCCCGAGGGACGCGGCGGGAGAAGCGGGCACAGCGGTCAGGCCGCCCTGGAGGGCTTCCTGGCCGTCCACGTCGGTGGCGGTGATCTTCACAAGGACGTCGTCCTCGCCGGCGGGCAGCAGGACGTCAAAATACGCGGTCCGGGGGGGCAGGTCGGAGGAGAGCTCGGTGCGGGTCATGGGGATGGACAGGTGGTCCGGGGCGGGGTATTCGGCCCGGATGAGAATCTCCTGTTCGCTGTCCCGCAGGGCCAGATGTCCGCCTTCGTAGGTCAGCTCGGTCACCTCTTCATAATCGGTGTCCGTCAGGGCAAAGCGGGCGTAAACGGGGACCCCATCCTTCAGGGTCACGGCCAGGGCGCAGACCGCATCCGACGTGGAAAGGCGTAAGTCGGCCCCGCCCTCGTGGCCGTACAGGCGCGCATCCAAGGTGCCGTTTTCGTCCTGGAGGGTGGCATGGCAGGTCAGGGCGTCGCTGCCCAGGATCAGGGAGAAATCGGCGGAACCCAGCGTTCGCGCGTTGGAGAACACCTTCACGGTGCCCGCGAAGGTCTCGGCAAAGTACCGGCCAAGGGAGGAGCTTTCCGTCATGTCCAGCTGAATGCGGCTCTGTGTCCCGTAGGGGGAGGAAAAGTCCAGGGTCCCGGTCACCTGGTAGGTCTGGACGCGGCCGGCGGAGGCCTGGGCCGGGTAGCCGTCCAGGGCCTTGTTCATATTCAGGTCCAGGCGGCCGCCATCCAGCAGGCTGCCGTAAAGGGAGGCGGTGAGGGTATAGGTGTTAAGGGTGTTCCCGGGCCGCAGCAGAGCGTCAAGGCACGCCTGCCTCTGCCCGGCGTACACCGTGCCGGACAGGGTGTAAAGGCGGCTTTGGGGATCCACGGTCACGTCCAAAGTCAGGGAAAAATCCGGCGCCTGAGAAAGCAGCTGCCTGCGGGCGGTCTGCCAGGCGTCCAAAAGGGTCTCCGCCTCCATCTCCGGCAGGAGGTCGGCCTCCGCCCCCAGGGCGGTCAGCAGGGGGGCAAGGTCCCGGAGCAGGGCATCCATTGTCTCCCGGTCGGAGGTGATCTCGTCCACAAGGCCGCTCAGGGCGGTGATCAATTGTCGGGCGTCGGCGCTGATGTGCACGGTAAAGGGCGGCGTCGCCTGCGTCACGCGCACGAGGGGCCCGAAGAGGGTCAGGGCCTTTGCAGCCCAGGCCTCAAAGACCGGCAGGTATTTTTCAAGCGGGAATTCCGCAAGAAGGGCGTCCGGATGGCGTACGGGGTCCGACAGGGCCTCAAGCAGATGGAAGGGCACCTCCACCACCTGCCCCTGATAGAGGATCCACAGGGCCTCAGGACCCGCCTCCAGGGCCATTTCAACCTTCTCGCCGGTTTTTGCGCTCAGTCGCACCCCCTGTCCGGCGGGCTGGAGGACCAGGGACAGGGTTTCCATATAGGGCTTCAGGAACAGGGTGATCTCCTGGCTGGAGGGGTCCAGGGTCTCCAGCCGTTGGGACAGGGCTTCCAGGAACAGGGCGCGGTTGTCCGGGGAAGCGTCCGGGGAGCTCTCCGCGCGGACGCAGACAAGGCCCAGGCCCAGCGTCAGGGCCAGGAGGACGGCAAGCATTCTTCTGAACATACAGAGCCTCCTTTTATTTGGTTCGGGCGGGACAAAAACGTACATATGTCTAAGTCCATTATACCCCGCAGAGGGAGGGCGGTCAATCGTCCAGGAAGTCCCTTTCCGGGAAAAAACGCTTTATCCCCGCGCGGCATGCCCTTTGGACGCGTCCGGACGGGAGGGTTTTGACAATCCGTGTCGAATGAACAGGAAGAACAAAACCGGAAAAAAGGAGCCTGCCCATATGAGAATGGACGAAATCAATATACGTGATCCCTATATCCTGACCGCGGAAGGAAAATATTGGCTCTACGGCACCCGGGGCCCCACATGCTGGGGGGAGGCCGACGGGTTCGACGTGTACGAAAGCGCGGACCTGAAGCACTTTGAGGGACCCAAAGCCTGCTTTCAGAACGACGGCACCTTCTGGGCGGACAGGAACTACTGGGCGCCGGAGGTGCATCCCTGGCGGGGGGCGTATTACATGTTCGCCTCCTTCAAACGGCAGGGCCTATGCCGGGGCACGGCCATCCTGCGCGCGGAAAGGCCACAGGGGCCCTTCGTGCCCTGGTCCGACGGCCGGGTGACCCCCGGGGACTGGGAATGCCTGGACGGCACCTTCTACGTTTCCCGCACCGGGGAACCCTACATGGTCTTTTGCCACGAATGGGTCCAGTGCGGGGACGGGGAGATCTGCGCCCTGCCGCTGACGGAGGACCTGAAGGGCCCCGCGGGCGCCCCCCGGGTGCTGTTCCGCGCTTCCGAGGCGCCCTGGTGCAAAAGGATGCATCACTCCTCCGGAAAGGAGGGGTATGTGACGGACGGGCCCTTTATGTGGCGCACCTCGGACGGGACGCTTTTGTGCCTGTGGGCCTCCTTCTCCGATGCCGGCTATACCGAGGCCCAGGCCGTGTCGGACAACGGGGAGATCGACGGGCATTTCCGCCAGATCGACCCGGTCTTTATGGAGGACGGCGGGCACGGCATGGTGTTCCGTACCCGGGAGGGGGATCTTCGCCTGATCCTGCATTCCCCCAACGAGCATTTAAAGGAGCGGCCGGTGCTGATCCCCCTGGAGGAGCACGGGGGCCGGCTGGATATCCTGCCGGAGGGGCTGCCCGCCTGGTACACGCCGCTTCGGCGGGACCTGGAGGGAATGGCCCGGGAGCTGGAGGCCATGGAGGGCTGGAAGGCGCGGGGGGAGATCCGGACCCTGACCCCCTCCCCAAACGGGCAAAAGGACACCCGGCGCATCCAGGAGGCCCTGGACGCGGCCGGAAAGGCCGGGGGCGGCACGGTGAAGCTGACCCAAGGGGACTTCGTGTCCGGGACGCTGGAAATGCGCAGCGGGGTCTGCCTGTGGGTGGACCGGGACGCGCGCCTTCTGGCCTCCACGGATCTCGGGGACTATCCGGAGCATCACGCCCGGCGTCTGACGGTGCAGGACACCTCCATGGGCATGCATCAGTCCCTGATCTTCGCCGAGGGCTGCCGTGACATTTGCCTTCGGGGCGGCGGCGTCCTGGACGGCCGGGGAAGCCCGCAGAATTTCCCCGGGGAGGAGACCGCCCAGGGGACCCCCGGACGGCCCTTCCTGATGCGGTTCATCGACTGCGTGGGGGTGGAGGTCCGGGACGTGACGCAGCGCAACGCCGCCTGCTGGATGCAGAATTACCTGAACTGCGAAAACCTGATCCTGGAGGATCTGCGGGTGGAAAACCATGCAAACTACAACAACGACGGCATGGACATCGACGGCTGCAGGAACGTGCGGATCCGCCGCTGCCATGTGACCAGCGGGGACGACGCGCTGTGCTTCAAGGGGGCGGGGCAGGCGGTGACGGACCGGGTGCTGGCGGAGGACTGCGTGTTCCTGTCCGCCTGCAACGCGGTCAAGATCGGCACGGACACCCAGGGGGATTTCCGGAACATTCTGGTGCGCCGCTGCCGGATCGGGGGCCTTGAGACGGACCCCTCCGGCCTGAAGCATCCGGGGGCGGATTCCGCCGTGTCCCTGGAGATGATGGACGGCGGGTGTGTGGAAAAAGTGCTGCTGACGGACCTGGAGGTGACCGGGGCCTTCAGCCCGGTGTTCATGCGCCTGGATGACCGGGGACGGGTGAAGCCCGGGGAAAAGGCGCCGGGGCCGGGCACCCTGCGATACGCCGCCCTGACCCATTGGCGGGGGCGGGACTGCGGTCCCAGGGGCAGCTACCTTCTGGGCATGGAGGGCCGTCCCCTGGAGGATCTTCTGCTGTGGGACATCCATCTCCGCCAGAAGGCCTCCGTCAAGCCCCTGACCGCGCCCGAAGAGATCGGGGACATGCACCTTGTGTACCCGGACGCCCATATGATCGACCCCGCCGACGCTCCGGCCTACGCCCTGTGGGCGAGGCATGTGCGAACCCTTACGGTAAAAGATCTGATGGTGACCCCGGAGGGGGAGGAAAAACGGCCGGAATTCCTGCTGTAACTTTTCCACCTGCGAAAGAAAGGAAGGACCCTTATGAAGATCGCATTGCTTGAGCCCCTGGGCGTTCCCGGGGAGCGCATTGAAGCCCTGGCCGCCCCCATCCGGGCCCGGGGACATGAATTTGTGACGTATGCGGAAAAAACCACGGATCCGGAGGAACTGAAAAGGCGCAGCGAAGGCTGCGGGGCCGTGATCATCGCCAACACCCCCTATCCATCGGAGGTGATCCGCGCCCTGGACGCGCTGAAACTGGTGGACGTGGCCTTTACCGGCATCGACCACGTGGGTCTGGACGCCTGCAGGGAGCGGGGAATCACGGTGTGCAACGCCGCGGGCTATTCCGACGGGACCGTGGCGGAGCTGGTCCTGGGGATGACCGTGAGCCTGCTTCGGAAGCTGCCGGAGGGGGACGCGGCGGTCCGCGGCGGGGGAACCAGCGCGGGCCTTAGGGGACGGGAGATCGCCGGCCGCACGGTGGGCGTCGTCGGCACCGGCCGCATCGGCATGCGGGTGGCCCGCCTGTTCCTGGCCCTGGGGGCCCTGGTCATCGCCTTCAGCAGGCATCCGAACCCGGAGGCGCAGGGGATGGGCATCCCGTACGTTTCCCTGGAGGAACTCCTTTCGCGGAGCGACATCGTGACCCTCCACATTCCCTCCACCCCTGAGACCCGGGGGCTTTTGAGCCGGGAAAAGCTGGCCCTGATGAAGTCCACGGCCCTTTTCATCAACTGTGCCCGGGGCCCCATCGTGGACAACGCGGCCCTGGCGGAGGCCCTGAACGCGGGACGCATCGCCGGCGCCGGCATCGACGTATACGACATGGAGCCGCCGCTCCCGGAAGACTACCCGCTTCTGAAGGCCAGGAACACCCTTTTGACCCCGCATGTGGGCTTCCTGTCGGAGGAATCCATGGCGCGCAGGGCGCAGATCGTGTTTGACAATCTGCAGGCTTTTCTGGACGGAACGCCCCGGAACGTCTGCGCCCTGTAAAGGGCGGACCGGAAGGAAAGGAGAAAAAATGCGCGGAATACGTTTCATGACGGCGCTGCTGCTTTTGACGCTGACCGTTTCCTGTGCCGGTGCGGAGGCGGGAGGGCTTCCCTTCTGGCGTCCGTCCTCCCCGGCGGCCGGGGAGATCGTGGCCTTTGTGGACCGTGTGACCGACGTAACCGGGGAGGCCTTTGTGCCGCCGGAGGAGCGCGTCGCGGTGTTTGACTTTGACGGAACCCTGTACGGGGAGCGTTTCCCCACCTATTTTGACCACCTGCTGCTGCTCCACAGGGGACTGCACGACCCGACGTATCAGGCCCCGGCGGAGACACGGGAATACCTTGAAAAAATGGAGGAAGCCCTGAGAAAAGGCGAAAAGGAGCCCAAAGGGGCCAAGTCCAACGCCCAGTACGCCGCGGAGGCCTTCGCGGGGATGACGGTGGAGGAATACCGATCCTGTATCCGCACCTTTGCCGGGACCCCCGCGGCGGGATTTACCGGCATGACCTACGCGGAGGGATTCTTTGAGCCGATGAAAGCCCTGGTGAGGTACCTGGCGGAAAAGGGATTCAGGGTTTATATCCTCAGCGCCGGGGAACGCCACCTGGTGCGGGAGTTGGCCGCGGGTCCCCTGGGGGAATGGATCCCGCCGGAGAGGATCATCGGAAGCCAGTTCTCCCTGACCGCCTCGGGGCAGGGGGACACGGACGGACGCAAGTACACCCTCGCGCCGGAGGACGAAGTGGTGCTGGGCGGGCAGCTGGTCGTCAAAACCGAGCAGATGAACAAGGTGATCTCCATCATCAACGAAATCGGCCGGGCCCCCATTTTGGTGTTCGGCAACAGCGGCGGGGACCTGGCCATGGCGGAGTACGCCGTAAAGAACGGCGGGAAGGCGTTCATGCTGCTGTGCGATGACACCGAACGGGACTACGGGGATCCCGCCGTGGCCGAAAAATTCAAAGAGGAGTGTCAGGCGCGGGGCTTTACCACGGTCTCCATGCAGGAGGAGTTTGAGACGATCTATCCTGAGGGCGTGGAGAAGCAGGCGGAGGAAGCCCTGCTTCCCGCCGCGTAGAGGGCAAAAAAAGGGGGCTGTTGCAGAAGCACCAAAATCTGCAGCAGCCCCTTTCCCATGTAGGCCTG